>NZ_LZMP01000040.1:0-27315 GCF_001691435.1 Gordonia sp. UCD-TK1 | reverse complement strand
GTACCAGGACTGTGGTGCACGCACTGTGTATCAACTACTTTCGTCGCGTCGTGAGGAGTCGTCGGGGCGGGATCTGCGCGGTGCCGGTCAGGCGGCCGGACCGAACGGGAGGGTGAACCGGATGTCCCCCTCGACCATGTCCCGCATGTCGGAGATGTCGTTGCGGAACTGCAGGGTGCGCTCCAGGCCCATGCCGAAAGCGAATCCGGAGTACACATCCGGGTCGATACCGCTGGCGCGCAACACATTCGGGTTGACCATGCCGCAGCCGCCCCACTCGACCCAGCCGGGTCCGCCCTTCTTGGCGGGGAACCACACGTCGACCTCGGCGGAGGGTTCGGTGAACGGGAAGTAGCTCGCCCGCATGCGGGTCGTCGTCTCCGGGCCGAAGAGTGCCCGCGCGAAGGTCTCCAGGGTGCCCCGCAGGTTCGCCAGTGTGAGTCCCTTGTCGACGGCGAGTCCCTCGATCTGATGGAAGACCGGGGTGTGGGTGGCGTCGAGCTCGTCGGTCCGGAACGTCCGGCCCGGGCACGCCACGTAGATGGGCAGGTCCCGGCTCAGCATCGAGCGCACCTGCACCGGCGAGGTGTGCGTCCGCAAGACCTGCCGCGATCCCTCGGGCGCGATGTAGAAGGTGTCCTGCATCGACCGGGCGGGGTGGTCGGGCAGGAAGTTGAGCGCGTCGAAATTGTAGTGCTCGGTTTCGACCTCCGGGCCCTCCGCGATCTCCCAGCCCATACCGACGAACACGTCGGCCACCTGCTCGGCGATGACGGTGATGGGATGACGCGCACCCACCGGACGCCGGCCGCTCGGCAACGTCACGTCGATCGATTCGGCGACGAGGACCGCCGCGTCCCGTTCGGCGTCGAGGACGGCGGTGCGCGCCTCCAGGGCCGCCGACACCCGGCCGCGCACCTGGTTGACCAGCTTGCCGGCTTCGGAACGCCCCTCTTTGGGGAGGGAACCCAGCGCGCGCCGGGCGAGTGCGATCGGCGAGCGATCACCGAGGTGCGCCGACTTGGCCGCGGCGAGCTGATCGAGGTCGGCCGCCGCCTCGAAGTCCTCGATGGCCGACGTCGCGGCCGCCTCGAGGTCGTCGGGTCCCGGGAATGCCGTTGCGTCGGCGGAAGTGGCCACGGTGGGCGTGCTCCTCGTGCGTCGATCGATGGATGGTCGGCATCGTCGTCGCGCTGTGCACGCCGACCCAACGGGCCGACGGACACCTCCGGCGCCGACGATGACTCCCGTCGAGGGTAGTCGACTACCGCGGGGCGCTGACCTGCAGGGAGGCGTCGTCACCGGGAAGCCCTGGCGCTGCCGTCGGACGACCGGCGGGAACCGCGAGGCAACGCGAGCAGGTGGCACAGGCGAGGCCCATGATCAGCCACCACACACCGTCGCCGGTCAGACCGCCGCGCGCGAGCATCAGCACTGCCACGCCGAGCCCGGCCAGCGCCGTCAGCAGGGCCGCGTTCCGCACCGGTCCGCTGCGCCGGGCGACCGGTTCGTCCCACCACGGCAGGGACCGGTTCTCGAGTGGGGACAGGATCGCGACCACCGGGACCATGCCCGCGAGCAGCAACACGGTCTGCGCCCCGACGATCATCGGGAAGGACGCCGCGCCGACGTCGCCGCGGTCGATGCCGGCCGCGGCGCACAGACCGATGATCGCCGCGAGCACCGGCAGATGCCAGAGATACAGCGTCATCGCGCCCCGGTTGCCCAGCACCACCCACCACCAGACGCGCGGACGGTCGGCCACGACCGCGAGGAATCGGCGCACCGCGATCGCGCCCGCGCACAACACGATCGCGTGGCCGGCGAGCAGCAGGCTCGGCGGACTCATGTTGGACAGGTGCTGGCCCGGAACCGTCACGAGGGAGACCTCGTAGGGTCCCCACGTGACGAGGACGAGGTCGGCTGCCAGCGCACCGGCGGCCGCGAGGACGGCGAGCCCGGGCCGCAGGATCTTCTTGGCGTACGCGACCCCGAGGACCGCGGGGATCGTCCACACGGCGAGGAAGTTCAGGTAGCCGAGCGCTGCGGGGCCGTCCGTCAGTCGGACGGCGTCGACGATCGCCGTGCTCCCCCAACACACCGCCAGGGCGGCCAGCACACCACCGACGGACCGGAGGCGCTGCAGGAACGGGACCACCGCCAGTACGAGCAGGTAGGCGCCGAGGAACCACAGCAACTGCACCCCGAGACGCGCGACCACGTCGGCCGCCGCCGTGGCACCGGTGCCGGACAGGACGGTGTACACGGCCGCGACGGCTCCGAGGTACCAGAACACCGGCCGCATCAAGCGTTGTGTCCGGGCGACGAGCCATTGCCCGGCGGTCGGTGTGTCACCGTCGCCGCGCGAGGTCCAGCCGCGGGTCGCCGCGGCGGCACCGGCGAAGAAGAACAGCGGCAGCACCTGCAGCAGCCAGGTCGCCGGCTGCAGTGCGGGCACGTCGCCGAGTGTGTTGCCGAGATGAATCGAGTCGTCGGTCACGTCGACGGTGAGCATGATCGAGTGACCGGCGACCACGACCGCCAGCGACATGATGCGGATCAGGTCGATGACGCGGTCGCGGTCCCCGGTGAGGGCGGCGAGTTCACGAGGCGTGGGCAGACCGGTCGACGCCGGCCGTCCCGAGACGATGCTGGGCATGGCGTCGAGTCTCGACCGCGGCGACCGGGACGGCCTGAGGGAAACTACTCGCTCGGGGTCGGCAATCCCCGCATCCGCGAACACACAACCGGCCCGCCCGGGCCGCGACCCTACTTGCCGAAGCCGGCTCGCTTGAGCGCGTCGGCCATCGCCCCGCTGGGTGCCGGGCGTCGATCGTTCCGGTTCCCGCCTCGGTTGCCCTGCCCCTGAGCGCCCCGGCCCTGGCCGCCCGGGTTGCCCCGTCCGCCGCCACGCTGCTCGTTCCTCCGCGGCTGATTGCCGCCGCCACGAGCACTGTCCTCCCGCCCTTGCCCGCGAGGCGCGCGGGAGGGTTTGCCGTCACTGCCCGGTTCGTCGTCGAGCCGCAGCGACAACCCGATGCGTTTGCGGTCGATGTCGACGTCCATGACCTTGACCTTTACGATGTCGCCGGACTTGACGACCTCGTGGGGGTCGGAGACGAAGCGGTGTGCCATCGCCGAGACGTGGACGAGGCCGTCCTGGTGCACGCCGACGTCGACGAATGCGCCGAAGGCGGCCACGTTGGTGACCTGACCTTCGAGGACCATCCCCGGGGTCAGGTCGGAGACCTTCTCGATGCCCGTGGCAAACGTCGCGGTCTTGAACTCCGGCCGCGGGTCGCGCCCCGGCTTGTCGAGTTCGGCGATGATGTCGACGACGGTCGGACGACCGAACGTCTCGTCGACGAACTCCTCGGGTCGCAACTTGGTGAGGGTCGCGGTGTCGCCGATCAGCGACCGGACATCGGTGCCCACCTTCTCGAGGATGCGTGTGACGACCGGGTACGCCTCCGGGTGCACGCTCGACGCGTCGAGCGGATTGTCGCCGTCGGCGATGCGCAAGAAGCCGGCGCACTGCTCGAAAGCTTTGGGGCCGAGCCTGGGCACCGCGGTGATCTGCTTGCGATCCCGGAACGCGCCATTGGTGTCACGATGCGCGACAATCGATTCCGCGAGGCCCGCGGTGATGCCGGACACGCGGGACAGCAGCGGCACCGACGCAGTGTTCACGTCGACGCCGACCGCGTTCACCGCGTCTTCGACGACCGCCCCGAGTGAGCGCGCGAGCAGGGTCTCGGAGATGTCGTGCTGATACTGCCCCACCCCGATCGACTTCGGATCGATCTTCACGAGCTCGGCGAGCGGATCCTGCAACCGGCGGGCGATCGAGACCGCGCCGCGGATGGAGACGTCGAGGTCCGGCAATTCCTTCGACGCGTACGCCGACGCCGAGTAGACCGAGGCACCCGCCTCGGACACGACGACGCTCGTCGGCGGCTTCTTGCCGGCCTCCTTGATCGCGGCCAGCAGCTCGCCGGCGAGCGCATCGGTCTCGCGTGAGGCGGTGCCGTTGCCGATGGCAATGAGTTCGACGCCGTGCTTCTCGACGAGTGCGCCGAGCACCGCGAGCGAGCCGGACTTGTCGCGCCGGGGCTCGTGCGGATAGATCGTCGCGTGGTCGACGACCCTTCCGGTCGCGTTCACCACTGCGACCTTCACGCCGGTGCGTAGGCCGGGATCGAGACCCATCGTCGTACGGGACCCGGCGGGCGCGGCCAGCAGGAGGTCCTTGAGGTTCGTCGCGAACACGGCGACCGCGTCGGCCTCGGCGGCCTGACGCAGCCGCATCCGGACGTCGAGGGACAGCCCGACGAACAGCTTGGTCCGCCATGCCCAGCGCACCGTGTCGGTGAGCCACCGGTCGGCCGGACGCCCCTGATCGGCGATGCCGAACCGGGCGGCGATGCGCTGCTCGTACGGTCCGGGGCCGGCGGGCCGGTCGGCCGCTTCCGGGTCGGCGTCGAGGGTGACCGACAGGATCTCCTCGCGCTCGCCGCGCAGCACGGCCAGCACCCGGTGCGACGGCAGCGAGGTGAACGGCTCGGAGAACTCGAAATAGTCGGCGAACTTGGCGCCGGCCGACTCCTTGCCGTCCCGAACCGTTGTGCGCAACACTCCGGTCTGCCACATCAGCTCACGGAGTTCGCCGACGAGGTCGGCGTCTTCGGCGAACCGCTCGACGGCGATCGCGCGGGCGCCGTCGAGCTGCTCGGCGGTGAAGGTCGCCGGGTCCGTCGTCGGGTCCGAGAGCAGTGCATCGGCCACCGGCTCGTGTCCGGCCTCGCGTGCGATCTGGGCCTTGGTGCGGCGCTTCGGCTTGTAGGGCAGGTAGATGTCCTCCAGGCGCGCCTTGGTGTCGGCCTCGAGGATGCGCGCATCGAGTGCGGCGTCGAGTTTGCCCTGCGCGGCGATGGATTCGCGGACGGCCTGGCGTCGGGCCTCGAGGTCGCGCAGGTAACCGAGACGCTCGTCGAGGGTACGCAGCTGCGCGTCGTCGAGGCCGCCGGTGGCCTCCTTGCGGTATCGGGCGACGAACGGAACCGTCGATCCCCCGTCGAGCAACTCGATCGCCGATCGCACCTGACCGGCGCCCACCCCGAGTTCGGTCGCGATCGCCGACGCGATGCGGGAGTTCACGACCGCAGGATCGGGCGCGGGCACCGTCTGGGGTGCAGCGGCCGGCGAGCCGGGGGTCGCGGGTGCGGGTTCGGGCGCGGAGTCGGGTGACACAGTTTCTGACACGATCGCCGACCCTACCGGCCGACTCGGACAGCGGTCAGACACGACCCGCCGCGCCGTGGACACGGGCGCTCTCGTACAGACAGATGGCCGCCGCGGCAGCGACATTCAGGCTCTCGGCGCGGCCACGGATGGGGATCGACACGCGGTGGTCGGCGGAGCGCTGCACCTCGACCGACAGGCCGTGGGCCTCGTTGCCGAAGAGCCATGCGACGCGGCCGGAGAGGATGTCGCCCGCCGCGTCCAGGGCGACCTCGCCATCGGCCGCGGTCGCCAAAAGGCTGATGCCGGACCCCCGGATGGCGTCGAGGGCGTCGTCGACGGCGCGCTCACGCACCACGGGCACCGTGAACACGCTCCCCGCGCTCGCACGGACGCACTTGCCGTTGTGGGGGTCGACGGCATCGCCGAGCAGGATCACCGCATCGGCGCCCATCGCGTCGGCACAGCGGATGAGCGTGCCCGCGTTCCCGGGCTCCCGCGGCTCGACCGCGATCGCGAGGAGTCGCGGCCCGGCGGAGAGAACGGCGTCCAGCAGCACGTCGAGCAACGGGCAGATCGCGAAGATGCCCGCGGGCGTGGACGTCTCGGCCAGCTTCGACGCGGCGCGGCCGGTGATCACCGACACCGGGACGCCGGCCGCCGCGGCGGTCTCGACGAGATCGCGGTGACGGAACTGCTCCTCGTCGGCGACCAGGAGCGTCTCGATCCGGCCGACGGTGAGCGCCGACGCGACTGCATTCGCCCCTTCGGCGAGGAAGCGGCCCTGCTCGCGCCGCTCGGCGGCGCGATGCAGCTTCGCATACGACACGACCCGCGAGGATCGCTCGGACAGCACCTCCGTCATCGGAGGTTCGTCCGCGCGACTCGCGGGTCGTGGGTGCTGGTGCGCAATCAGGCAGCCGGCGCGTTGACGTCGGCCGGCAGTGCCTTGCGGGCGACCTCGACGAGACCGGTGAAGGCCTCGGGATCGGTCACGGCGATGTCGGCGAGCACCTTGCGGTCGACCTCGACACCCGCGGCCTTGAGGCCCTGGATGAGTCGGTTGTAGGTGATGTCGTTGGCGCGGGCCGCGGCGTTGATACGCGAGATCCACAGCTTGCGGAACTCACCCTTGCGCGCGCGACGGTCGCGGTAGGCGTAGTTCAGCGAGTGGAGCTGCTGCTCCTTCGCCTTGCGGTAGAGGCGCGACCGCTGTCCGCGGTAGCCCTTGGATGCCTCGAGGGTGGACCGACGCTTCTTCTGGGCGTTGACGGCCCTTTTCACGCGTGCCATGTGTTAGATCCTTTTGCTTGTCAGATGTCTGGGGTCGCTGGCGTCAGCGGTTGAGCAGTCGCTTGATGCGCGGGGCGTCGTTCTCGCTGACGACGGTGGTGCCGTCGAGACGACGGGTGCGCCGGGACGACTTGTGCTCGAGCAGGTGGCGGCGGTTGGCCTTCTGGCGGACGATCTTTCCGCTGCCGGTCACCTTGAAGCGCTTCGCGGTGCCCTTGTGGGTCTTGCTCTTCGGCATGTTCTTCCTTTTCTCGGGCGAACTCGGGCACCGGACCCGGCGAGGTCCGGTGTGTACCCGTGTTCGCGTGTCGTGATCTCGGCCGGAGCGGTTCGGACTCTCGTCCGGCCGATCGACTCAGTTCTCGTCCGCTCAGTGCTCGCGGATCAGCTCGCGTCAGGGGCGGCCTTCGGGCCACCGGAACGCTCACGGCTCTCTTGCGCCTTCTGGCGGGTCTTCGCACCCTTGTGCGGCGCGAGGACCATCGTCATGTTGCGGCCGTCCTGCTTGGCCGAGGTCTCGACGAAGCCGTAGTCGGCGACATCGTTGCCCAGGCGCTGCAGCAGTCGGTAGCCGAGCTCGGGGCGCGACTGCTCGCGGCCGCGGAACATGATGGTGACCTTCACCTTGGATCCCGCTTCGAGGAACCGGATGACGTGACCCTTCTTGGTCTCGTAATCGTGGTCGTCGATCTTGGGACGGAGCTTCTGCTCCTTGATCACGGTCATCTGCTGGTTGCGACGCGATTCGCGCTGCTTCTGGGCCGCTTCGTACTTGAACTTGCCGTAGTCCATGATCTTGCAGACCGGCGGACGGGCGTCCGGGGCCACCTCGACCAGGTCGAGATCGGCCTCGTAGGCCAAGCGAAGCGCATCTTCAACACGCACGATGCCCACCTGCTCCGAGTTGGGTCCGACGAGTCGGACCTCAGGGACGCGGATGCGCTCGTTGATGCGGGTCTCAGTGCTGATGGGGCCTCCTTGTTCAATCCTGCAGTGGTAACCGTCGCGTCGTGGCGAGGGACGTATGCAAGAGAACCTGCGGGACACCTCAGCAAGGAAGCCCCGGGACTGATGTCCGCGGGGCTCCGATACCGACCGGTTCGTCCACGCGTGCCAGTGCTGACACACGCTGCCGACGACGTACAGCTCAGCATCCAGAGATGCGATCTGCGACGATCGGCGTGAACCGGACCGTGCAACTGCGAGAACCTCGCGTCGAACGGTGGGAGCGGAACTCCACTTACGACCCCGGCGCATACCAGGGCGGTCGTGCTATGGGAGTCTAACAGCCATGGCCGAGAACTCCTATTCGTCACCTGCACCGTTACCCCCGGAGGGTGCGACGGGCGATGGCGCCGACCTGGGAGATGCGGCGCACACCGATCCCGACAACGTCCGTGACCTGGGCGATATTCCGGCCATCGAGGTCATCACCCGATCCATCGTCATGCTGATGAGCGCGGCGGCCGAGAAGCTCGGCCTGGCCGAGGGGACCCCGGCCGACCGGATCGACCTGCCCGAGGCCCGCACCCTGATCACCGCCCTGGCCGGCATCGTCGACGCGTCGAAAGCCGATCTCGGCATCCACGCCGCACCGATCCGCGACGGCCTGAAGGGCCTGCAGCTGGCGTTCCGGGAGGCCAGTGCATACCCGGACGAACCCGGCGAGGGCCCGGGCGAGAAGTACACCGGCCCGGTTCGCGCGCCTCGGCGGTAGTGGCCTCGACACGCGGCGGCCTCGCTCCGCTCGGCCGGCGCTACTCGACCAGCGGAGGGCCTACGCTGGACCCATGACGAATGCCGAGGAGCCCGGACGGTCCGACGAGATCATCGATGCGGAGATCGTGCCGACCGGCCCGGTGCCCGGAGCGGTTCCCGATCCGAATTACTCCGACAGCGGCGTCCCGACCTTCGACTTCGTGCGCGACAAGATCGAGAACCGCATCACCACCGCGATCGGGTCGCAGGAGCTGGCGGAGACGAGCGCCGAGGGCCAGTCCGTCGACGAGATGATGCGCAAACGCGACGAGGCCGCGAAGAAGCGACTCGAGGAGATCCGCAAATCGATGGGTTCGTAGCACACTCCCCCGCCGCGCATTCCCCCTCCGAACACGCACATCGCCACTCCCGTTGACGCGCGCCACTCGCAAACCAGCGCTGCTACAACGGAAGTGGCGATTCGCGTTCGGCGACTCAGCCGACCGACGCCACCGCGTGACCAATGTCGACGATCTCGGCCAGGAATTTGCCGGTGTGGCTGCCCGGGGTCGCGGCGATGTCCTCCGGAGTACCTTCGCCGACCACGGTTCCACCACCCGCGCCACCCTCGGGTCCCATGTCGATGACCCAGTCGGCGGTCTTGATGACATCGAGGTTGTGCTCGATCACGATGACCGTGTTGCCCTTGTCGACCAGACCGTTGATCACGGCGAGCAGCTTCTTGATGTCCTCGAAGTGCAGACCGGTGGTCGGCTCGTCGAGGATGTAGACCGTCCGGCCCATCGACCGCTTCTGCAATTCGGCCGCCAGCTTCACGCGCTGTGCCTCACCGCCGGACAGCGTCGGCGCCGGCTGCCCGAGCCGGACATAGCCCAGACCGACGTCGACGAGTGTCTTCAGGTAGCGATGGATCGAGGTGACGGGCTCGAAGAAGTCGGCGGCCTCCTCGATCGGCATGTCGAGCACCTCGGAGATGGTCTTGCCCTTGTAGTGCACCTCGAGGGTCTCGCGGTTGTACCGCGCGCCGTGGCAGACCTCGCACGGGACGTACACATCCGGCAGGAAGTTCATCTCGATCTTGATCGTGCCCTCACCGGTGCACGCCTCACAGCGGCCGCCCTTGACGTTGAACGAGAACCGGCCCGGTTGATAGCCGCGCACCTTCGCCTCGGTCGTCGCCGCGAACAACGTGCGGATCTTGTCGAAGACACCGGTGTAGGTGGCCGGGTTCGACCGCGGGGTGCGCCCGATCGGCGACTGGTCGACCTGCACGAGCTTGTCCAGGTTGTCCAGACCCTTGATGCGGGTGTGACGCCCGGGCACCTGACGCGCGCCGTTGAGCTTGTTGGCGAGCACGGTGGCCAGGATGTCGTTGACGAGCGTCGACTTGCCCGACCCCGAGACACCGGTGACCGCGGTCATCACACCGAGCGGGAACGACACGTCGATGCCACGGAGGTTGTGTTCCCGCGCACCGACGACCGTCAGCTGGCGCTTGCGATCGATCGGCCGCCGGATGTCCGGCACCGGCAGGGTGTCGCGACCGGCGAGGTACGCACCGGTCAGCGATTTCCGGTTCTTCAGTAGGTCCTTGTAACTGCCGCTGTGCACCACGTGTCCGCCGTGCTCCCCGGCACGGGGCCCGATGTCGACGATCCAATCGGCGGCGCGGATGGTGTCCTCGTCGTGTTCGACGACGATCAGTGTGTTGCCCAGATCCCGAAGACGGGTCAGCGTGTCGATGAGTCGACGGTTGTCGCGCTGGTGCAGACCGATCGACGGCTCGTCGAGGACGTAGAGCACGCCCGCAAGACCCGAACCGATCTGGGTGGCCAGGCGGATGCGCTGCGCCTCACCACCCGACAGCGAACCCGCGGCGCGCTCGAGCGACAGGTACTCGAGTCCGACGTCGAGCAGGAAGCGGATGCGGGCCTGGACCTCCTTGAGGACCCGTCCCGCGATCGCGGCCTGCCGGGAGTCGAGCCGCAGTTGGTCGAGGAAGTCGGCGCAGTCGGCGACCGACAGGGCACACACCTCGGCGATCGACTTCGGCCCGAACTCCGGGTGGTCGAGCGTGACCGCGAGGATCTCCGGGCGCAGGCGCGCACCCTGACAGGCCGGACACGGCACGTCCCGCATGTAACCCTCGTACCGCTCTTTCATCTGCTCGGACTCGGTCTGGTCCATGCGGCGCGCGAGGAACGAGAGCACGCCCTCGAACTCGGTGTAGTACGAGCGGGTGCGGCCGTACCGGTTGCGGAACTTGACGTGGACCTGGTGGTCACTGCCGTTGAGCAGGGCCCTGCGCGCCTTGATCGGCAGCTTCTTCCAGGGCGTGTTGATGTCGAACTTCATCTGATCGGCCAGACCCGACATCAACCGGAGAAAGTAATCGGCGTTGTGGCCGGTCGACCACGGGGCGATCGCACCCTCGGCGAGCGACAACTCCGGGTCGGGCACGACGAGCTCCTCGTCGACCTCCTTGCGGATGCCGAGCCCGTCGCATTCCGGGCACGCGCCGTACGGCGAGTTGAACGAGAACGACCGCGGTTCGAGGTCGTCGATCGCGATCGGATGCGCATTCGGGCAGGCCATCCGCTCCGAGAAGCGGCGCTCGCGTTCCGGGTCGTCCTCCTCGAGGTCGACGAAGTCGAGCACGATGATGCCGTCGGCCAGACGCAGACCGGTCTCGACCGAATCCGTCAGACGCTGCTTGGCACTGGGCTTGACCACGAGGCGGTCCACGACCACCTCGATGTCGTGCTTCTCCTGCTTCTTCAGCTTCGGCGGATCGGTCAGCTGATGGACGACGCCGTCGATGCGGGCGCGGGAGAAACCTTGCGTCTGGAGCTCGGCGAAGAGGTCGACGAACTCGCCCTTCCGCGTGCGCACGACCGGAGCGAGCACCTGGAACCGCGTGCCCTCGTCCATCGCGAGCACCTGGTCCACGATCTGCTGGGGTGTCTGCTTGGCGATGGGCTCGCCGCAGATCGGGCAGTGCGCCTTGCCGGCGCGGGCGTAGAGGAGACGGAGGTAGTCGTAGACCTCGGTGATGGTGCCGACGGTCGACCGGGGATTGCGGTTGGTCGACTTCTGATCGATGGACACCGCGGGCGACAGGCCCTCGATGAAGTCCACATCCGGCTTGTCCATCTGCCCGAGGAACTGCCTCGCATAGGCGGACAGTGACTCCACGTAGCGCCGCTGCCCCTCCGCGAAGATCGTGTCGAAGGCGAGGGATGACTTGCCCGATCCCGACAACCCCGTGAAGACGATGAGGCTGTCCCGGGGCAGGTCGACATCGATGCCGCGCAGATTGTGTTCGCGGGCACCTCGGACGATCAGACGATCAACCACTGCAGTCCTTACATTCTCGAGTCACAGGGCGCACAGACGGCGCACGGGCACAGTACCGACGGCCACCGACAGAAACGTCGCCATGCACTCGCCCCGGGGAGATTCGGAGTCCGACGACCGGGCGATCGGTCTCGCCGCCCGCGTGTCATCGCCGAACCAATGGTCCAGGATACGCGCGCCACGCCGGGTTTCATGGTCGCGACCGTCACATTCCGGGTGCCCGCTGTCATAGCCTGTCGGCATGACCTCCCCAGCGACACCGATCAGCGACGACTACACCGGCGACCTCTCCGAGTCGAAGACCCCGCAGCGCCGCACGCTGTCGTCGGCCACCATCGTCAAGCTGTCCGTCGGCCCGATGGACAACAACGTCTACCTGGTGACCTCGCGTGCGACGGGCGATCAGCTGATCATCGACGCAGCCAACGACGCGGAGACGATCACCGAGGTCTTGTCGGCCGTCGAGGGCACACCGAAGCTCATCTTCACGACGCACCAGCATTTCGATCACTGGCAGGCCCTCGCCGCCGTCACCGAGTCCACCGGGGTGCCGACCGCGGCAGGGCGCCTCGACGCCGATGAACTGCCCGTCACCCCCGACCGCCTCGTCGACGACGGTGATGTCCTCGAGGTCGGCGACCTCACGTTCGAGGCCATCCATCTCGTCGGGCACACCCCGGGATCGATCGCTCTCGCACTCACCGATGTCGACGACAGCGGCGAGCGAACCGTGCACCTGTTCACCGGTGACTGCCTCTTCCCCGGCGGGATCGGCAAGACCTGGAAGCCGGAGGACTTCGACACCCTACTCGAGGACGTCTCGACGAAGCTGTTCGACCGCTTCGACGACTCGACCGTCGTCTACCCCGGCCACGGCAAGGACACGACCCTGGGCGCCGAGCGCGGGTCACTCCCCGAATGGCGTGAGCGCCGCTGGTGATACGGAGGCGGGCGACGCCGGTCGACTCCCGAGTGTTTGGTCTCCGTCGCGGGCGGTTACCTGTTCCTCGGATCGTTCGGCGAGTCGTGACCCGCGATGCCCCGTAGGTACGCAAACCGGCCACGGCACGCCGAGTGACCTGCAGATTCGTTGTGACAGGGTAGCGTTGAACGGGCCAGAAACGCGCTTCACCCGACGGATCTCGATAGCCAAACCCGACTGAAGAAGGTTGTGACCGATGATTCTCCGCCGTATCGCCCGTCCGCTCCTCGCCTCGGCGTTCGTCGCCAGCGGCGTGGACGCCATCCGGAGCCCCAAACCGATCGCACAGTCCGCGGAGCCGGTCGTGGACAAGGCCCGGTCGTCGCTCCCGCCCGAGGTGGCCGGCCGGATCCCGGAGAACACCGAGACCCTGGTGCAGATCAACGCCGCCGCTCAGATCGGCGGCGGAATCCTGCTCGCCACCGGCAAGTTCCCGCGCGTCGCGTCCGTCGTCCTGGCCGGCACCCTGATCCCGACGACCGCAGCCGGCACCGACTTCTGGAACGAGGCCGACCCGGCCAAGAAGGAAGCCCAGCGCAACGCGTTCATCAAAAACGTCGGCCTGCTCGGCGGAGTCCTGTTGGCGGCGGTCGACACCGAGGGCAAGCCGTCGCTCGCGTGGCGCGGCCGCCAGAAGGCATCCGCTGTCGCCGCGGCGCTGCCGATCGGTGCCGCCGCCGGGTCGTCGACCTGGGAGCACCTCGTCGAGCGCACCCACGACGGCGCCGAGATCGTCTCCGAGCGGTCCGCCGACGCCGCGGCGAAGTTCCGCGAGCACGCACCCGAGATCGCCGAGGCCGCGCAGAAGCGCTCCCTCGAGCTGGCCGGCAAGGCCGCCGAGACCGCCTCCGATGTCGCGGATCGCATCAAGGACCGCGCCCCGGTCGTCGCCGACGCGGCTATCCACCGGTCGTCGGAGCTCGCCGACACGGCGCTCGCGCGTTCGGCTGATCTCGCCGAGACCGCGCGCAAGCGGGGCCCGAAGCTCGTGAAGGAAGCGCAGAAGCGGGCCGAGAAAGCCCAGAAGCAGGCCGAGAAGGCGCAGAAGCAGGCGAAGAAGAAGGCTCCGAAGATCGCCGATTCGGCTCGCGACCGTGCGTCCGATCTCGCCGACACCGCCCGCAAGCGCGCACCGGAGTTCGCCGACGTGGCACGCGATCGGTCGGCCGAACTCGCCGACGTCGCCCGCGCACGGTCGGCCGAGCTCGCCGAGACCGCACGCCAGCTCGCCGCAGCTGCCGAGGACTCCGCCGAGCAGAGTCGCAAGCGTCTGCGCAAGGCACGTCGCTGATCCCTCGGGGTCTCCACGCGCACGAGCAACAGATACGAGCACGACCCTGAGCACAACCGATCTCACGACCACGGACGCGGAGCACCCGCCAGCGGATTATCCCTGGGTGCCCGCGTCCGCGGCGCTGAGAGAGGCATCGCTGCACGAGATGACGCTCGCGGGTCCACCGTTCGGGACGGTCCCGTCGGCCGGCTCGCGGCTCGTGATCGCAGTCGGGTCGAATGCCGCCCCCGACGTTCTACGTCGCAAGCTCGCCCACGTTCCGTCGACGGACCGGATCTGCCTCCGCACGGTCCGCGTCACGAACATCACAGTCGGCCATTCCGCCCATGTCGCGGCCCGGGGATACATCCCAGCCGCGCCGATCTTCGCAGGTGAGGCCGCGATCACGACGACCGCGGCCTGGCTGGGTCCCACCCACATCGATGCTCTCGACGCCACCGAACCCAACTATCATCGACAGACAGTGACTACGCGCGACCACCCCGTTCTCGGCCGTCCCACTCCCCTCCTTCCGGACGAGTGGACCCCGCCTGCGACCTTCGACCTGTACGTGTCCCGGCACGGCGTCCTCGCCGACCCGGTCACCGGTGACCCCGTCCCCTTCTGTGCACAGACCGACGTTCTCGAGTGGCTGTCCCGCCGACTCGACGACGAGACACTCGCCGACCCGGCGTCGCAGGTCTGCCGCCGCTTGTCCGCCGACCCCCGCGCGATGACCGCCCGCATCCGGGCCGCCGGACTGGCCCGGTCCCACGGGTCCCGCGCACCGCTGTCGATCGGGGACGGCCGATGACCGCCCTCTCGCCGGACACCGACCCCCGCGTGGACGAGGAACAGCGGCACCTCGACCGCGTGTACGGCAGGCTGGACCGGATGCGGCGGACCACGCAGCGTCGGTTGTCGTCGACGCTCTCCGAACGCGGCGGCACACCGCAGGCGCTGTCCGAACGCGAGTCCTACGAGCGGATGTACAACGAGGATCTCGCCAAATTCGATGCCGCCGAACACAATCTGTATTTCGGTCGTCTCGACCTCGAGGACGGCGAGATCCGACGTATCGGACGCATCGGTGTCCTCGACGACGGTTTCGCCGACGACGGCGAACTCGACGCCACCGCCACCGACGCCACCCTGCTGCTGGACTGGCGCGCGCCCCTGGCCCGGCCGTTCTATCTGGCGACGCCCGCCGCACCCGAGGACGTCGCGCGCCGTCGCCACATCCGGACCCGCAGCCGCAAGGTCCGCGGGGTGAGCGACGAGTCCCTGACCGCAGGCGATGCGCTGCTCGACGACTTCGGACACGGCGACGTCGTCAACGAGTCGGCTCTTGTCGCGGCCCTCAACGCCGCCCGCACCGGCGAGATGACCGACATCGTCGAGACGATCCAGCGCGAGCAGGACCTGATCATCCGGTCGACGCATCGCGGGGTCACCGTCATCCAGGGCGGCCCCGGTACCGGCAAGACCGCCGTGGCGCTGCACCGAGCCGCCTACCTGCTCTACACACATCGCGAGAACCTCTCGCGCAGCGGCATCCTCATCATCGGACCCAACGACGACTTCCTGAACTACATCGGCCAGGTGCTGCCCTCGCTGGGCGAGTCCGGCGTGCTCCTCTCGACCATCGGGGACCTGTTCCCCGGCGTCCGCGCGGGCACCGCCGACCCGCGGACGACCGCCGCGGTCAAGGGCGGGCTGCGCATGGTCGACGTCCTCAAGCGGGCGGTGCGCGCCCAGCAGTCGCTGCCGTCTCGTCCCGAGGCGGTCGATTTCGACAGCTATACCGTCGAGATCGACTCGGCTCTGGTCAAGGCCGCACGCGCCAAGGCCCGCGCGACTCGACGCGCCCACAACCTCTCGCAGAACGCTTTCCTGAAGGCGGGTCTCGCCGAACTCGCGGCGCGGCACGCGGCGACCATCGGATCGAGCCTGCTCGACGGTTCGCAGTTGCTCAGCCCCGCCGACATCGCCGACATCCGCGACGACATGAGCCGCGATCCCGACATCCGTGCCGCGTTGCTGCGGTACTGGCCGACGCTGACCCCGCAGGCCCTGCTTCGCGACCTGCTCGGCGACGAACGCGCGATTCGCAAGGCCACCCCGGGTTGGACGGACGCCGATCGTGCTGCGCTGCACCGTCCGTCGCGCCCGGCCACGACGTCGGGTGCGGACTTCTCACCTGCCGACGTCCCATTGCTGGACGAGCTCGCCGAGCTGATCGGTTACGGCACCGAGGACGCGGAGCGGGCCGAACGCGCACGCTGGCGCCGCCAGTTGGCCGAGGCACAGGACGCACTGGACATCCTGACCGGCTCGGCGCCGCAGGACCTCGAGGACGAACTCGATCCCGAGATCCTGATGGCCTACGACCTGATCGACGCCGAACAGCTCGCGTCCCGCCAGACCGAGACACGACGCGCCACGACGGCCGAACGTGCCTACGGCGACCGCACCTGGACGTTCGGCCACGTCATCGTCGACGAGGCCCAAGAGCTCTCCGCCATGTCCTGGCGGATGGTGATGCGACGCATCCCGAATCGGTGGATGACGATCATCGGCGACACCGCTCAGACATCCGACGAGGCGGGCACGCGCTCGTGGGGCGAGGTCCTGGAGCCGTATGTCGCGAAGCGCTGGCAGTTCAAAGAGCTGTCGGTCAACTACCGCACCCCGAGCGAGATCATGGAGTACGCCGCGCGCGTCCTCGACGAGATCGGCAACGGCGAGAAGGCCCCGACCTCGTTGCGCAGCAACGGGATCGAGCCGGTGGCGCTGCGGGCGGACAACGACTCCCCGGGGAGCATCGCCGACGCCGTCCTCCGAGCCGTCGGGCTCGCCGAACCCGACGGCCTCACCGCCGTCGTGGTCCCCGATCACCTGCACGACGCGATCGAGGCGGCGCTGGCGCCGGATCGCTTCACGCTCCCCGACCGGGAGCCACCCCGGGTGTGCACGGTGCGGAGCTGTAAGGGCCTGGAGTTCGACACGACCATCGTCGTCGAGCCCGCTGCGATCATCGACCAGTCACCACGCGGGCTCAGCGACCTGTACGTCGCCCTCACCCGGGCGACCCAGCGACTCGTCGTCGTCCATCGGGGCGACCTCCCCGGCGCCCTCGCGGATCTGCCGGCCGGCTGAGGAGCGCGCGATCCCCGCTCCGCTCCCGGTTGATGCGAGCGCGAGCCCACCCCCGGCCGCGCCCTCCGCAAGCTCCGGCCTAGTCAGGGAGCGGGTGGGGCCGTCGCTTGCTCGCCGCGGCCTCGGCCTCGCGGATCGCCGCGTCGATCCGCGGTCCGATCACCTCGAGCGCGACGGTACCGACGATCCCGAGGTGATCGGCATCGACGTCGACACGGGTGATCCGCCCGCGGAGGAACGGTGTCCAGCGTCCGGCGGTGGTGTCCGGGTCGGTCTCCCCCGCCGCCGCGACGACGAGCATCGCGTCGCCGTCGTAGGTTCGGGGTCGGTGGTCGACGGTGCGTCGGGCCGACGTCGCCATCCGCTGGAGCATGCGGTCGAACGCGGGTCCGTCGAGGAGTCCGAGTCCGACGACCCGCTCGCGGACCGCCGCCGCCATCGCGGCCGGATCGTCGGAGGCGGTCACCGCGTCGATGTCGATGACCGCTCGCCACCCGCCGAGCAGGTCCGCGACCGTGGCTCGCGCATCTTCCGCGGACGCCTCGGCGCGCGCCGGCGCCCCGTCGGTCTCGAGTTCACCGCCGGTCTCGAGTTCGTCACCGGTCGCGGGATAGCTGTCGAGGAGGCCGAGGAACCCGACTTCGGCACCCTGCGAATGTAATTCGGCCGCCATCTCCTGGGCGATGAGCCCGCCGAGGGACCAACCGACGAGGTGGTAGGGCCCCTGCGGGACGATCGCCCGGATCTCGGCCACATACCGCGCGGCGAGTTCGCGGATCGACGTGGCGGCCGTGTCGCCGGCCACCACGAAGGGGTCCTGCAGACCGAAAACCGGCCGGTCGTCGAGATACGGTGTGAGACCGGCGAACAGCCACGCCAACCCATCGGCGGGGTGGACGCAGAAGACCGGTTCGCGGCTGCCGTCCGCCCGTAGCGGCACGACGACCTGGCCCCGCGTGGCGGCGGTGTCGGCTGAGTCCTCGTGCGTCGCCTGAGCAGCGAGCCGGGCGCCGAGATCGCGCGGTGTGGGTCCGGCGAAGATCCATGCGACCTCGACGGGCAGTCCGGTCCGTCGTCGCAGCAGCGACACCAGCCGAACCGCCGACAGCGAGGTCCCGCCGAGGTCGAAGAAACCCTGGTCCGCGTCGGTCACCGCAGTCCCGGTGATCTCCGACATCGCTTCGGCGACCGTCACTTCCCAGCGGCTGGTCGGGGCCGCGGGCTCGGCGTCCTCGCGTCCCCCACCGGCTGCGGTCATGAGCGCCGCGACCTCGCGGCGTCCGGGTCGGCCGTCCGCGCCGACCGGGATGGCGTCGACGACGCTGATCACCGTCGGAATACAGTGTGCGGGCAGCACTCTCGACAGCTCGCGTCGGAGGTCGGGGGCGCCGGGGCCGTCGCGGTCGGCCACGACCCAGGCCCCCACCTCGACTCCGTCATCCGTCGGCTGACCGTCGGACGCCGGCGCCACGACCGCCGCAGTGGCGACGCCCGCCACCGCGTTGAGTGCCGCCTCCACCGCATCGAGATCCACTCGCCGCCCGCCGATCCGGGGGTGACGCTCGACCGGCCCGAGGATCTTCGGTCGTGTCATCGAGGCGTCGATCCACCGCGCCCACATCCCCGTCGCGATCAGCGAACCGTCTCCCGCGCGCTCGTACAGCTCTCCCGGCACCCGCGCCGGTGCCGCCCGGCCCGCGCTGTCGAGGATCAGCGACGCACCGTCAACGGCACCGGTCACATCGACCTCGTCCAGCACCGTGTCGATGTCACCGGTCACGGCGTCGAGCATGCGTAGGAAGACGTCGCGTATCGATTCAATCGTCTCGATGTCGAACAGCGCTGCGGCGTAGTCGATCTCGCCGACCAACTCGACAGCCTCACCGACGGACCGCTCCGCGAGACCGAGGGTGAGGTCGACCTTCGCCGGCGGCGGCCCCGGTTCGACGGTCACGACCTCGAGACCGTCCACGATGAGCGGCTCGGCGTCCGCGCCGATACCGGGCAACGTCGATGTCCCGGACGACTCGCCGAGGTAGTTGATCATGACCTGCACCAGCGGCGCGTGGGCGGTGGACCGAACCGGGGTGAGGTGCTCGACGAGGGTCTCGAACGGGATGTCGGCGTGCGCGAAGGCCGCGAGATCGGCGTCACGAATCCGGCGCAGCAGGTCCTCGATCGTGTCCTCGGAGTGCACCGATGTGCGGAGCACCACGGTGTTGACGAACATCCCGATGAGCCCGGCCGTGGCCGCGTGCCCGCGACCGGAGATGGCGGCGCCGACGCTGATGTCCCGCACATCGGCCACACGGGCGAGTGCGGCGACGAAGGCGGCGTGACAGACCATGAACGGGGTCATCCCGTGCACGCGTGCGGTCGCCGCCACCGCCGCGCTGCGCTCCTCGCCGATCTCGAGGGGCAGCCGACCACCGGTGGGGTCGGCGATCGGTGGACGCGGACGGTCACCGGGGATCTCCAGTGCGGCCGGAACGTCGGCCAGCGTCTCGGTCCAGAACGAGTACTGCGCCGCCATCGGTGAGGTCGGGTCGTCGAGGTCCCCGAGCACATCGCGTTGCCACAGCGCGTGATCGGCGTATGCGATCTCCGGTACCTCGATCGACCCGTCTTCGGGGCGTCGACCGTTGCGGTACCCACCGAGGACTTCCGCGGCCAGGATCGCCAGGGACGCCGCATCGCCGGCTATGTGGTGCAGTACCAGCACGACTCGACACACCGGCGGCGCCGCACCCTCTGCTGATACCAGCGATGTCACCACACGCAGCGGCAGCTGCGTCGTCACGTCGAATCCCTCCGCGCACAATGCCATCGCGTCCTCGGGCGTCCCGGCCGATTCCCAGCGCAGTCGGGCCGCCGCGACCGAAGGATCGAGGATGTGCTGGAGCGGCACCCCGTCGTCGCCGAGCGGGTAGACGGTCCGCAGCGGTTCGTGTCGCGTCATCACAGCCGCGACCGCGGCGCGTAGTGCGTCGACATCGAGGAATCCCCGGATGTCGAATGCCATCGGCATGTTGTACGTCGGGGACGTCACGTCGAACTGGTTGATGAACCACAGTCGTTGTTGCGCGTACGACAACGGGATGCGCTCGGGCCGGGGCCGGGCGACGAGCGGATGGTCGGAGACCCGACGACGCGTGACGAGTTGCGCGAGCTCGCGGACCGTCGGGGTGCGGAAGAGGTCGCGCACATCGAGGTCGGTCCCGAGCTGCTCGCCGATCCGGGCGACGACCCGCATCGCGGCGAGCGAGTTGCCGCCCAGATCGAAGAACGGCGTCGTCACCGAGATCTCGTCGAGTCCCAGCACGTCGGCGACGACGACGGCCACCGCCCTTTCGACGGCGTCGGCGGGCGGCACCATCTCGACCGGCTCGCTCCGCGGCGCGGGCAGGGCCCGGCGGTCGAGTTTGCCGGTCGCGGTCACCGGAACCGAATCGAGGACCACCCACTGCGTCGGGTGCATGTACTGCGGCAATGCCTGCCGCAGATGCTCACGGATCGCGTCGAGATCGACACGGCCGGCGAGGTATCCGACCAGTGCATCACCCGCCGGACCGCTCCGGACGGTGACCGCCGCGTGCGAGATGCCGTCGACGCGGGCGAGGACGGTCTCGATCTCCCCGAGCTCGATGCGCTGTCCGCGCAACTTCACCTGGAAGTCTGCCCGGCCGAGGTATTCGAGCGCACCGGAGGCGTTCCAGCGCACCAGGTCACCGGTCCGGTAGAGGCGCCCTCCGTGCGGGCCGGTGGGGTCGGCCACGAACCGTTCGGCGGTGAGGTYGGGCCGGGCGGCATAGCCGCGCGCCAGCTGATCGCCGCCGACGTACAGCTCGCCGACCACCCCGACCGGCGCCGGGCGCAACCCGTCGTCCAGCACCCACGTGGTGGTGTTCGCGTTCGGGCGCCCGATCGGCACGATCACGTCGCCGGGGGCGAAGCGGTAGGCCGTCACCTCGACGGCCGCCTCCGTCGGCCCGTAGAGATTGTCGAGGTCCGCCTGCGGCACGAGCGCCGCCATGGCCTCGGCGGTGGCGGCCGGCAGTGCCTCGCCCGACGCGTTGACACGCCGCAACGACGACAGTGCCGCGCGCCTCCGCGGGTGGTCGCCGATGTACTCGACGAACGCCGCCATCATCGACGGCACGAAGTGCACCGAGGTGACCCGATGCCGCTCGATCTCGGCGAGGACATGGGCCGGGTCGATGTGGCGGCCGTCCTCGACGATGACGAGGCGGGCCCCGGCCATCAGCGGTTCGAACAACTCGGGGACGGACACGTCGAAGGTGACCGGCGTCTTGAGCAGAACGGCATCGTCGGGACGCAGCGGGGAACGCACCGCCATCCATGCGAGTCGGTTGAGTACGGCGCCGTGACTGACCGTGACTCCCTTCGGCGTTCCGGTCGAGCCGGACGTGAACAACGTGTAGAGGGCGTTGCCCGGACGCGGGCGACGGAGTTCCGGCCGGGGACCCGAGCGGTCCTCCGGCGGGGCGTTTCCGTCGACGACGAGGGTCGGTACCGACAGACCGGACAGCGCGGACGGAGTCACCTCAGCGGTCAGGATGACCGCGATCGACGCGGCGTCGACCATCGCGGCCACTCGTTCGGACGGAGTCGACGGGTCGATGCTGACATAGCTGCCGCCGGCCATCACCACCGCGTGGRTCGCGAGCACCAGCTCCACCGACCGCGGGATACACACGCCCACGGCCACTTCCGGACCCACGCCGTGTGCGGACATCGTCTCGGCCAGCTGGGTGATCCGGTCCATGAACTCGCGGTAGGTCACGGATCGCGCACCGGCCACCAGGGCCGTCGACTCCGGTGAGCGTCGCGCGGCCGCCTCGATCGCATCGGTGACCGTCGACCACGGCACCGAGAGATCGGGGCCCACGACCAGTTCGGCGATCCGCGCGCGCTCGGACGCGTCGGTCAGGTCGATGGCACCGACAGCCATGTCGTCGGCACCGACGACCGCCTCGAGGACCCTGGTCAGGCGGGTGATCGCGGTGCGCGCGGTCCGCTCGTCGAACAGGTCGGTGGCATAAACGATCTCGACGTCCCACGCGCCTTCGGGACGGATCGTCACCGCCACGGTCAGGTCGAGCTGGGTGGTGCCGGTGGACGCCTCGATCGGTTCGAAGGTCAGTTTCGCCGATCCCGAGGGGTCGGTCCCGACGGTTCCGGTGTCCTGATCGTGCAGCACCGACAGCATCACCTGGCTGATCGGGGCGAACGCCTCCGACCGGACCGGGGACAGCCGGTCCACCAGGTACTCGAACGGCACATCGGCGCGGGCGAGGGCGTTGATGTCGTCGATGCGCACCCGTTCGAGGAAGTCCCCGACCGGGGTCCGGGGGTCGACGTCGGTGCGCAGGACCACGGTGTTGACGAACATTCCCACGAGGTCGTCGAGATGCGCATGGCCCCGTCCGGCAACCGGGGTGCTGATCACGATGTCGCGGGTCGCGGACAGCCTGGCCAGCACGATCGACAGCGCGGCGTGGACGACCATGAACTCGGTGGCCCCGTGGGCGCGGGCCGTGTCCGCGATCCGCTGTGTCAGTTCGGTCGGGATGCCCGCGGTGACGCGACCGCCCCGCTGCGACGCGACCGCCGGTCGCGGCCGGTCCGTGGGCAGCGGGAGGAGGTCGGGGATCCCCGACAGTCGATTCACCCAGTAGCCGACCTGGCGACCGAGAACGGACTCCGGCGAGTCGATGTCCCCCAGCGTCTCCCGTTGCCACAGTGCGTGATCGGCGAATTGGATCGCCGGCGCGGCCGCCTCTCGCGCATGGCCCTCGGCACGCGCCAGATAGGCCCCCCACAGATCGGCGACGAGCGGCCTCATCGACTCACCGTCGGCGGCGATGTGATGCAGTACGACGACGAGGACGTGGTCGTCGGTGTCGATTCCACCGTCACCGACCGCGAACAGGCGAATACGCAGCGGCAGTTCGGTGGTGATGTCGAAGGCGGCGTCACCGACGAATGCGGCCGGGTCGGCGAGCTCCCGCGGAGCCGCGATGTCCTCCCACCGCAGGCGGGCCCGGGCCTCGTCGATCGGCAAGATATGCTGCCGCGGTTCACCGCCCGGCGCCGGGAACACGGTCCGCAGGATCTCGTGGCGGTCCAGCAGGTCGACGACGGCGGCGCGTAACGCAGTCCGATCGAGCCGGCCGCGGAGGCGGACGGCCATCGGGATGGTGTAGGCCCCCGAATTCGGGTCCAACCGGTTCAGGAACCAGATCCGTTGCTGGGCATACGACAGTGGAATGTGCGCGGGCCGCGGCTCGACACGGCGCAGCGGTGGCGGTCGTGACGCATCGTCGTAAGCGGCGTCGACGCGACGCGCGAGCAGGCGAACCGTCGGCGCCTCGAAGACGTCGCGGACACCGACGCGGATCCCGAAAGCGTCCCCCGTGCGGGCACTCACACGCGTGGCCGACAACGAGTTGCCGCCGATGACGAAGAAGTCAGCGGTCACCGACACGTCGTCGAGTCCGAGAACCTCGCCGACGATGGCCGCGAGTAACCGCTCGGTGTGCGTCGACGGCGGAACGCGTTCGGCGTCGGCATCCGACGGCTCGATGGCGGGGAGGCCGGCGCGGTCGATCTTCCCGATCGGGCTGCGCGGCATGGGGTCGAGCACCGTGAGTGCCGCCGGGACCATGTGCGATGGCAGATGGGTCGCGAGATGTTCACGGAGGGCGCAGATCTCGACCGGTCGTCCGGGGTCGACGGGTTCGACGTAACCGGCCAACGAGGTCACCGGGTTCCCGACCCCGATGACCGCCGCCGTCCGCACCTCCGGGTGTGCGGTCAGGACGGCCTCGATCTCACCGAGTTCGAGCCGTTGTCCGCGCAATTTGACCTGGAAGTCGGCGCGGCCTACGTAGACCAATCCGCCGCTGCGGTCCCGGCGCACGAGATCCCCGGTCCGGTACATCCGCGTGCCCGGTGCCCCGTCGACGGCGGCGACGAAGCGCTCGGCGGTCAGCGCCGGCCGTCCGTGGTAACCGCGTGCGAGTTCGGGACCGGCGAGGTACAGCTCCCCGACGACCCCCGGCGGCACCGGATGCAGCCGCTCGTCCAGGACATGGGCGCTCGCGCCGGGGACCGGGCTGCCGAGGTGGACCGGCTCGTCGACGCCGATCGGCGGCGAGGTGACGCTGATGATCGTGGTCTCGGTGGGTCCGTAACCGTTGTGGAACCCCACGTGCGGGGCCCACCGGTCTTTCTCGGTGTCGGGGACGGCCTCGCCGCCGACGAGGACGTCGGTCATGGGTAGGCGACCGGGATCCGGCAACGACGCCGCCACCGACGTCACCAGGAAGGCGTGGGTGGTGCGGTGCGTCGTGACGAAGTCGGCCAGCTCGCGGCCTCCGTACACCTCGGGAGGCGCGACGACGAGCGTCGCAGCACTGCCGTAGGCACCGAGGACCTCGAGCATGGCGGCATCGAATGCGGGCGAGCTGATCGCCAGCCAGCGCGCATCGGGCCCGGATCGGTGCCGGTCGCGCAGCACCGCGCTGACACCCGCGAGGCCGCGGTGCGTCACGAGCACCCCCTTCGGCGTCCCGGTCGATCCGGAGGTGAAGATCATGTAGGCGCCGGAGTCGGGTGTCACCGGCCGGTTGCGACGCGGCGGGTCGAGCGCCCGGCGTCTGCGCAGGTCGGCGACGAGCGCCGAGTCGAGCAGCAGTCGCGGCGGCCACGTGGAGGCCGTGTCGGCGGCCGGCCCTTCCACACTCCCGTCGGTGAGCACCAGCACGGCGTTCGCGGCGTCCAGGACCCGAGCGATGCGTTCCGCGGGGTAGCGGGGGTCGATCGGGCAGTACACCGCACCGGTCTTGGCCACTGCCCACAATGCGAGCTGCGCCGTCGCCGAGCGCGGGAACGCACTGACGACCACGTCCTCCGGACCGATACCGCGGTCGATGAGGACCCTCGCGAGATGCGAACTCGCCGAATCGAGTTCGGCATAGGTCCAGACGTGTTCGGGGTCCGGGGCGACGGGGTCGACGACGGCCGGGTGGGTCGGACGCATCCGCGCCGCGTCGACGAGCAGGTCCGAGAGGAGTCCCGGAGCGGGATCGGGGTCGCCCGAGACGAGCGGGATCATCTCCTCGTCCKGGGTCAGCAGCTCGAGGTCCCCGACCGGCAGTGTGCTGTCGCCGACCGCGGACGTCAGTACGCCGACGAATCGGTCCGCGAGCCGGCGCGCGGCGGAGTCGTCGAAGAGGTCCGTTGCGTAGGTGAGCGAACCGCGCCACGGAGCCCCCTCGGCCGGGTCCGTCAGAACACCGAGGGTCAGGTCGAGTTTTGCCGAGTTGTCCTCGACGGCAACGGGTTCGACGTCGAGGCCGGCGATCTGCCCACCGGGGGCGCCGGGGGCGGCGAGATCGGACGTGGTGAGCAGCACCTGGACCAGTGGCGCATGGGACGCGGTGCGGGCCACCCCGAGTTCGTCGACGACGTCGTCGAACGGCACGCCGGCGTGATCGAGGGCGTCGAGATCCACCTCGCGCACCACCCGCAGGAGGTCGGTGAACGGCTGTGCGGGGACGATCGGGGTCCGCAGCGCGACCGTGTTGACGAACATGCCGATCAAGTCGTCGGTGTCGCCGTCGCGGCCCGCGGCGGCGGTCCCGATGACGACGTCGCGGCTGCCCGACAGCCGACCCAGCACCGCGGCGAGTGCGGCGTGCAGCACCATGAATGCGGTGGCGTCGCCGGCGCGGGCGAGGATGCCGATCCCCTGCGCGACACGTCCCGGGATGACGAACTCGACGGTCGCGCCGCGCATGGTCGGCGTGGCCGGGCGTGGATGGGTGGTGGGCAGATCCATGAGGACCGGGGCGCCGTCGAGCCGGCGGGCCCACCACTGCCGGTGCTCGTCCTGCTCGTCCGCTCGTCCGGCGACCTGCAGGACGTGATCGGCGTACTGGATCGGGAGCGGCGGCCAGTCCGGGCTCCGACCGTCGCGTCGTGCCGAGTACGCGGTGAGCAGATCGCGCGACAGCGCCCGGCCCGACTCGCCGTCGGCAGCGATGTGATGGATGCTGACGGCCAGCAGTGCACTTGTACCGGGATCGACGTATACGCGGGCGCGCACGGGCAGGTCACGGGTCAGGTCGTATGGCTCGGCGGCGACGGCCAGCGCTTCGGACTCGGAATCTGCCACCGCCCAGTCGAATACGGGATTCTCCGGATCGACGTCGTGGATTCGTTGCTCGGGGCGTCCGTCGCGGGACACCGGGTAGGTGGTCCGGAGAACCTCGTGACGCGCGACCACGTCCGCGAGCGCTCGACGGAGATGTTCGACCTCGACCGTGCCGCGGAGTCGGAAGGCGAACGGGATGATGTACGACGCAACCGCCGGCTCGTACTGGTTGATGAACCACATGCGGCGCTGGGCGCTCGAGAGAGGCAAGACCGACGGACGGGCCGGTGCAGTCGACCGATCCGGGACTACTGTTCCGGCCCCGGCGATGTCTGCCGCCTGGACTCGACGCGCGAGATCACGGACCGTCGGGGCGTCGAAGACGTCTCGCACCCGTACCGGGACCCCGAGCATCCGGGAGACACGGGCCGCGAGTCGGGTCGCGGCCAGTGAGTTGCCGCCGAGATCGAAGAAGCTGTCGGTCACCGACACCGAGTCCGCGGCAGACAGCCCGAGCACGTCGGCGAAGACACCGGTGATCGCGACTTCGGCGTCGGTCTCGGGGAGCACGCGTTCGGCCGCGACGAAATCCGGTGCGGGGAGGTCTTTTCGGTCCACCTTGCCCGCGGTGTTCAACGGCAACGCGTCCAGGACGACCCAGGACGTGGGCCGCATGTACGCGGGTAGTTGCTCAGCCGTCGCGCGCAGATGCTCGACGTCGACATCCGCTCCGGTGACGTGAGCCACGAGTTGTTCTCCCGCAGCGAGTTCCATGACCGAGACCACCACCTGGGCGACACCCGGCGTGGTGCCGAGGACGGTTTCGATCTCCCCCAACTCGATCCGCTGCCCCCGCAACTTCACCTGAAAATCAACACGACCCACATACTCCAACTCACCCACACCACTCCACCGCACCCGATCACCCGTCCGATACAACCGCACACCCACCCCACCAAACGGATCCGCCACAAACCGCTCCGCAGTCAACCCCGCCCGCGACGCATACCCCCGCGCCACCTGCACACCACCCAGATACAACTCACCCACCACACCCACCGGCACCGGACGCAACCGCGAATCCAACACCCACACCGACACATTCGGCAC
>NZ_LZMP01000039.1:0-32821 GCF_001691435.1 Gordonia sp. UCD-TK1 | reverse complement strand
TTGCAGCACGATCACCGACGCCATCGTGGCCGGCGGGATCGACGGACGGCCCCGGCCGCTGGGAAACAGGTCCGCGAACATCTCCGCAGGGAACAACTGCTCGCGATGAGCAGCCAAAAACGCGAACACACTGCCCTCGGCCAGCAAATGCCCGACGACCGAGTTCACATCCAGAAACTCACCCTGACGATCCGGCTCACCCTGCATACCCACCAGGATCCCAGCCCACCAGGCAAACCCGCTCACCCCACACCGAAACGACGCCGACTATTTCAGCAGTCTCCTAGTCCGAAAGAACCGCATAACCGCAGGTCCCAGCCCCTGCTCCCTGAGGTGCGAGGAGCGATAGCGACGAGCCACGAAGGGTTTGGCGACACACCTCGCCAGGACCCTTCGTGACGGCCTCCGCAAGCTCCGGCCTCCTCAGGGAGCAGTGGTTGGGGTCGCACCGCGCACCACGGTTGTTTCGTGGTCCACGACGGCCGCCAGGCCGCAATTACTCAGAACGCAGAGCGACAGCGACGGGATCAGGACAACAGGCCCCGGACGTATGCCGCCTGACCGATGTGCTGGGTGTCGTCGTCGATCACGCTGAGCAATCGTACGCCCAACGTGACCGGCGGGTCCCAGTTCTCGTCGACGACGCGGTCGAGATCTGAATCCGACAGCGCGCCAATGTAGTCGACGCTGACCGCGTGCGTGGCGTCGTAGTAGCCACGCAACAGGTCCGGGTCGTCGACGATCACCCGCGCGGCCTCGTCGGCAGACTGCCCGTACCCGCTCTCCCCGGGCGGAAACGGCAGACCGAACCGTTCGACCCATCCCCCGGTCACCCACACCTCGTCGGTTCCGGCGACGTCGGCGACGTGCGAGTCCTGCACGCGCGTCAGATGCCACACGAGCCAGGCGATCGTGTTCGCACCGGGCGCGGGAGCCCGGTTCAATTCCTCGGTGGAGATGTCGTCCAGGACGGCGTGAACGTTCTCGACGACTCGACCGAGACCGTCGAGCAACACATCTGTGGATCGCATGGCACAAGTTTAGGTTCGCGGTGGGCACAACGATGGCCACTCCGACGATCCGTCAGCATCATTCCTCCGGTGTCAGAACCGAATGCCCCACGTAAGATCCGATTCAACGCCTTCGACATGAATTGCGTTGCGCACCAGTCACCGGGTCTGTGGCGCCACCCCGACGACCGGTCGTGGGACTACAACACCATCGACTACTGGGTCGACCTCGCCCGCTTGCTGGAGACCGGCGGATTCGACGGTCTGTTCATCGCCGACGTCCTGGGCACCTACGACGTGTACGTCGGCAACGACGAAGCCGCCATCCGCCAGGGTGCGCAGATCCCCGTGAACGACCCGCTGTTGCTCGTCTCGGCGATGGCGCACGCCACCGAACACCTCGGCTTCGGGGTCACCACCGGTACGGGTTTCGAGCATCCCTACCCCTTCGCACGGCGTCTGTCGACGCTGGACCACCTCACCCGTGGCCGGATCGGCTGGAACGTGGTGACGGGATACCTGCCTGCGGCAGCCCGCAACATGGGCGCCGACGATCAACTCGAGCACGACGAACGCTACAACCAGGCCGATGAGTACCTCACCGTGCTGTACAAGCTCTGGGAGGGTTCGTGGGAACGCGACGCGGTCCTCCGCGATCGCGAGGCGGGCATCTTCGCCGACCCGGCCCGGGTCCATCACATCGGGCACCGCGGAAAGCACTTCACCGTGCCCGGCATTCACCTCGCCGAGCCGTCGCCGCAGGGTTCACCGGTCATCTACCAGGCCGGGGCCTCGCCTCGCGGCCGACGTTTCGCCGCGGAGAACGCCGAGGCCATCTTCGTGGCCGCGCCGACCAAGGCCATCCTGCGTGATGTGGTGAGCAAGGTGCGCGACGAGCTGATCCTGGCCGGACGCGACCCGTACGACGCGAAGATCTACACGCTGCTGACGATCATCACCGACTCGACTCCGGAGGCAGCCCGCGCGAAAGCCGCGGAGTACCAGTCCTACGCCAGCACCGAGGGTGCGCTGGTCTTCATGTCGGGCTGGATGGGGATCGACCTCGCGAGTTACGAGATCGACGAACCGATCGGCAACGTGCACAGCAACGCGATCCAGTCCGCGGTCGCCGCTTTCCAGCAGGCGAGCGACACCGGCGAGGAATGGCGCGTGCGGGACATCGCGGCGTGGGGCGGCATCGGCGGAATGGGTCCGGTCCTGATCGGCTCCGGCGACGAGGTGGCAGAAGCCCTGCAGGACTGGGTGACCGAGACCGACGTCGACGGCTTCAACGTCGCCTACGCGGTGACCCCCGGATCGTTCGAGGACATCATCACCCACGTGGTGCCCGCCCTCGAGCGGCGCGGACTCTACGACCGGGACTACGTCCCGGGAACCCTGCGCCACAAGCTCTTCGGGCGTGGCGATCAACTGCCGGAGAATCATCGCGGGTCCACGTACCGGGTCGGTGGGAGCAACTCGACCATCGACGATTCGATCAGGGAAGCCGCTCAGCTCACCAGCGCGAACGGGGGCCTCCGGTGATCGAGGTGGTGGGGTTGACGAAGGTGTTCGGTGTCGGTTCGCCCGACCCGACGACGGTGCTCGACGAGGTCGACTTCACTGTCGACGCCGGTGAGATCTTCGCCGTCGTCGGCCCGTCCGGCGCCGGCAAGAGCACGTTGGCCCGGTGTCTGAATCTGCTGGAACGTCCGACGTCGGGCAGGGTCGTCGTCAACGGGGAGGATCTCACCGCACTGGGCACGTCGGGCCTTCGCGACGCCCGGCGCCGGATCGGCACCGTGTTCCAGTCGGCGAGTCTGCTGTCCCGGCGAACCGCCGCGCAGAATGTCGCTTTACCCCTCGAATATCTGGGTGCGACAAAACGATCGACCACGGCACGTGTCGGCGAACTTCTCGACCTGGTCGGCCTTGCCGACAAGGCGGACCTGTATCCGCATCAGCTGTCCGGCGGTCAGCGGCAGCGCGTCGGCATCGCTCGGGCCCTCGCACTCAAACCTTCCGTCCTGCTGTCCGACGAAGCCACCTCGGGTCTGGATCCCGCGGCCACGGACACCTTCTTACGGCTCCTCACCGACGTTCGGGACGAACTGGATCTCGCGGTGGTGTTCATCACCCACGAGATGGACACGGTCGTGCGGGTCGCCGACACGGTCGGCCGTCTCGACCGCGGCCGCATCGTCGAGCACGGTCGGCTGGAACAGGTGGTCCTGGAAACGGATTCGGTTCTGGGACGGGCACTCCGGCCGCGCGGGCCGAGTGCGCAACCGGCCTCTGCCGAAACCCCGATCTCGGTGGTCTACCACTCCGCGACGGTCCCCGCGGACTGGTTGACCCAGCTGGGCAGGCGACTCGACATCTCGATCTCGGTGCTGGGCGCCACCGTGCAGACCATCGACGGCACCGTCTTCGGCGATCTCACCGTGTCGGTGCCGACCGGACACGCGTCGGCATTCATCGGCGCCGCGGGCGAACTCGGCCTGGCCGGAAGACTTCTCGACGCCACCGCGACCGCGGGCGATTCCGCCGTCGAGACCGACACCGGCTCCGAGGTGGCCGCGTGAGCACCACGTATTCGGCGAACATCACGGTGCCGCTCGACGAGATCCCCGACCTGCTCATCCCGGCGGCCATCGACACGGTCCTGATGGTGAGCATCGTGATGGTCGTCGTCCTGGTGGTGGGAGTCCCGCTGGGCGCACTCATCCACAACCTCGCTCCCGGCGGGCTTTTCGCACGACGCTCGTTGCACACGCCCCTGTCGTGGGTGATCAGCATCGGTCGGTCGTTGCCCTTCCTGGTGCTGATGACGGCGATCATCCCGTTCACCCGCCTGGTCACGGGCACGAACATCGGCATCGCCGCGGCGGTGGTCCCGATGTCGATCGCCGGCATCGCCTTCTTCACACGCATCGTCGAGAACTCGCTGCGGTCGGTCCCGGCCTCGACGATCGACGTGGCACGTGCGTCCGGCGGATCGAACGCCCAGATCATCTGGAAGGCACAGGTTCCCGAGGCGCTGCCGAGCATCGTCGGCGGACTGACGATCAACACCATCGCGATGATCGAGTACTCCACGATCGCCGGCACCATCGGCGCCGGCGGACTCGGATACGTGGCGGTCACCTACGGCTACCAGCGATTCGATCAGGGAGTCATGGTCGCCACCATCATCGTGCTCATCGTGACGGTGGCCGTGATCCAGGTCGCCGGCGACGCCCTCGCCCGCAGCCTCAACCCGGTCACGTCCCGCCGGGTCAACCACTAAGAACCACAAAACCGCCGGCCGGCTCTGCTCCCTGAGCGGCGGAGCGCCCGTCACCGCATCACCCAGCCACACCCGAAAGGCACCCCATGACACAGGACACCGGTTCCACCACCGGCACCTCATCGAAATCCGGCGAGACTCCCTCTCCGCCGGGCGGTTCCGGAATCGAGATCTCGACACGTCGCCGCTGGCCGCTGATCGTCGGCGCGCTGGTCGTGGTCGCCGTGATCGCCGCCGTCGTCGGCTGGCGCTTCCTCGGGTCCGACTCGACGTCGCCCAACGAGACCGCCGGTGCGACACTGACCGTCGTCACCGCCGAGGGCAACGCCTCCGAGCAGGCACTGGTCGAGTTCATCGCCGACGAGGTCGCACCCCGGTATGACATCAAGGTCGCATTCAAGGGCCTGTCCGACTCCACGACGCTGAACCGTGCGGTCAGCGACGGGGAGGTCGCGGGCACCGTCTATCAGCACAAGCTGTGGCTGTCGCAGGTCCTCGAGGCGAACCCGGACTTCCAGGAGGAAGCCGCGACGCCGGTGTTCCGCTGGGGATTCGGCATCTGGTCGGACAAGTACCGCGACGTCGCCGACCTGCCGCAGAACGCCCGCGTCTCCCTCTACTCCGATCCCGCGAACGAGGCCCAGGGACTCTGGCTGCTCGAACGCGCCGGACTCATCACGCTGAAACCAGGCGTGGACAAGTGGAAGGCGACCCAGAAGGACATCGCCACGAATCCGCGGAACCTGCAGTTCGTCCTGCTCGACTTCGCCGCCCAGTCGCGCTCGCTCGCCGACCTCGACGCCACCGTGGGCTACACCGAGTACTACCTCGCCGCGAACATCGACATCGCCAAGCAGATCTACGCTCCGCCCGCTCCCGACGAGTTCGCCGGGCAGCTGACCATCGGAACGCAGTGGAAGGACACCGAGAACATCAAGAACCTGGTCGCCGCGTTCAAAGACCCTGCCGTGCAGGAATTCCTGCGGACCGATCCGCGGGTCAAGGGCATCCTGCTGCCCCTGTGACCAGCGTCGGCACTGGTGCACACCCCATCACCGCACCCGGGTCGCCCATCGCGACCCGGGTGCGGTGCGCATAGGCTCACCGCGTGAGCCGCACACATCACGGGCACGGTCATGCGCACTCGCTGTCCGACATCAGCCACACGTTGTCGCCGATCGCCCGGTGGTTCGTCATCGGCACGCTCGCGGTGACCGCGGTCGCGGTCGCGGTCGGCATGGTCGTCCTGTGGCCGTCGGATTCCGAACACCCGATCCCCACCCAGTTCCGGTCCGCCGACGGCGGGCCGATCACCACGGTCGACGGCGAGATCGTGGACCAGTTCCATGCGAATTGCCTCAACTCGGTGGCGGGATCAGTGCTCGAGACCGCGGACATCCCGGTGAATCCGGTGCCGGGTGGGCCGTGCATCCTCAACGCGGTCCGGTTCACCTCCGGCGACGTGGCCGGCCAGTACACCGTCCTGGAGATCCCGACCAACCGGGCGCAGGCCGGGTCCGGGCCCGACACCGTGGCGCCCGCCGCCGGCACGCTCGACGACCCCCAGGCCGGCCAGCCGACGTTGAACGTCGGTGACGGCATCCGGCTCGCGACCGTTCCCGGCCCCGACGGCAGCAGCCGGTACAGCTTCTTCGACTTCCAGCGCGGACCGGCGATCATCTTCTGGGCCGTGCTGTTCATCGCCGCGATCGTGCTGGTGGCGGCGTGGCGCGGGTTCCGCTCGATCATCGGGCTGGCGATCGCCTTCGGGATACTCACCGTGTTCACGCTGCCGGCCATCCTCGACGGGTCGTCCCCTGTCGCGGTGGCGGTCGTGTCGTCGGCGGTGATCCTGTTCGTGGTCCTCTACCTCGCGCACGGTGTCAGTCTCCGGACCAGTTCGGCTCTGCTCGGGACGCTGACCTCCCTGCTGCTCGCGGGATTCCTGAGCTGGCTCGCCATCCGGACCATGAACCTCACGGGGCTCTCGGGCGATCAGACCACCAATCTGCAGGTGTATCAGGGCAATATCTCGGTCAGCGGTCTCCTGCTCGCCGGGTTCATCATCGGCACCCTCGGTGTTCTGAACGACGTCACGATCACACAGGCCTCGGCGGCCTTCGAACTGGCCGCGGCCGGCGAACCGTCACGGCTCGCGACCTTCCGCGCCGCGATGCGCGTGGGCCGCGACCACATCGCGAGCACGGTGTACACCCTCGTCTTCGCCTACGCGGGCAGTGCGCTGCCGCTGATGCTGCTGTTCTCGGTGGCCCAGCAGCCGTTGGGCGGACTGCTCACCACCGACGTCGTGGCAGTGGAGTTGGCCCGCTCGTTCGTCGGCGGAATCGCGATCGCCCTGTCGGTTCCGCTCACGACGGCGATCGCCGCCGCGCTCACGACCCCGGCGGGCGCGGGACGTACACCGGCCGCGCACGCCGCGGCCTGAGGTCACGGCCCGCGATCAGCATCGACCCTTGGGGAGGTCGGCCAGGTTCTTTCCGAGCCAATTGCCGAGCCGGGTCAGCATCTTGGTCCCGTCGGTGAACGATCCACTCCGCGGGATCGCCGCCATCGACACCGCGACCTGGCCGCTGGTCGTGGTGATGATGCCCAGTTGCCGCACCAGATGCGCCGACGACTTCGACGTCGCCGGACCCCAGCCACCCTTGACCGCGGTCACCGCTCCCTGACTGCGCCCCACCTTCGCGATACCCCACTGCTGATTCGGGGCGACGGCGCTCATCAGCCGGATGAGGTGTTCGCTGTCGGGCAGACACGGCAGGTGAGCGCCGAAGATCGCCTGGTCGCGTAGCGCCCAGGCGGTGTGACCGGGGTACGACGGCGGATTGTCGACCTCGGAGGACACGTGCGTCCGGACGTCGTGGCCCTCACGGAGGACCGCACTGACAGCGTCGACGGACGCGTGCCCGCCGCCGAGCACCCCCCACAATTCGCCGGCTGCATCGTTGTCGGAGAACGTGATCGCCTTGTCCTCCATCGCGGCGACCGCTGGACCGCGCTCGCGCTGCGCGGCGAGCGACACCGGGACCTTCATCGTCGACCATGCACGTCCCGATTTGAGCGACCCGAGGGAGATGACCTCGTCCCCGCCGACGGGCACGATCGCGATCCCGAGCTGGCCGGGCAGGGACTTCCGCATCGACTTCGTCAGTGCGGCATAGCTCTTCGCGAGCTTCTTGTCGAGCGGTTCCGGGGGCTTGAACCACGTGGCGAAGGGCTCCGGCAGCGGCGGCAGCACGGGGAGCGGTATCGCCGTCGCCGAGCCCGCGCCGATCACCATCGACATCGCCACCGCGCAGAACACCACGCCGATCCTGGTCACAACTTTCACTTCTGTCTCCTGAGTCACTTCAGACACTTGAGACTAGGGCGGTTACGCACCAGGGACCAGGCTGTATACCCAATCGGAACCTTGCTGGGACCGGGGTCACACCGCTTCGAGGACCGGTCAGGCGGAACAGCGTCCGCGCGGAAGACGGGCGAGGTTGGTGTCGAGCCAGTTCGCCACCGAATTCAGCGCGGCGATACCCCCCGACATCGAGCCCCCGACCGCGCTCATCGCCACCGCCGCACGTTGGCCGTCGCGGAAGGTGAGGATTCCGATCTGACGGACGAGGTATCCCTCGGACACTCCTGGACCCCAACCACCCTTCACCGCGGTTGCGCGGGGCGCCGGCATGATCTCGATTCCCCACTGCTGATTGCCGCCCACCTGACCCATGAGGGCGACGACCTGTCGCGAACCCGAGATGCAGGGCAAGCCGGCGGTGAACGTCGCGGCCCCCGGCAGCGACCACACCGTCTGCCCGAACACGGTGAAACCGGCACGACGCTGCGTCGCCGGGACCACCGTCGTGGTGTCACCGCCGTCCCGCAGCACCGCGGTGACGGCGTCGGCTGCCGCCTGTCCGCCGCCCAGCGAGGACCAGAGGCTCTCCGCGGCGGCGTTGTCGGAGTCGACGATCGCCGCCCGCGCCGCCGGGCCCGGGCCGTTCGCCCGTTCTGCGGCGACCGCGAGCGGGACCTTGATCGTCGACCACGCCACCCGGGGTGTGGCATCGCCGAGGGTGAGCCCGGGGACGGCCGACCCACCGACCGGTGCGATCGCGATGCCGACCGTCAGTCCGGTCGACGCGGCAACCCTGCGGAAACTCGCCGCGAGGCCTCCATACGACCCGGAGGGGACGGCCGCCGACGACGTCGGGATGTCTGTAGCGCGTGCGGCGGGTGTTGACGCCGATGGGTCGGCGGTCACGGTGACGGTGACCGGCACAACGGGTTTCGGGTCGGATTCGGTCGAGCAACCGGCGAGGAGCGCGAGCGCGCCGAGCACGACGATGCAGCGGTTCCGCCGAGTCCGCTTAAGCCACAACGGCCGTCGGGTGGTGTCCATCAGTAGATGTGCACCACGGCGTCATTGCCTCCCCGGCACGCGACGATCCCGCCTTCGGGAACGCAGTTCATCGCATAGGCCTGCCCGGTGACCGGGCTGACCGCGACCACGACACGCGGCGACCGTGCCGCACCCGCTCCCACATACGCATCGCGCACCGCGAACGCGAACGGGCAGCTGGTCACCGATGTACCGATCCCGACCGTCGCATCGCACGGACTCGAACCGGGCGGCGGCGCAGCCGGGGCCGGCGGCGCCGGCGGAACGTTCTGGACGGTCGGCGGGGGCGCCACCGTCTCGGTCACGGTCGGCGTCGTCGGCTCCTCGTCGGCCCGGGTCTCGGCATCGTCACCCGAGCCGGCGATCAGGACGCCGCCGAGGACGGCGAGCCCGACGAGTGCCACCGCGATCAACCCGATCAGCATCGGTATCGCGACCGAGCGCCGCTGCGGCGGCGGATAGGCGGGCGGATACCCCGGCGGCCCGTACATCGGCGGACCGGGTTGCGGTCCTGCGTAGTTGTGCGCCCCCGAGAAGTGCTGGGCCCCCGAGAGCTGCTGCGGCCCCGAGAACTGCTGCGGCCCCGAGAACTGCGTGGTCCCGGCTCCGCCCTCGGGGCCCGTCGTGTGCCGCACCAGGGTCGGTTCGTACCCGGGGTCGGTGGGCGCGATGACCGTGTCCGGAGCGCGGACGACACCGGTGGGTGCTTCCGGAGGCGGTGGCGACGCCTTGACGAGATCCGGCCCCGGCCGGACCCCCTCCACGCCCCCGGCGAGCGCGCTTCGAGCCGCGCGTGCGAGCGCGACCGCGGAGTCATGGCGGGCCGCGGGATCGGCGGCGAGGGCCGTGCGGATCACCTCGTCCATCGCCGGCGGTACGTCTGCGTTGACCGCACTCGGCGACGGGGCCGGTGACAGTACGGCCGCCTTGATCGCCGCACTCACCGTCTTCGCCGGATGCGGCACCCGCCCGGTCAGGCACTCGAAAAGCACACAGGCCAGGGCGTAGATGTCGCTGGCCGCGCTGACCTGGGCGGCGTCGAACAACTCCGGAGCCATGTAGGCGATCGATCCCACGGCCGTCCCGGTCTGGGTGAGGTGGGTGTCCTCGGCGGCATGCGCGATGCCGAAATCGACGAGATACGCGAAGTCGTTCGCCCCGACCAGGATGTTCTCCGGTTTGATGTCGCGGTGCACGAGCCCCTCGGCGTGTGCGGCGTCGAGCGCCGCGGCCACCTGTTCGATGATCGACACCGCGCGTTCGGGCGGAAGCCGCGTCTCCTGCGTCAGGAGCGCGCGTAGATCTTCTCCGACGACCAGGCGCATGTCGATGAACAGCACGCCGTCGATCTCGCCCCAGTCGTGGATCGGGATGACGTGCGGTTCGCCGAGGCGGGCCGCGGCGTGCGATTCCCGGCGAAACCGCTCCTGGTACATCGGATCGTGTGCCAGCCCGGGGTTGAGCAGCTTCAGCGCGACGACCCGGTCCTTGGTCGTGTCGTATGCGCGGTAGACCTCGCCCATCCCACCGCGGCCCAGTAGTTCGTCGAGGCGGTACGGCCCGAACTGTGTGTTGACCCGACTCCCAGCCATACGCAGGAGCATATGTCGGCAATCGGACATCGTCTGTCGACCACTCGATTGCACCTTCGGAGTACGGGTGTCGCGTCGGGCCCCGAGCCCGCGCCGTTGCGTGACTACGCTGTGCCTGGTGACGCCGTCCACCCGGACGGCACGGACTCGGCCCGCTCGCTCCGCTCCCGGCGCCGATACGGATGCGGCCCGACTGATGTGAGGAAACGCCCGGAGATGTCTGCTCTGACCAAAGGCCAGAACGGCCCGTTGCCGACCCCCGATGTCATCGTCACGGTGGACCTCGCGACCGCCGCCGACCTGTCGGCCCTGCTGGTCACCGACCGGGGGGTGGTGCGTACCGACGACGACTTCGTCTTCTACAACCAGCCGACCGGGCCCGGCGTCCGGCTGGAACAGGCCGCCGCAGGTTCTGCGCGACTGCACATCTCGACCGCTCGAGTACCTGCAGACATCGACGCGGTCCGCGCGGTCATCACGCTCGACGACGCGTCGTCGACCTTCGGCCGTTTCGCACCGCCGGTCGCTCACGTCACCGACGAAGCGGGCCGGGCGCTGTACGACTTCACCGTCACCGGCCTCACCAGCGAGTCGGTGGTCATCGCCCTCGAGGTGTACCGGCGCAACGGCGAGTGGAAGGTACGTGCCGTCGGTCAGGGATACGCGGGCGGTTTCGCCGACCTGGTCCGCGACCACGGGGTGAGCGTCGACGACGAGCCGCAACCGACGCCCGCCCCGCCCACGCCGATCAGCTACTCGCGGCCGTCGGCGCCGACTCCCCCGGCACCCGCGCCCCCGGCGGCGGCGCCGCCCACTCCCGCGCCCCCGGCACCCGCGCAGCCCGCGGAAGTCAGTCTGCGCAAGGGCGCCCCGGTGAGCTTGGCGAAAGGCCAGAAGGTCACCCTCCGCAAGGAGGGTGGCGTGGCACTCACCGACATCCAGATGGGACTCGGGTGGGATCCGGTGCGCGGCGGATTCGGGCGCGGGGGCTCGATCGACCTCGACGCCTCGGTGCTCATGTTCTCGGGCGGGAAGTGCGTCGAGACCGTCTACTACGGTCACCTCAACAGCAAGAACCGTTCGATCCTGCACTCCGGCGACAACCTCACCGGTGAAGGCGAGGGCGACGACGAGGTCATCCGCGTTGCGCTGCAGTCGGTCCCACCCCAGATCGACGCGTTGATGTTCATTGTCACGTCGTACCGGGGCCACACGTTCGAGAAGATCGAGAACGCCTACTGCCGGCTCGTCGACGAGACGACCTCCGCCGAGCTGGCCCGTTACACCCTCAAGGGCGGGATGCCGTTCACCGCGGTCGCGATGGCGGTCATCTCCCGCGACGGCGGCGAGTGGAAACTGCGTGCGATCGGCGACGGTTTCAACGCGAAGACCCCGAAGAAGGCCGTGCCGCTCGTCGGCCGCTACCTCTGACGCCGACGCCGGACGCCCCCGCGGTCAGATCACGCCGTGCAGGGGCGGCTCCTCGCCGCGCAGAACCCAGCGCCCGATGTGCTGGTACTTCCATCGCACGGGGTCGTGCAGCGTGTGCGTCCGGGCGTCGCGCCAGAAGCGATCCAGCCCCCCGCCACCGGCGGCACTGCGGGTCCCGCTCACCTCGAACAGGGCCGACGCCACCGAGGGGGCCACCCGGTCGGCCACCACCTTCGCCGTCGCGACTGCGATCGAGGCCTCCGCGACCAACTCGCGCGAGGGCGATTCCGGGGTACCTCCCACCGCCGCGTCGACTCTTCGACCGGCCGCGGCGAGGGTCGCCTCGGCGGTCGCGACCTCGACCTCCAACTCGCCGAAGCGCTGCACCAACAGCGGATCATCCACTGCTCGTTCGACATTCGCCTCGAACCACGGTCGCGACTTCGTACGCACGAACTCCGACGCCGCGCGCAGCGCACCGCGGGCGATACCGACGTCGATCGCCACATGGAGCAGCTGGGCGAAGGCGCCGTAACCGGTGGGCGCAGATGTTGCCGGTGCGCGCGCCACCAGATCCGCGAAACCCAGGCCGACCCCGCTGAACCGGACGGTCCCCGAGCCGGTCGTGCGCTGTCCCACCGCATCCCAGTCGTCGACGATCTTCACACCGTCGGCATCGGCCGGGACGAAAGCCACGTACTCCCCGGGTGCGAGGTCGCCGACGGCGACGTCCAGCCGCGCGAGGACGGCGAGGGTGTCCGCGAACAACGAACCGGTGCAATAGAACTTCTCACCCTCGAGGACGAAACGCGTCGATGCTCGATCGGCCACCGGACTCAACCGTGTCGAGATGTCGGCGATGGTCTTGCCGCCCCGCTCGGACTGCGCGTTGGCCACCCGTCCACCCGCGAGGACGTCGGCGAAGATGCGCTCCTGCAACACTTCTCCCGCGGACAGGCGGACGAGGTTGAGGTAGACGAAGTGGCTGTGCGGGATCTGCGCGATGCTCGCGTCCGCGGCGGCCAGGATGGACACCACCTCGGCGAGCGCACTGGGACGCAGGTCGAGACCGCCGAACCGAGCCGGGACGGTGAGTGCCAGCAGCCCCGACTGCGACAGACGGTCGATCTCGGCATGGGGCAACCGACGTTCGCGGTCGCGCTCGGCCGCCCCGACCGCGAATTCGGCGGCCAATTCGCGCGCGATCGACAGCGCCTCGGCCTCGGACCCGATCCGCACGGCGGACCGGACCCGCGCCTGGCTCACTGCGGTCACGCCACTCCCGCAGGCGTCGGGGCGGTGTCGCTCTGGGCGCCCTCGATCTCGCGCACCAGAGGCAGCACCTTCTCACCGAAGTACTCGATCTCCTCCTGGAAGTGCAGGAAGCCGCCGAGGATCAGGTCGACGCCCAGACGCTTGTAGGCGACGATGCGTTCGGCCACCTGCTCCGGGGTGCCGATCAGCTGGGTCCGGAAGCCGTCGTTGTACTGGACGAGGTCCTCGAACGACGAGTCGGCCCACATGCCCTTCTTGTCGCCTGTCGAGTTCCCGGCCTGCTGGACGGCGTCCCGGAAGCCCTCCACCGCAGGGCGATTCGCCTTCTCGACGATCTCGCGCAGAGTGTCGCGGGCCTCTTTCTCGGTGTCCCGCGCGATGATGAAGCCGTTGAGCCCGAACTTCACCTCGCGCTCGTGGGCACGTGCGACGGCGCGGAGGTCGTCGAGCTGCTCGGTCACGCCGTCGAGGTCCTTGCCGTTGGAGAAGTACCAGTCCGCGTACCGCCCGCCGTTGTTGCGGGCGGCCGAGGAGTTCCCGCCCTGGAACAGCTCGGGGTTCGGACGCTCGACGGTGTTGAGCGGCTTGGGCTTCAGCGTGAAGTCGTGGATGCGGTAGAAGTCGCCGCGGTAGTCGACCTCGTCCTCGGTCCAGATCTTGCGGATCACCTCGAGGAACTCTCCGCTGCGCCGGTACCGCTCGTCGTGCTCGAGCCACGGCTCGCCGAGGTGGGTGAACTCGTCCTTGAACCAGCCGCTGACGACGTTGATCGCGAAGCGACCCTTGGACAGATGGTCGGCGGTGGCGCCGAGCTTGGCCAGGACGGCCGGATGCCAGAGCCCCGGGTGCACCGCCGCGATCACCTTCAGCCGCTGCGTGGCGAGCAGGAGTGCGAGGCTGAAACTGGTGGATTCGTGCTGGTATTCGGCTCCGTAGCTCGCCTCGTACCGCACCTGCGACAGCGCGTACTCGAAACCGTTGTTCTCGGCGGTCTGCGCGAGTTTGACGTTGTAGTCGTAGTCCCAGCCGGTGCGTTGCTCGATGGTGCTGGTGACCAGGCCACCGCTGACGTTGGGCACCCAGTAGGCGAACTTGATCTGGTCCGCGATGGACTCGGTGGACATGGCTACCTCCGCGAGGTGTCGGTTACATGGCGAGAAGGGACGTGGTGAAGGTGAAAAGTGTTGTCGATCAGGATGATGCGGCCTGCAGACGCGGCAGGAACGCGGTGCGCACGGCCACGGACGGGCCGGCCGACGCCGGGTCGAGCAGTCCGAGCCGGGCGAGAGCGGGCCGGACCCCGTCTCCGAAGTGGTACGCCTCTTCGAGATGCGGATAGCCCGACAGGATGAAGTGGTCGAGTCCGAGCGCGGCGTACTCGGCGATGAGTGCGGCCACTTCGTCGTAGGAGCCGACCAGCGCCGTACCCGCACCACCACGGACGAGTCCGACCCCGGCCCACACGCCGGGGTGGATCTCCAGCGAGTGCGGATCGTTGTGGTCGGCGAAACCGGCTCCACGACCGTGGAGTTCGGACATACGTCGCTGACCCTCGGACTCCGAGCGCGCCAGATTCTGCTGGGCGGTCGCGACCTGCGCCGGATCGAGCGCACCGAGCAGACGGGCCGCCTCGGCCCAGGCCTGCTCCGACGTCTCGCGGGCGATCACGTGAAAACGGATGCCGTGCGAGAGTTCCCGGCCCTGCGCGGCCGCGAGGCCGTTGACCCACGCGATCTTCTCGGCCACCGCGTCCGGACGTTCGCCCCAGGTGAGGTAGGTGTCGGCGTGCTTGGCGGCGACGTCACCGGCGGCCGGCGACGATCCGCCGAAGAAGATCTCCGGCGTCGGATCGGGGCGGCGTCCGAGCTGCGCACCCTCGACGCGCAGGTACTTCCCCACCACGTCGACGGGTTCTTTCTCGGTCCAGAGCCGCCGGATGATCTCCAGGTACTCGTCGCAACGCTCGTACCGCGCGTTCTTCGCCAGGAAGTCGCCAAAGGCGCGCTGTTCACTCGACTCGCCGCCGGTGACGACGTTGACCAGCAGGCGGCCCTGCGAATGCCACTGGAACGTGGCGGCCATCTGGGCGGCCAGCGTCGGCGAGATGAGCCCGGGGCGGAACGCGACCAGGAATTTGAGGCTCTCGGTGGCGTCGATCAGAGCGGCGGTGGTCAGCCAGGCGTCCTCGCACCAGAGACCTGCCGGGGTCAGGACGGCTTCGAAGCCGTTGGCCTCGGCGGCGCCGACGAGCTGTTTGAGGTACCGCAGATCGGCCGGCCGGTCCCCTGTCATCTGGCTGCCGTGGCCGCCCGCGATCAGATTGCGCGAGTCGCCGTAGGTGGGCAGGAACCAGTGGAAATGCAGAGACACCGCGAGGGCACCTTTCGGTCGGGTCGGCACGTGACGAGCACGACACCGCCTCGACTCCCGCCTCGGGGCGAGTGGGCCGGCGCGGTGCCTCGGCCCAGTGTCCGGCACCATCGCGTCGGCGGACCACAGTTGAAATCGCCCTGAGGGCAAATCGACAACCGCGGGGCCCGGCCGCTAGGCGTCGGCGGGTACGACTGTTTCAGCAGTCGCAGACCACCGAGTCCAGTGGCACGGTGAGCGGGTCTTTGGACCGGATGATCCGGCTGTGATCATTCTCGACGGGGTAGCCCTCGCGCGCCCAGTATTCGTAACCGCCGATCATCTCCTTGACCCGGTAACCCAGCTTGGCGAACTCCAGCGCGGCCCGCGTCGAACCATTGCATCCGGGCCCCCAGCAGTACGTCACAACCGGTGTGCTCGTTGCTATCTCGTCGACGGCGCGTGCGGCGATCTGTGACGTCGGCATGTGCACGGCTCCGACGATGCGCCCCTGCGCCCACGCCGCCTCACCTCGTGAGTCGATCAAGACGAAGTTCACACCGCGTTCCTGATCGGCGTGCACGTCGGACGCATCGGTCTCGAAGCCGAGCTTGCGAGCGAAGTGGGATATCAAGAGGTCTGATGACGGCGAATCTGGCATGCCTCGACGCTATTCACGTCCGTTCGCCAACGGAAGGTCGACTTCCCGGCACCTTGTCGGAGTCGCCGGTACTTTCATGGCATTCTTGCTCGATGGCGAAGAATCTCACTTTCGAGCCCGACAGGGTCGACACGGCAATCCTGACGTCGCTTCAAGCGAACGGACGGCAGAGCATTGCAGAACTGGCCCGGCAGATCACGATGAGTCACAGCGCCACAGCCGAGCGCGTGCGCCGCCTCGAAGAATCCGGGGTGATCAGCGGTTACAGCGCCAGCGTCGACCCCGAGCGGCTCGGGTTCGCGATCCTGGCCTTCCTACGGCTGCGGTATCCCAGCAGCAGGTACGAGCCATTGCACACCCTGCTCGCAGGGCTACCCGAAGTCATCGAGGCGCATCACGTCACCGGCGACGACTGTTTCATCATGAAGGTCGTCGCCACCGACATGAAGCACCTGGAACGGGTCAGCGGCATGGTCGGAACCCTCGGCAGCGTCACCACCAATGTGGTCTACTCCTCCCCGCTGCCACCTCGCCCGCTACTCCCGCCCGGCGGGTCGGGACTCACCGAGAGCGCGGACAACCTGTAGGTCGGCGACTACCAGGGCGTCCGATCCCCGCAGCTCAGTCGGTCGATGGACGCCATTGACCCATGCCGAGGAAGACCATCACGAGTTGCCGCTCGGTGCGCTCGACGATCTCCTGCTCGGCGGAACGTCCGCGATACTCACCGTCGAGCAGATCGGCCACCGCGGTGAGCATGATGATGACGATCAGCTCCGCTGCCAGTTCGAGGTCGTCTGATTGCCACCGTGCCAGGTCCGGCATCCGGGCGAGATCGATCGCGAGTTCCTTGGAGAACAACCGGAGTTCGGTGTCGATCGCACGACGGATCTCGGCGATGCCGCCCCGCTGCTCGCGCACCAGGAACCGGAATTGCGACTCGTTCTCGCGGACGTGCCGCAGCAGGATGGCCAGCGAGTTCTGTGCGGTGGGCAGGGCGTCACGCGCCGCCAGGTCGCGTCGTCCCTCACGCAGCGCCCGTCGCAGGACGCGCATCGAGTCCTCGACGACGGTGACCCCGAGATCCTCCATCGATGCGAAGTGGCGATAGAAGGCGGTCGGCACGATCCCGGCGCCACGGGCGACCTCACGGAGGCTGATGCTGCCGAAACTGCGCTCGCCGACCAGTGACCGCGTGGTGTCCAGCAACGCCTGTCGCGTCTGGTTCTTGCGGTCCGCACGGGTCTGCGCATCGCGCCGGCTCGGCTCTCGCGTGCGTGTCACGCATCCGAGTCTATGCGTCGGGTCAGCCGACGCGGCGGAGAGGCACAGGCGGTGTCGTGACGGCAGTCACATCAGCGAACACTTGACGATCGACCATCGCGCTGTGTCACACTTGCCGGTGTACACATGTACACCGAAACAGACCGAACGGAGCCCAGCCCATGAGCATCCGCACACCCCAGGACCAGACCCGCGCCGACACCGGCGCCGAGCCCGGCCGGTGGAGCCGTCTGGTCGGTTCGATCGTGGAGGCAGCGCTGTCGCCGCATCCGGTCGACCGCTACCTCGAGTTGCTCGATCCGATGATCACCTGGCGCGATCTGCGCGGCGAGATCACCCGTGTCGAGCGTCCCACGGCGCGCACCGTCCGTCTCACCATTCGTCCGACCCGTCAGTGGCGAGGCCACGAGGCCGGCCAGTTCGTGCAGCTCAAGGTCGTCATCGACGGCGTTCGGCACACCCGCTGCTTCTCGCCGGCCAACGCCGCCGCGGGCCCGGACGGCGAGATCGAGCTGACCATTACCGCACACGACGACGGTTTCGTGTCCACCCACCTTCGTGAGCACGCCCGCGCCGGGGACGTCGTCGGGCTGTCCGCCGCCGACGGCGAGTTCGTGCTTCCCGACACCGACCCGACGTCGGCGGTCTTCGTCAGCGGCGGCAGCGGGATTACACCTGTACTCTCAATGGCGCGAACACTCGTCGCCCGACGGTACGCGGGACCGATCACGTTCGTGCACTATGCGCGCACCCCGGCCGACGTCGCCTACCGCGACGAGCTGCGTGAGCTCGCGGACAGCCATCCCCGGTTCGACCTGCGCGTGTACCACACGCGCGACGACGGACACTTCAGCGCCGACCACCTCGAGGGAATCCCGGGGTTGTCCGACGCCGACGTGTTCGTCTGCGGCCCCGCCGCCCTCATGGACGAGGTCGCACGGGTCCATGCCGAACTCGCCATCAGCCAGCCGTTGCACAGCGAGGCCTTCGCGCCGGTCATCCCCGCCGTCGACCCCGACTCCGTCGAGGGCGAGGTCACGTTCTCCTCGTCGGGGACGTCGGCGACCAACGACGGCCGTCCGATCCTGGATCAGGCCGAAACGGCCGGGCTCACGCCCGAATCCGGGTGCCGGATGGGGATCTGCTTCTCCTGCGTCGCGACGAAGAAGTCGGGGTGCACCCGCAACGTCCTCACCGGCGAGATCGACGACGAGTCCGACACCCAGATCCAGCTGTGCATCAGCGCGCCGGTCGGCTCGGTCGACATCGACATCTGATGTCCACGAGCTGATCCCCCAGATCCACCCTTCCCAGCCACATCTCCTCTCCGAGAAGGAGGCAATGCCATGACCATCGACATCAGCCGTGACATCGAGACCACCATCGACGACAACCTGCCCGCGCTGCACCGCGTCGGCGCCGACCAGAAGGTCGCGGACGATCCCAACACCGTCGTCATGTCCTACGAGCAGGTCGAGGCGCTCGGGCGGGACCTCGACGCCCTGCGGGCCCGGATCGTCGCCGACCTGGGTCAGAAGGACCGCGACTACCTCTACTCGGTGATCCGTGCCCAGCGCGGCTTCGAGATCGGCGGACGCGCGCTCATGTACCTCGGGTTCTTCCCGCCCGCGTGGATCGCCGCGGTAGGCGCCCTCTCGGTGTCGAAGATCCTCGACAACATGGAGATCGGCCACAACGTCATGCACGGTCAGTACGACTGGATGCGCGAGGACACCTACAACTCCCGCGAGTTCGAGTGGGACACCGTCTGTCCGGCCGATCAGTGGAAGCACAGCCACAACTACCTGCACCACACCTTCACCAACATCCTGGGTGAGGACCGCGACATCGGTTACGGCATCCTGCGAATGGACCGCGACCAGAAGTGGAACCCCTACTACCTGGGCAACCTCGGCTACGCGACCGCACTCATGCTGCTCTTCGAGTGGGGCGTCATGCTGCACGACCTCGAAGCCGAGAACGTCATCGCCGGCAAGCGCAAGTGGAGTGACATCAAGGGCCTGGTGAAAGGCATGTGGCGCAAGGCCGGTCGTCAGGTCCTCAAGGACTACGTCGTCTTCCCCGCGCTCACGGGCCCGCTATTCGTCCCGACCCTCATCGGTAACGCGACCGCCAACCTGGTGCGCAACGTGTGGACCTACTCGATCATCTTCTGTGGCCACTTCCCCAGCGGTGCGCAGACATTCACGTCCGAGGAGTGCCAGAACGAGACGCGGGGCCAGTGGTACCTGCGGCAGATGCTCGGTTCGGCCAACATCACCGGCAGCCCGTTGTTCCATGTGATGAGCGGCAACCTCTCGCACCAGATCGAGCACCACCTCTTCCCCGACATCCCCGCCAGTCGCTACCCCGAGATGTCCGCGGAGGTCCAGGAGATCTGCGAACGCTACGGACTGCCGTACAACACCGGCTCGCTGAGCCACCAGCTCGCGTCGACCTGGAAGAAGATCGCGAAGCTGTCGCTGCCCAACTGGATGACGCGCGACGACAACGATCTCACCGTCATCGTCGAGCGCGAGAAGCCCGCCTCGGTCGCCTGACGCCGGTTTGATCGGTGTGCCCCGGGGGTAGGCTCTGGGCACACCGATCAGGCTCCAGCCGCAACCAACTGCAGGGGGATTCCAGAAGCGATGGTCGACAGCATCGAACGCAACAAGGATCTGTTCCAGGAATTGATCGAGTCCACGGCCACCCACGTCGGCCGCATAGCGACCATCATCACCGGAGCCGTCGCGGGCGTGACCCGCGAGATCGGTGAGATCGTGACCGACGGGTTCGAGATGCGCGAGGCCGCCCGCAAGGCCAAAGCCGACGCCCACCCGCGATACGACGCGAGCGGCATCATCGACGCCGAGTTCGCGGACGCATCGTCCGAGGTGGACACCTCGGCCCCGTACGCCGAATCCGAACAGGCCAGAGAGGTGACCGGAGTGGACATGGACGAACTGCCAGACCGCATCGACGTCGGTGAGCAGACCGGTATCGACCAAGAGGGCGAGGTCTCCCGCGAGGCGGAACTCGCCTCCGACGGCGGCGAGACCGACAAGGACGAACCGGACGTCGACGACCCGCGGGACATCGCCGCGTCCGAGCCGCGAATGGACCCGACCGCAGGGTCCTGACCGGCACCGATCGATTCACCCTGGGCGCAATCGTTGCCCGATGGGGCCGTCGCACGTACCTTGGTCGGCGATTGTCCCCGCTCTCCGGAGGTTGTTGCCCGATGTCGGTGCGCTCTGTCCTCACGTTCCCGAACCCGGTCAACGACTACGCCGCGCGCAGTACCGCCGGGTTGGTCGTCGTCCTCGCGATCATCGCGGTGTCGGTGAACACGCCCGTGCTCTATGGCATCCTCGCCCTGGGGTTCGCGCTGCGTGTGGCATCGGGACCGACCCTGTCGCCTTTCGGGCAACTCTCGGTGCGCTTCCTCGTGCCGAAGATCATCCGCAAGGAGAAGCTGGTCCCTGGGCCGCCCAAGCGGTTCGCCCAGACCATCGGCCTCGTCGTCAGCGGGACCGCCTTCGTGCTCAGCCTGCTCGGCTACGGGCTCGCCGCCCAACTCGCCACGGGCGTGCTGATCGCCGCCGCTACGCTCGAGGCCGTCTTCGGCTTCTGCCTGGGCTGCACGATCTTCGGATTCCTGCAGCGCCGCGGTGTCATCCCCGAGTCGGTCTGCGAGGCGTGCAACAACATCTCGCTGCGCGATCCGGCTGCCGTCTGATCCGACGCCGCTCAGCCGTCGGACTTCACCGAACGGTCGGGAACGGTCATGGCCATCATCATGATCTCGGTCTCGCTGTAGTCGCGGCCGGGATGTTCGGCGGCGAGGTGGGCCTGGACCGACGGCACGAAGTCGGCTTCGAGGGCCGTGATGGACTCACCGCAGGGGCAACGCACGTTATATGCCATGCGACGCATGGTAACTGGATCGAGCACCGCTCAGTCGAGTATTCCCAACGCGATCCCGTCGAGGATGTCGTGTTCGCTCACGACGAGTTCGTCGATACCGGCACTTTCCGACAGCACTCTCGCGAGCTCGAGGGTGATCAGTGATCCGCCGCCGATGACGTCAACGCGCCCGGGGTGCATCGGTCCGAGCGCCGCGCGGTCGGCGCGTGTCATACCGATCAGGTTCCGGCAGACCCGGTCGAGTTCGGGCAGCGAGATCGTCGACAGATGGATCGCGTCCGAGTCGTACTCGGGGAGGCCGGCACCGAGCGCGGCGAGCGTCGTCATCGTGCCGGCGACGCCCACCCAGGTGCGAGCGGACTGAACCGGCACCGCGGCGAACGCCTCGGCGAGACGTTCGCGCACGAACTCGGTCGCCGCGGCCAGTTCGGTCGGCGTGGGCGGGTCGGACGGCAGAGCACGCTCGGTCAGCCGAACACACCCGATGTCGGCCGAGTACGCCGCGGTCACCCCGTCCGCATCGCCCAGGACGACTTCCGTCGAACCGCCGCCGAGGTCGGTGACCACGAACGGCCCATCCGCCGCATCCAATTCGCCGACTGCCCCGCGGAACGACAGCCGCGCCTCCTCGTCGCCGGTGATGACCTCGGCGATCGCGCCGGTGGACACGCACCCGAGCAGATCGGCGGTCATGGCGAAGAACTCGTCGCGATTCGACGCGTCACGGGTCGCGGAGGTGGCGACCATCCGCACTCTCTCGACGCCGAGCGCTTCCATCGTGTCGACATAGTCGCTGAGGGCGACGCGCGTCCGCTCGATCGATTCCGCGGCGAACATCCCGGTCGCGTCGACGCCGTAACCCAGTCGGACCACACGCATCTCACGATGGAGATCGACGAGTCGCCCGTCCGGGCCCGGCTTCGCCACGAGCAGGCGGATCGAGTTGGTGCCGCAGTCCACGGCTCCGACGACGGTCACTCGTCGGTCCCCGCGTCCGACGGCTCGGGCCAGTCCTCCGGAATCGCGGTGCCGCGCAACCCGTTCGCGGCCGCGAGCGCCACCGCCTCGTCACCGAGCGGATTGAGTCCCGGCCCCTTGGCGAGGGAGTGCGCAATCAGGACGTGCAGGCACTTCACCCGGTCCGGCATACCGCCACCGGTGAAATCGGTGCCGAGGGGTTCGATCGCGTCGCGTTCGGCGAGATAGTCCTCGTGCGCACGGCGGTACGCCGCGGCGAGTTCGGCGTCGTCGTGCAGGCGCGCGGTCATGCCCTTCATGACGCCGACCGACTCCTGGCGGCTCGCCTCGGCGGTCAGCCGCGGATCGGTCAGGTAGTACAACGTCGGGAACGGTGTGCCGTCGGGCAGCCGGGGCGCGGTCTTGACGACCGCGGGCTTCCCGTCAGGTGTGCGGTAGCTGATCTCGAGGACCCCGCGCGGTTCGCGTCCGAGCTGGGCGGCCACCGTGGCGAGATCCTCCGCGGAGACACCGTGGCCGGAGGAGGAGCTCACTGCACGCCGGGAGGGGTCGACAGCGTGTCCCAGAGATTTCCGTACCACGGTGCGCGGGCGCGCTCTTCGGCACGTTCGGCGGCCTCGCGCCGTGCCTCGTCGGCGGGGAACAACATCACGAGCGGGATCTCTCCTGGTTTGACGAACTGCAGACGCGTCCGCGCCTGGGCCTCGATGTAGGCGGGATCGTTCTGCTCGTTGACTTTCTGCTGATAGTCCGCGACCTCGCGTTGCAGCTGCTCGTTCGACGCGGTCAGCTGACGGAATTCCGAACGCTGACTGAAGTACATCCGCAGCGGCATCGCGAGGGTCAGTGCCACCACGCACACCACCACGACGGTGATGACGAGCGTCGCAAGGCCGGCCGGGGTCATCTCGACACCACGCAGGCGGGCGCCGATGCCGGCGCGGGCCGGACGTCGGCGGGTTCGAGGCACGCGCTCCGGCGCCACCCGACGGACCCCGGAATCCGAGGTGTCGTCGGCGACCGGTGCGTCGAGATCGGCGGGAAGCTCGTGCCCCGCCGCCTCGACCGCTTCCTCGGGCACCGTCGACGACGCAGGACGAGCGTGCCGCCGCGTGCGACGGGCGCGTTCGCGTGAGCGCGCGTCTACCCGACGATCGCGCCCACGCTGACGCCCGTCACCGCGGTGACGTCGCTGCGAAGCCATGCAGACAGCTAATCACGAACCAAACGAGAAACGCGGGAAGGCGAGGTCGCCCGCGTACCGTGCCGCGTCGCCGAGTCCTTCCTCGATCCGCAGCAGCTGGTTGTACTTGGCGACGCGCTCGGAGCGGGCCGGGGCGCCGGTCTTGATCTGTCCACAGCTGCAGGCGACGGCGAGGTCGGCGATGGTGGTGTCCTCGGTCTCACCGGACCGGTGACTCATCATCGTCTTGTAGCCGTTGTTGTGCGCGAGTGCGACGGCGTCGAGGGTCTCGGTCAGGGTGCCGATCTGGTTCACCTTCACGAGCAGTGCGTTGGCGATGCCCTTGGAGATCCCCTCCTCGAGACGCTCGGGGTTGGTGACGAACAGGTCGTCACCGACGAGCTGCACCCGATCGCCGATCGACTCGGTCAGCTTGGCCCAGCCGTCCCAGTCGTCCTCGGACAGACCGTCCTCGATCGAGACGATCGGGAAGTCGCTGATGAGCTTCTCGTAGAACGACACCATCTCGTCGGCGCCGAGTTCCTTGCCCTCGAGCTTGTAGGCACCGTTCGAGAAGAACTCGGTCGCTGCGGCGTCGAGCGCGATGACGACGTCGCGGCCGAAGTTGTAGCCGGCCTTGCCGACCGCCTCACCGATGACCGCGATGGCCGCCTCGGTGTTGGGCAGGTCGGGGGCGAAGCCACCCTCGTCGCCGAGTGCGGTGCTCATGCCCTGCTTGCTCAGGACGCCCTTGAGGGCGTGGTAGACCTCGGCACCGCACCGCAGCGCCTCCTTGAAGGTCGGCGCGCCGACCGGGGCGATCATGAATTCCTGGAAGTCAATGCCGTTGTCGGCGTGCTCGCCACCGTTGATGATGTTCATCATCGGCACCGGCAGGATGTGGGCGTTGGGTCCGCCGATGTAACGGAACAGCGGCAGCCCGGCCGATTCGGCCGCGCCCTTGGCGACCGCGAGCGAGACACCGAGCAGCGCGTTGGCGCCGATACGGCTCTTGTCGGGGGTGCCGTCGCAGTCGAGCAGTGCCTGGTCGACCAGGCGCTGTTCCTCGGCCTCGATCCCGATCACAGCCGGGGCCAGTTCCCCGAGGACACCCTCGACGGCCTTGGTGACGCCCTTGCCCAGGTACCGGTCGCCACCGTCGCGCAGTTCGACGGCCTCGTGTTCGCCGGTCGACGCCCCGGACGGCACGGCGGCCCGGGTGAAGGTGCCGTCATCCAGGACGACCTCGACCTCGACCGTCGGGTTGCCCCGCGAATCGAGAATCTCACGCGCACCTACCTGCTCGATGATTGCCACGGTTGCACCCCAATCTCGGTGGACGAGTTCGTCGGCGTGATCCCAGGAGATGTGTCCTCCGACGGGGCCGCCTACGCCGACGACGGCCGGTTCTGGTGCCGGCCGATAGGCAAGAGCCTAGTGGCTGCGCCGAAGCCGCACGTGACAAGGTCGACGCAAGCGCTGAAGCCCTTCCCGGCAGGGTTCAGAAGCGGACGTTGATCGAGTAGGCGTTGGCGTGATCGCGCACGTCGAGGACGTAGGCCATCGAGTTGTTGTAGGTCCGGACTGCCTTCTCCCACCCTTCCGGCGTCGTCATGTCGTTGCCGGCGGAGACACACAGATAGCGGGCCGCCGAGAGGGCGGCGTCGTCGATGTTGTCGGGGTCGGGGACGCCGTCACCGTTGGCGTCGACGCCGTAGCGCTTCCACGTCTCCGGGATGAACTGGAACGGCCCCATCGCTCGATCGTGGGTGGCGTCGCCGTCGAGTGCGCCGCCGTCGGTGTCGAGGATCTCCATGTTGCCGCGGGTGCCGTCGAGTTTGACGCCCCGGATGGGCGGGTTGACGTCGCCGTTGTCGGCCACGTCGGAGCCGCGGTAGTGGCCGTGTTTGCTCTCGACGCCGGCGATCCCCGCCAGCGTGGTCCAGTTCAGTCCGCACTCGGGGTGTTGCTGGCGCTGGATCTCGGCGGCGTTGCCGTAGGCCTGGAGCGAGACGACCGGGATACCGGTGGACTCCGCGATGGGCACGGCCCAGTCGTGCATCCTGTCCGCGGTACGCCCGGGTGCGTTGATGTCGATGTAGGGCTGGGGCACGCCTGCCCCCGGCGGGATGCCCTCCGGGATGTCCGGCCTGGTCAGCGACGGCAGGTCGATGCAGCCGGCCAGCAGCACCGACGACGCGACCGCCACGGCCGAGGCCATGAGGCCGTTCCTCCACGGGTTCGGCCGCCTCGACTCCCGACGCACCGCATCCCGGCCCTCCACACGCATTCCTGCCCTACTCCCCTCTCCGGTCCGACGACTTTCGGGCGGACACCGCCCGAGGGGAACCACGATCGCACAGCCGATCGGGTCTCCCGGAAATCGACACACAGTCTGCTGATCCAACTGACCACGGCGGAGTTCGGTTCCCGGGCGCCGGGAGCGCAGCGAGCGGGCCCTGTGTCCCGGGCGCCGGGAGCGCAGCGAGCGGGCCCTGTAACCCAGCGACGTGCAGGACGGGTTGTCGGCCGGATGGATGTCAGCCGGCCGCGGGACCGACGGTCCGGAACCCGATGTTGCTCGCCGTCGACTCCGGCGTGTTGTGCGATCGCGCGGCGACCCGGTAGCGATGACAGTACGAGTCGTGGCAGAGATGGCTGCCGCCCCTCAGGACGCGAGCGCTTCCCCGGCCCGGCCCCAGCGGGTTGCTGCGGTCGGACACGCGGTAGTACCGGGCGCTGAACGTGTCGGCGCACCATTCCCAGACGTTGCCGGCGCACTGGTACAGGCCGAAGCCGTTGGGCTCGAAGTCTCGCACGGGCACGGTACCGACCCGGGCGGTCGGCGCATCCGGGAACTCGCCGCGAAAGATGTTGCAGCGGGGCGCTTCTGCGGTGGGTGGTTCATTCCCCCAGGGGTATCGGGCCCCGCGCAACCCACCCCGCGCCGCGTACTCCCACTGCGCTTCGGTGGGCAGGACACGTCCGGCCCAGGCGCAATAAGCCTGCGCATCACGGTGACTGACATGGACGACGGGGTGGTCGGCCAGACCGTCGACGCTGCTTCCGGGACCCGCCGGGTGGCGCCACGACGCACCTTCGACGGCGAGCCACCACGGCGTTCCCGGCACGGGTTCGCCCGGCGCGGTGGCGTAGGTGTGGAACACCGCGGAACCACCGAATCGCTCGGCATCGGTCCGGTGTCCGGTCGCCGCGACGAACGTGGCGAACGCGGCGTTGGTCACCGTCGTCGCGTCGATCGAGTACGCACCGAGCTCGACGTCGTGCACCGGTCGCTCACCATCGGTGCGGTACCCCTCGTCGAAGGCKTCGCCCATGGCGAAGCCCCCGGCCGGGATGTCCACCGTCTCGATCGGGTGCACTCCGGGACCGCCACCGGCGTGCTCGRCCGGCGGGAACGGCGCACCCGGGCCGCCGTGCGCGGGTCCCGGGGGATGACAGCAACTCACCCCGCCATGATGCCGCGATCCATCAGCGCACCGAGGATGAGCGACGCCAGCCGGTCGATGTCCGCGCCGGTGGTGTCGAATCGCAGATCGGGGCTCTCCGGACTCTCGTAGGGCGCATCGATGCCGGTCAGCCCGCGGAGTTCGCCGCGACGCGCGCGTTCGTAGAGGCCCTTGGGGTCACGGCGTTCGCATTCGGTGACCGGCGTGGAGACGTGGACCTCGATGAAGTCGAGGTCGGCGGCGCGGTGCAGTTCACGCGCGATCTCCCGGTCGGAACGCAGCGGCGAGACCATCGACGCGATCGCGATGACCCCGGCGTCGGCGAAGAGTCGGGCAACGTGGCCGACACGGCGGATGTTCTCCGCGCGGTCACCGGCGGAGAAGCCGAGGTCGTCGGAGATCCCGTGCCGGATGTTGTCGCCGTCGAGGAGGTAGGCGACGCGCCCGCGGCTGACGACGGCCCGCTCGAGCGCGACGGCGACGGTGGACTTGCCCGACGCCGGTAGACCGGTGAGCCACACCGTCGCTCCGCGCTGCTGGGTGTGCGCCCATCGTTCCGCACGCGCCAGCGAACTCGGATGCCATTTGATGTCGTTGCGCGTCGCCTTACCCGGGATGACCTCGCGCGGCTCGAGGATCGTCCCCGCGCCGACCGTGTCGTTCGAGGCCTCGTCGATGAGGATGAACGCGCCGGTGTCGCGGTTGCTCGCATAGGGGTCGGCCGGCACCACCGACGACGTCCGCAGCGTGACGGTGCCGATGTCGTTGAGCACGAGCTCACCGGGAGCGACGTGCTCGATGAGGGTGTCCGGGTCGAGGCGCCGCTCGAGGGACTGGACGGTGGCGCGGACCGTCGACGGGCCGTGCTTGAGGGCGACGCGGTCACCGGCCCGCAGCGGCGAGTTCGACAACCAGCACACGTGCGCATCGATCTCGCGGGCCAGGACCGGTACATGCGCTCCGTCCGCACCGCTCACGATGACGTCGCCGCGACCGATGTCGATGTCGTCGGCGACCTGGATTCCCACCGAGAGAGGCGCCACCGCAACGTCTCTCGTGGGATCGAGGGTATCGAGCGCCGTGACGGTCGACCGGCTTCCCGACGGCAGCACGACGATCTCGTCACCGACGCGCAGTGTTCCGGAAGCGAGCCGGCCGGTGTAGGTACGCCGGTTCGACTCGCTGGGACGCGACACCCACTGGATCGGAAGGCGCAGTTCCTCGGTCACCGGCGCGGGCGCGTGGAGCTCGACGTCCTCGAGGTACTCCAACAGCGTTGTCCCGGAGTACCACGGGGTGTTCGACGAGCGGTGCACGACGTTGTCCCCGTGCTTGGCGGCCACCGGGATCGCCGGGATCTCCCCGATCCCGAGTTGCACCGCGAGTTCGGCGAGGTCGGCCCGGATCTCGTCGAAACGGCGCTCGGAGTAATCGACGAGGTCGATCTTGTTGATCGCCGCGATCACGTGCGGCACGCCCACGAGAGTTGCGATCCGGGCGTGGCGTCGGGTCTGCCGCAGCAGGCCGTGCCGGGCGTCGACGAGCAGGATCGCCACGTGCGCGTTCGACGCCCCGGTGAACATGTTGCGGGTGTACCGCTCGTGTCCGGGGGTGTCGGCGAGGACGTAACTCCGTGTGGGCGTGGAGAAGAAGCGATAGGCGACATCGATCGTGATGCCCTGTTCGCGTTCGGCGCGCAAGCCGTCGGAGAGGGCGGCCAGGTCGACATCACCGTCGCCGTCGGTGACCGCGGCGAGATGATCGGTCGGCAGACTGCCGGTGTCGTGCAGAATCCGGCCGATGAGCGTGGACTTGCCGTCGTCGACACTGCCCGCGGTCGCGATCCGCAGGAATTGCCTTGTGGACGTGCTTGTTTCGTCACCGGCGGGGACGACCGGCTGTGGCGAGGTGAGAGTCATCAGAAGTATCCTTCGCGCTTGCGGTCTTCCATGGCGGCGCTGGACGTGCGGTCGTCGGCGCGGGTCTCCCCGCGTTCGGAGACGGTGGATTCGCTGATCTCGGCGATGATCTCGGCGATCGTGGTGGCCCGCGAGCGAACCGCCCCGGTGATGGTCAGGTCACCGACGGTGCGGTAACGCACCCACTCGGTCCGTACCTCCTCACCGTCGCGGGGCCGTGAGTACTCCGAGACCGAGAGCAGGATGCCGTCCCGGTCGAAGACCTCCCGCTCGGCGGCGAAATAGATGGAGGGCAGCTCGAGGCCCTCGAGCTCGATGTAGCGCCAGATGTCGGTCTCGGTCCAGTTCGAGAGCGGGAACACACGCACCGACTCCCCACGACGGATCCGCCCGTTGTACAGCGACCACGGTTCGGGTCGCTGGGCACGGGGATCCCATTGCCCGAACTCGTCGCGGAAGCTGAAGATGCGCTCCTTGGCGCGGGCACGCTCCTCGTCGCGGCGGGCGCCGCCGAACGCGGCGTCGAATCCGCCCTCCTCCMGCGCATCGAGCAGGGTGCGGGTCTGCAGGCGGTTCCGCGAACCGGACGGGTCGGTGGACTCGGCGACCCGTCCGGAGTCGATGGACTCCTGGACCGAGGCCACGATGAGTTCGATGCCCTCGGGATTCTCGGCGGTCGGCGCGACCCGTCGGTCACGGAATTCGATCACCTCGTCGAAATTGTGGCCGGTGTCGACGTGCATGATCGGGAAGGGCAGGGGCGCGGGCCGAAATGCCTTCTCGGCCAACCGGAGCAGGACGATGGAGTCCTTGCCGCCGGAGAACAGCAGCACCGGCCGCTCCAGTTCCGCCACCACCTCGCGGATGATGTGCACCGCCTCGGCCTCCAACACCCGGATGGCGGTCACATGGTCGAAGTCGCCCGCGTCCCCGGGCCGGGCCCGGTCGCCGGTCGCCCGGTCGAGCGAGGTCTCGTCTACAGCGGTCACAGTGGGTATCCGTTTCGTTCGGCGTCTTCTCGATAGCGTCGGGCCCACTCCTTGGACCGCGAATTGGACTGTGGCTTCAGCGGTGGCGGCGGCGCCAGCTCCGGGTCCTGCCCGATCTTCTCCAGCACCAGTGCGGTCGCCTTCGTGGGATCGGTGACCAGGTCCCGGAACCCGATCTCGAGCGGTTCGATCCCCTCGGCGGCGAACCAGCTGCGCCACTGTCGTTCCTGGTCGCTCAGGATGCCGGCGAGATGGGCGATACCGCCGGCGTGATACACCGCCTCGTCGTGCTCGTCGGTGTCCGAGCCGTCGTGCCGCCACACGCGGGTTTGCACCGCGCGCCACATCGACACCGCTTGCGGCACAACATCTTCTCGATGGACGTGCACGTAGAGCGGATCGGCTCCGTCGAACAGCCAGCGGACGGCGCCGCGCAACGAACCCGACGCGACCCGGCTGCGCGAGATCAGCAGCGGCGTCTGGTTCCACATGAGCTTGCCGCCCCACACCCCGTTCGGCGTGCGACCCGCCGCCCGCACGTCCGAGCGCCAGGTGGCCGAATCGCGGGTGTCCACCACCCCGGGATCGAGTGGCTCCAGGAGTTCGAGGATGGTGGGATCGCTGACACCGGCGAACCATTCACGCGGCTGCGGAGCCGCCGAGGAATCCGAGAAGTACTGGAAGAACTCCTCCGGACGACCCGCGACGCCGGTCGCGGCGAGCGACTCCACCAGCAGCGTGCTGCCGCTGCGCTGGCTGGCACACACCAGATAATTTGCCGGTCCCGACGAGGACTTCGCTGACATGAAAGACGAGTCTAGCGAGCGGGAAAAGCACCGCAAGCTGGCCTTTTACGCGCAGCCGGGTCGAAACCATTGACACCGAGACCGCGCTGTGGGTGGCGTGAGATCGCGTGTCCGAGATGACGCTTTCGCGCCGACGCCCCTCAGCGCTCGCCCGACGTGAGGTCCCCGGCCAACTCGCGACGGGCACCCAGCGGACGCCGGGACGGCAATGCCTCCTCCTCGGCCTCGACCTGCGCCGCCTTGGCGTGGAATGCGTCCATGAAGGCCTCCGCCGTCGCCGTGCCGGCCGCTTCATCGGGCAAGTCGTCATGGGTGCGCTCGCGCCAGTCGGCCAACGCCCGCGCGAGCTCGTCCCGGACGTGCGCATACGACGGGTCGTCGGCGAGGTTGTTGCGCTCATGCGGATCGGAACGCAGGTCGTAGAGCTCGACCCGCGACCGATCCTGTTGCACCTCTTGCCGATCCAGCGACCGCGCCGACAAACTGTCGGCGATGTCGAGCGGGAGCAACAACGCCGGCCGCGCCGCGTAGTTCTCGATGTAGCTGAAGTCCTTGGTGCGCACGGCCCGGATCGGATCGAAGGCATCGTGGTAAGTCTTCTCGGTGAACACCTCGGTGCGAACGGCCGTGGATTCGGTTCCCACCAGCGCGGGGGCGTGCGAGTCACCGTCGACCGTGTCCGGGATGTCGACGCCCACCAGGTCGAGCAGCGTCGGCGTGAGATCGACCCCCGAGAACAGATCGTCGTAGACCGTCGGCGTGATCCCCAGCCGCGACGGCGGGCGCATGATCAATGCGATCCCGGTGCCCTCGGCGTACAGCGTCGATTTCGCCCGTGGGAACGCCAGACCGTGATCGGTGACGAACACGATCCAGGTGGAGTCGTCGAGACSGAGTTCGGCGACGGTGTCGAGGAGCCGGCCCACGGCCGAGTCGGCCTTCGTGATCGAGCCGTGCAGACCCGCCAGATCGTCGCGCACGTCGTCGGTGTCCGGCAGGAACCCGGGCACCGCGATCGTGCTGGTGTCCGCCGGCTTGTACTCGTCGGCCGGGTAAGGCCGATGCGTTTCGAAGAAGCCTGCCGTCAGGAAGAACGGCCGATCGTCGTGCGCATGTCGTCGCAACCAGTCCTGGGACCGGTCCACCACGTAGTCGCAGCGCGAGTCGGACACGTCCACCGAGTCGAAACCGAGCCGGCCGGGGTCCGCACTCTCRTGCTGCATCCCGAAGAGTGCCGAGCGGTACCCCGCACCCGCGAGGAGAGCCGGCAGGGTCTGCACGTCCGGGAAGTACTCGAACCCGTGGTGGGCCAGGCCGACGAGCCCGTTGCCGTGCGGATAGCGCCCGGTGAACAGGGAACCGCGGGCCGGTGAGCACAGCGGCGCCGTCGCGTGTGCGTCGGCGAACCGGATGCCGACGGCCGCGAGGTCGTCGAGGACGGGACTCTCGACGCCATCGGCGCCGTAACACCGCAGATGGCGACCGAGATCGTGCCAGTGCACCAGAATCACGTTGTCGCGGCGCGCGGCATCGGGTGAAGAGACCATCCACCCATGATGGCGCAGACGATTCCCCTGCCGGGGCCCACCCGGGGCGGCGGATGCGCTCTCTCCCGCCGCCGCACCGCCTGACGAGATCAAATCAGCGTGGGCGAAAGTCCGGTGGCCGGGGTCACGGCGATCGCGCACCGGATCAGGTACGGAGCAGCCGGACGAGCACGCCGGCGGCGTGGGCGCGCGCGGCCCGGTCGGCTTCGTCGGCGTCACCGACCTCCAGTGCCGCGACGATCCGGCGGTGCTCGGTCACGGCGTGCCGACGGTTGTCCTCGTGCGACCACATGTCGGATCGGTAGAGATGTGACTGGGTGTCGAGCTTCAGCAGTGCGTCGCACAGCGGGGCGTTGCCCGACAGCGACCGGACCGCGGTGTGGAAGTCGAGATCGAGTTCGGCGTCGCGTCGGTGATCGGGCTCGGCCTCCAGCAGACGCTCCTGCTCACGCACCCGATCCCAGAGCCCGGTCAGCTCGGCACGGGTCACCCGGATGGTGGCCTGGCGCGCGGCGAGTCCGTCGAGGACCTCACGAACCTCGAAGACGTGCCGCAGCATCTCGTCGTCGAGGACGGCCACCTTCGCACCGACACGAGGCGTGTAGACCGCCAGCCCGTCCATGACGAGTTGTTGGACCGCCTCGCGCACCGGGCTGCGGGACACGTCCAGTCGGGCGGCCAGACCCGGAACCGA
>NZ_LZMP01000038.1:0-34874 GCF_001691435.1 Gordonia sp. UCD-TK1 | reverse complement strand
GGTGCCCTACCGTGGAATCGAACGCAACAACAACTGGCTGCACCACCGCGCCGCCGCGATCAACCTACGCCGCCTGATCACCCTCGGACTGACTACCACCAACGGCACCTGGACACTGGCCACCGCCTGAACCGCGGCACCGCCGCCCCACCTAGATCGATCACCACGACCACACCCCGGAACCGACACATCCCCGCAGCAGGAACCTCAACCCAGGCTGGACCCTAATTCAGCAGGCTCCTAGGGAGCGAAAAAACGCGCGTCGCCATCGCTCCTCGCACCTCAGGCATCGGTGCGGGACGGTCAGGACAGGCAGCCCTTGAAGGTCTGGAAGTCGCCCGCGAACGCCGGTCCCTTGCAGGTCGGGCCGTTCTTGCCGTCGACGACGACCTCGCCGCCGGGTCCGGCGATACCGATGGCCAGGCCGGGACGAATGCCGTCCATGGTGACCGTCGCTCCGGGACCGAGGGCGATGGCCGCGGGTCCGGCGAAGTTGTCGGCGGTGACGTTGGCTTCGCCGCCGTTGTCGGTGATGGCCAGCGAGAGTCCGGTCGGGCCGGAGTCGGCGCTACACGAGGCCGCAGAGGCGGACTGGCCGGGAAGTGCCGGACATACGGTGGGCGCGGCGCCGGCGGACGGCGCGGCGGCGAGCGATACTGCGGTCGCACCTGCGGCGGCGACGACGAAACCCAGAGCTGTGCGCGTGACCGTCTTCATGTTGGGACTCCTTTGTCGAGGAACGGTGTCGTGCGTGGAGCGATTCGGAATGGCCGCCGGGCCGGATGGGGTCCGCTTCGCACGCCGCCTCGCCACCGGTCGTGTGCCCAGCGCGCGTAGGTTGAAAACGTGCAACTGCGAATCTTCACCGAGCCCCAGCAGGGTGCGACCTACGACGACCTGCTCACCGTCGCCAAGGCGACCGAGGACCTGGGCTTCGATGCCTTCTTCCGTTCCGACCATTTCGCCGGAATGGGCGGCGACGGCCTCCCCGGGCCGACCGACGCGTGGATCACGTTGGCGGGCTTGGCGCGCGAGACCTCGCGAATCCGGCTGGGGACGCTCGTCTCGTCGGCCACTTTCCGGCTACCCGGGCCGTTCTCGATCGCAGTCGCCCAGGTCGATCAGATGAGCGGTGGCCGTGTCGAATTGGGAATCGGAACGGGCTGGCACGAGGGTGAGCACGAGGCGTACGGAATCCCGTTCCCGCCGTTGAGGGAACGGTTCGACCGCCTTGAGGAGAACCTCGAGATCATCACCGGGTTGTGGCAGACCCCGCTGGGCGAGGAGTTCGACTACGAGGGCACGCACTTTCGCCTCTCGAAGTCGCCGGCCCTGCCCAAACCCGTGCAGCACCCGCGCCCGCCGATCATCATCGGAGGCAGTGGCAAGAAGCGGACGCCCGCGCTGGCCGCGCGTTTCGCCGACGAGTTCAATGTCGTGTTCCAGCCGCTCGACGTCGCCGGGGATCTCATCGGTCGCGTCCGCACGGCGTGCATCGACACCGGCCGCGACCCGGAGTCGCTGACCTGCTCCGCAGCGCTCGTATTGTGTTGCGGCCGCGACGAAGCCGAGTTCCGACGCCGGGCCGAGGCCATCGGCCGGGAACCGGACGAGTTGCGCGAGAACGGGGCTGCCGGAACCCCGGACGAGGTCGCCGCAAAGATCGCGACCTACGGCGAGCTGGGCGTCACGCGCATGTATCTGCAGACCCTCGATCTGTCGGATCTCGATCACCTCGAGCTCGTCGCGTCTAAGGTCGCCCCGCAGTTGGCGTGAGCGCCCGCGGGCACCCCGTCTGCTGGGTGCGGCGTTCGTAAAGCTTGCTCCGAAGTGTCAGCGGCCCGGCGGCCGTCGTGGACCATGAAGGCACCCGCCCACGAGTATGAGTGGCTAGATCCCATGCTCCCTGAGGTGCGAGCGAAGCGAGCCACGAAGGGTGTTGCAACGTGTCTCGCCAGGCCCTTCGTGGCTCGTCGCTTGCGCTCCTCACACCTCAGGGACCAGAGGTTTTGTGGTTCTTTCGGATTCGGGAGCAGGGGTTATGCGCCTCTTTCGGCACAGGGACCAGGGGTTTGGTGGTTCTGTCGGATTAGACAGTCGAGTGTCCTCGAAGGGTTCCCCCGACCCGGCACCCGGGCCGACCAGGATGGGCCATAATCCACCTCATGGTCGACAGGGGCGAGCACACATCATCGAGACCGCCGGAACGTCAACGGATCAAGAAGCTGGCCCAGGCCGCGCTCAACGCCGACGTGACCGTCGAGCAACTCGAGGGCATCATCGCCGACATGGGGGAGACCCTCGAAGGACTCGGTCCCACCCTGGACGGGCTGAACTCGACGATCGCGAAACTCGACGTGACGCTGGTGCGACTCTCCGGAACCCTCGACCAGGTCGACGCCACCGTCGACCGCATGTCCGACATCGTCGGGCGGCTCGAACGGGTGGTCGGGCGGGTCGAGGCACTCGTCGGTATCGGCGAGGCCGCCTTCCGTCCGCTCGGCGTCCTGGAGTCGGCAGGCAAGTCGGTCGCTGCCCGACTCGGCTGGCACTGAACATCGAAACGAGATCAGGGAATGACACCGGAAGAACACAGTTTTCGTGGCCGGCACGGGCACACCATCGTCTATGACGTCTACCGTCCCGCGGAGAGCCCGCGCGGCGTCGTCGTGGTGGTCCACGGCCTCGCCGAGCACGGTCGCCGGTATCTGCACGTGGCGCAGCGGCTCGTCGACGCCGGTTACCTCGTCGCGATACCGGACCACGTCGGTCACGGCCGGTCGGGTGGCAAGCGACTCCGGTTGCGCCGGTTCGGTGACTTCACCGACGACCTCGACACGGTGCTCGCCCATGTCGCCGACGGCAGCGTCCCGACGTTCTTGATCGGGCACAGCATGGGCGGGTGCATCGCTCTCGACTATGCGCTCGACCACCAGGACAAGCTCGACGGACTGATCCTGTCGGGGGCGGCCGTGCTGCCCGGTGACGACCTGCCCGATCTGGCCGTCCGATTCGCGCCGCTGATCGGTCGGATCGCACCGGGATTGCCCACCACCGAGTTGAGTTCGTCGAGCATCTCCCGGGATCCGGACGTCGTGGCCGCCTACGACGCCGACCCTCTGGTGACGCGCGGCAAGATCCCGGCCGGGCTGGGCGGGGCGATGATCGGCACCATGCGGTCGTTTCCCGAGCGCCTGCCGTCCCTGCAACTACCCATCCTGGTGATGCACGGCAGCGAGGACGCGCTCACTGACCCGCGCGGCAGCGAACTCGTCGAGCGGCTCGCCGGATCGGCGGACAAGACGCTCGTGATCTACGACGACCTGTTCCACGAGATCTTCAACGAACCCGAGCAGGCGGTGGTGCTCGACGCGGTGATCACCTGGTTGCGCGGTCACACCGAGCGCCCGTGACCGTCGCGCGACCACTCACGTCAGTCGCACCACTACCCCGGCCAGCAGGACCAGCACGCCGCCGATCTCGCCCACGATGAGCGCGAGCATGAACAGGTAGGTGCCGGGAGTCGGGTCGACGAACTGATTCGTGGTGTCCCGCAGGGCGCCGTGGATGCAATACGCGGCGATCGCCGCGACGAAGAAGACGATCGGGACCGCCGCGGCGATCACGTTGACGGTCGTCGGGAAGGCGCTGAGTTCGACCAGCGCGGCGAGCACCAGGGTGGCGAACGAGTACATCAGCGCGGCCCGATGCGCGATGTCGACATAGACATGGGCCGTCCGGTCCGGTGAGGTGCGGATGCCGTGGTACTTCCACACGCCCAAGACGAGTGCCCAGACGAGGATCACACCGGACGCCACGACCACGACGATGGTGTCGACGCCGACGAGGTCGGCGAGATCGGGGTCGGCGGTCATGGCTGAACGCTAGCAGCAGGTGCGGTAGAAGGGATCGGTCGCTCACGCAGTCCGTTCCCGCTCACACTTCCGGTGAGCGGGAACGGAAACCGTGAGCGGGAGAGCCGGTCAGCGGGACGGGACCGGGGTGCTGCTCGAGGTACCGGGTGTGACGGGCCCCGTCGGGGCGAGCTGGGGCACGGTCGGCGTGCTCGACTCCGAGCTGGTGGCCGATTCCGGGACGGACGCGTCCACCGACTCCGAGCCCGACACCGCGGACGGCGCGAGGCCGGCCGAGGACGACCCGGAGGCCGCCGACTCCGCTGCGGACGACTCGGCGGACGAGGAGGCCGATTGCGAAGCGGACCCGGTCTCGTCCGAACCACGGGCCGAGAGACCCGACAGGTCGAGAGCCGGTGATTCCTCGGCCGCCTTCTTCGCCGCCAGGGTCACCTTCGCGGGGCCGTCGGGATCGGGGCTGCCCGAGGCGGAGACGACGGTCGTCTTCGTGGTCACCGGCGGGTTGTTGCGCAGTGTGGTCAGCACGTGCTCCTTGCCGTCACCGAGCGCACGTCCCCAGTTCTCCCACGTGTGGCCGCCGTAGTTCGGCAACGAGATCACCGATACGCCGGCCTGCTTGGCCTGCAACTGCATGAGCACGGTCGACACCGCGGACAGGATCTCCAGGGCCATCGCACTGAGTTGGTCCTGCGGCGACAGCTTGGCCATCTCCGACGGCGTCAGGAAACCGTTGCCCGAGGAGATGATGAGAACCTGGCCGTTGTCGGCCAGCTGCGTCAGGTTCTTCGACGGGTCGTTGTCGGTCCAGCGGGTGCCGCCCGGCGCGCCCCACATGTTGACGACGCCGTTGACGTAGTTGGACACCATGGTCTGCGTGGCGAACACGCCGAGGGCGCCGACCGGGTTGTCGGTCTGGTAGTAACCCGACATCGCCTGCACGACCTTGAACTGCTCGGGGTGGCGCTCGGCGAGGGTCACCGCGGGCCCGCCGGACATCGACAGTCCGATGATCGCGTTGTTGTTGCGGGCCACGCCGAACTCACGCTCGAGGTAACCGGGCAGCTCCGAGGTCAGGAAGGTCTCCTGCTTGATGACCGTGTTCTTGTCACCGGCGCCGCCGTCCCAGTCGGTATAGAACGACGATGCGCCGCCCACCGGCATGACCAGGGTGGTGTCGGCCTTGGCGTCGTAGACCTTGGCGGCCTGCACGTCGGTGGTCCATGCCGAGCGGGTTTCGCTGGCGCGCATACCGTCGAGCAGGTAGACGCCGCTGTCGCTGCCGCTCGAGGCGCGGATCTGCACGATCACGTGGCGTTTCTGCGACTCCGACCACACCTTGCAGTTCTGGACGTAGTTGCCGGAGGAGTCCCACGTGCAGCCCGGCCGCAGCACTTCGGGATGCCCACGCAGAGCGCTGGCGGTGTTCGACGAGTTGATCAGCGTGCTCGCGCCGAACAGGCCGAGCGTGAGGATCGCGACCACCGAGATGCCGGTGAGGAGTCGGCGACGAGGTGAGGGTCGGCGTGGCGACTCGGGCGTCTGGCCCGCGGGGGTGGAGGGGACGGGCGGTTCGCTGTGCGAGTGCGACATGGAGCTCCTGACATACGCGGCCACCCGACTACACGGTGCCGATGTCAGGGATGTCGTTCGGAGAGTGGACCGGCGTTACCGGGTGAGCGCATTTTTCCGAATGATCTCGGCGGTCTCGTCCGGACGTTCCCACCAGAACATGTGTCCGACGTCGGACCATCGCGCCAGGGTGGCCTGCGGGATGAGGTCGGCGAGCCGCTCGCCCTCGGCGACCGCGATCATCTCGTCGACGTCGCCGTGGATGACCGCCGTCGGCATGTCGAGTGAGCCGATCCGGTCGCGGGTGTCGTGTGCCGCGCAGGCGCCCGCCTGCCACGCGACGACTGCCGACGGAACGCGGCGCTGCCTCGACAGCGAGACGAAATGGTCGAAGGCGCCGGCGCGGGCGATGAACTCGGGAGACAGATTGACCTCGAACGCGATGCGCGCGACGCGGTCGGCGTCGCGCGACGAGATCGCCTCGACGAGGCGGGCGGCGCCGGACGAGCCGGGCGCACCGATGGCCCCGGGGCCGCCCGCGGTGGTGCAGCCGAGGACGAGACTGCGCACCCGGTCCGGCGAGTTCAGGGCGAGTTCCTGCGCGATCATGCCGCCCATCGACGTGCCCAGCACGTGGGCGGAGTCCCAGCCGAGGCCGTCGAGGATTCCGCGGGCGTCGGCGGCGAGGTCGGCGATGGTGAACGGTCCCTCGGCGCGACTGCTCGTGCCGATGCCGCGATGGTCGTAGGCGGCCACCGAGAAGTGCGGGGTGAGGGCGTCGAGGAGCTCGTCGGTCCACATCCCGCGGTGTGCGGACATGCCGCCGATGAGCAGCAGCGGTTCGCCGTCGCCGAACACCTCGGTGTCGAGGACGGGACCGGCATCGGACGCGACGGGGATCTGCATGCGGAGATGGTAGCCACGCGGATGACCGGATTCCGTGATTCGCCTCAGAGCGCCGGCGAGATCGCCGCCCACATGTTGGGGAGTTCCTTCTCCCAGTAGTACCAATGGTGGGTTCCGACCTCCTGCAACGCGTCGGTGAACGGCAGACCCGCACCGCGCAACAGCTCGGCGAACCGGCGCGAACAGTCGCTGGTCGCGATCTCGAACGCCGACGATGCGGCGAGTACCACCTGGTAGAGGCCTTCCTCGGGCGTCACGTTCCGCTTGAGGTCGGCGGGACCGAGCCGGCCGGCACCGGAGTACAGGTACAGGGCCTTGCCGCGGAGACGGTCGAGATGCAGCGCCGGGTCGTGGTCCCGCCATCCGGCCGAACCGACCGGCCCCCAGAGGTTGTCGGCGTTCGCCCCACCCCGGGCGAGGGTGGCCCGCACGTACGACTCTCCCTGCGGTGAGGACACCGGAGGACATCCGCTGATCGAGGCCACCGCGCGGTACAGCGCCGGGGCCCGTGACGCGAGCGTGAACGCCGCCTGCCCGCCCATCGAGGCGCCCGCGATCCCGCGCGAACCGTTCGACTCGAAGCGAGCGTCGACGAGGGGCGGGAGTTCCCTGGTCAGGAACGTCTCCCACATCGGTTGACCGACGCGCGGATCCCGGCGCTGCCAGTCGGCGTACTGGCTGCCGTACGCACCCGTCGGGAGTACGACGTTCACGTCCTTGTCGGCGAAGAACTCGTCGGCATTGCCGGCTCCGCGCCACCCACTGTCGTTGCCGCGCGAACCCGCCCCGTCCAGGAGGTAGAGCGTCGGCCGGGGTCCGGTCTTCGTTCGTGGCGTGAGGACGAAGAGCTTGATGTTCTTGGCCATCGCCGCCGAGTAGACCCAGACGACGGCGCGTGTGGGGGACTCCTGCACGACCGACACCACCCGCGGCGCCACGGGCGCTGCCGCCGACGGCGCGGCGGCCAGACACAGCATCACCAGACATGCGGCACAGACCGCACGAAGAATCACTCGAAGCACCGTTCCCCCATGTGCGCCGCGCGGACGCTCTTCCCCCGAAGAATGTGGATTCGATCGGTCGGCGGCCGGGCCGCCGGATCGAAGTCGTTCGGAAAGCGTAGGACGTTCGCGCAGTCCTGTCCGGGCCTTGCGAAATCCCGGGGTACCGCGGTGGGCGCGGCTCCAGACGAACGACGCCGCCGGGCACATCCGTTGGGGATGCGCCCGGCGGCGTCGGGAGAGGGAACGGGCTGGGTTGTCAGGCCCCGAAACCGAGCAGCGACTTCACTTCGAGGAACTCGTCGAAGGCGTAGTCACTCCACTCGCGGCCGTTGCCGCTCTTCTTGTATCCGCCGAACGGTGCGCTCGGGTCGAGCTGGGCGCCGTTGAGCGAGATCGAACCCGCACGGATCTGCGATCCGATCCGGCGGACCTCGTCGACGTCCTTGCCGGAAACGTAGCCAGCGAGGCCGTACTCGGTGTCGTTGGCGACCTTGATCGCTTCGTCGATCGAGTCGTAACCGATGACGACGAGGACCGGGCCGAACACCTCGGTGCGGGCGATCTCCATGTCGTTGGTGACGTCGGTGAACACGGTCGGCTTCACGTAGTAGCCGGTCTCGAGACCCTCGGGGCGCCCGGGACCTCCCACGACCGCGGTCGCGCCGTCGGCGACGGCACGCTCGATGAGACCCTGGATCTTGTCGAACTGCGCCTCGGACACGACCGGGCCGAGCTTCACGTCGGTGGTGGGATCGCCGACGGTGAGCTCGGCGGCGACACCCTTGGCGATCTCGGCGACCTCGTCGACGCGGCCGGCCGGGACCAGCATGCGGCTCGGGGCGTTGCAGGACTGGCCCGAGTTCATCATCATCGTCGCGATGCCGCCGGCGACGTTCTTCGCGAAGTCGTCGTCGTCGAGGATGATGTTCGGGCTCTTGCCGCCGAGTTCCTGGGCGACGCGCTTCACGGTCGGCGCGGCACTCTTGGCGACCTCGATGCCGGCGCGGGTGGACCCGGTGAACGAGATCATGTCGATGCCCTCGTGGCTCGACAGCGCGGCGCCGACGCCGGGGCCGTCACCGTTGACGAGGTTGAACACGCCTGCGGGTACGCCGGCGGCGTCGAAGATCTCGGCGACGATCGCCGCGCTGAACGGCGCGATCTCGGAGGGCTTGAGGACCATGGTGCAACCGGTGGCGAGTGCCGGGGCGACCTTGCACATGACCTGGTTGAGCGGCCAGTTCCACGGGGTGATGAAGCCGCACACGCCGATCGGCTCCTTGGCGATGCGCGAGCTGCCGCGGTCCTCGACGAACTTGAAGTCGGGGAGTTGCGCGGCGGCGGTCATCAGGTGGCCGAGACCGATCGGCACCTGGGCGGCGTTCGTGAGGCCGACCGGCGAACCCATCTCCTCGGTGACCGCGGCGGCGAGGTCGCCCATGCGGTTCTGGTACTCGGCGATGATCCGGTTGAGGACTTCGAGACGTTCGGAGACGGTCGTCTGTCCCCAGGTGACGAATGCGCGACGGGCGGCGTCGACCGCTGCGTCGGCGTCGGCCGCGCTGCCGATGGCGACCTGTCCGGCCGACTTCTCGGTGGCCGGGTTGATGACGTCGATGAGGTTGAGCTCGGCGGGCTCGACCCACTGACCGTCGATGTAGAACTTGGTGATGTCCGGCATGGTGCCTCCGTTGCAGCCTGAAGTGAGGACAATTGTTGTCTGTTTCACACTGTAGGCGCTGCCGCGACCGGGGTCTCGCGAATCCCGGCGTTCCGGGGGCGACACTTTGTGACCGGTTCTGGAACAGCCGTCCCAGTCGCATTCTGCGACGCTCGGCCCGGCCGCGAACGACTAGGGTCGAATCATGATCCTCATCGTCGTGAAGTTCCCCATCAAGCCCGAATTCGCCGACGAGTGGCCCGAGTTGTCGCGCGAGTTCACGGACGCGACCCGTGCCGAACCGGGTAACAAGTGGTTCGACTGGTCGCGATCGCTCGAGGACCCCAACACCTACGTCCTGGTCGAGGCGTTCGACGACGATGCCGCGGAGGCACATGTCACCGCCCCGCACTTCAAGCAGGCCCAGCAGGAACTCCCCAAGTACCTCCAGCGCACACCCGACGTCATCAACACGACGATCGAGGGCGACACCTGGTCCGAACTCGGGGAGTTCCGGGTCGACTGAGCTCTCTCAGCGGCCGGCGCGGACCTCGGAGTCCGTGTCGGCCCCCGCCGGGTCCGCCGGTCGCGCCGCGTCGTCGCCGATGCCGAGCTTCTCGCCCTCGATGTCGACGTCGGGCAGGATGCGGTCGAGCCAGCGCGGGATCCACCACGCCTTGTCGCCGAGGACGGTGAGCACCGCCGGCATCAGGGTCATCCGGACGACGAAGGCGTCCAGGAACACCGCGGCGGCCAGGGCGAAGCCCATCACCATGATGAAGGCCATGTCCTGCAGCATGAATGCGGCGAAGACCGAGATCATGATGGCCGCGGCCGCCGCCACGACGCGGGCGCTGTGGCGATATCCCTCCACCACCGCGGTCTTCGCGTCGGCGCCATGCACGTACGCCTCCCGCATCCGGGTCACCAGGAACACCTGATAGTCCATGGCGAGTCCGAACACGATGCCCACCAACATGATCGGCAGGAACGACACCAGCGGTTGCGGGTTGTCGACGATCCCCAGGGCGCCGTCGGTGAAGAGGGCGACGGTCACACCGAAGGTCGCGGCGACGCTGAGCAGGAAGCCGAGCGCGGCGGTCAGCGGCACGAGGATCGAGCGGAACACGATGATCAGCAGGAYGAAGGCGAGACCCACCACGACCAGGAGGTAGGGGATCAGCGAACTCGACAGTCGGTCGGAGATGTCGAGTTCGATCGCGGTCTGCCCGGTCACCCCGTAGGAGATGCCCGTCGTGCCCTGCACCCGGGACTCCATCTCGCGGAGCGATTCCACGAGTGCGGGTGTCGCCTCGTCGGCCGGCGCGGTCGACGGGATGATGGTGATCTTCGCGGTGTCCTGGGCCTCGTTGAGCCCGCCGGCACCGATCTGCGCCACCTCGACGTTGTCGACGCGACCCAGGTCGTCGACGAGTGAGTCGAAGGCGCGCAGGCGCTCCCCGGTGTCCTGGATCTCGCGACCGTCCGCGACGACGACCAGCGGTCCGTTCACGCCGGGGCCGTAACCCTCGGCGACCATGTCGTAGGCCCGGCGCTGCGTCTCCGACGGCTCTGCGGTCCCGTCGTTGGGTAGCGCGAGCTTGAGCCCGGCCATCGGGATCGCGAGGACGACGAGGATGCCGACGATCGCGACCGTCACGGTGCGCGGCCGGGCCACGATGCGCTGGACCCAGCGCTGGCCGTTGTGCAACCGCTCCGCATCGTGCGGTCCGACATCGGGAGCGTTGAGGCGCGGCACCCGTCCGGCGAACGCCTTGCCGCCGAACAGGCCGAGGATGGCCGGCAGAAGGGTGAGCGCGACCAGCACGGCAGCCACCACGGTGCCCGCGGCGGCGATACCCATCGCGGTGAGGAACGGGATGTTCACGATCGCCAGTGCGGCCAGCGCGATGACGACGGTGCTGCCGGCGAAGACGACCGCCGAACCGGCGGTGCCGACCGCCCGGCCCGCCGCGTCGGCGCGGTTCGCCGACCGATGGATCTCGTGGCGGTAGCGGGACACGATGAACAGCGCGTAGTCGATGCCGACCGCGAGGCCGATCATCGTCGCGAGAATCGGTGTCTCGTTGCTGAGGTCGAAGAAGTGGGTGCCCATCTGCACGCCGAGCATCCCGATGGCCACGCCGACGATCGCGGTGATGATCGGCATGCCCCACGCGACCAGGGAGGCGAAGGTCAGGATGAGGATCAGCGCGCCGACCCCGATGCCGATCAGCTCAGAGGTGATCCCGAGCTCGAATTGCTGTGTGGCCGAACCCTTCATCTCGACGGTGAGGCCGGCAGCCCGGGCGTCGTCGGCGATGGCGTCCATCTGTTCGCGCATGGTCTCGGTGACGTCCGAGGATGCCTCGACGTCGAAGGAGGCGCCGAGTTGCGCAACGGTGCCCGCCGCGTTGATCGGCGAAGTGGCCTGCGCGTCTGCGGCGGCCTCGTCCGCGCTCTTGTCGAAGGTCTCCCGCTGGAAGGTCGCCGAGAGTTCACGGAGCTGACCGGGGGACTGCTCGGTGCCGTACGAGACGAACGGGTTGGCGATCGAATCGGGGCTCTTCACGTTCTCGACGGTCTTGAGGCCGGCCACCATCGAGTCGATGGCGCTCTGGAACCGGGGCTCGCTCAGCGTCGAACCCTCCGGTGCGCGGACGACATACGTGACACCGATGTCGGAACCGAACGTCGCTTCCCCGGGGAAGCGTTCGATCATCAGGTCCTGGGCACGCTCCGACGGGATGCCCGGGATCGAGAACGACTCCGAGGTCGGTTTGGCCAGCAGGCTCGCGCCGATGCCCAGCCCGATCAGGACCAGAACCCAGATCGCGATGGTCTTGAGGCGGTTCTCGTACGCCCATCGCCCTAGTCGGTACAGGTGTGTTGCCACGTCAGTGCTCCTCGAGGGATGGGTCGGCGGGTTCGTTCAACGGTGGGATGGGTTGTGCGAGCCCGGACGCCAGCTGGTCGAAGGCGGACTCCAGCACGGTGGCCAGGTCGGCAGCGGTGCCCGGGGTGTCGTCGTGATGGGTCACCCAGAATTCGAGGGCGACGCGGATGGTGGTGATCGCGTTGTGCAGGACGAGGCGCGGATACAGGGTGTGTGCCGGCTGCCCGCGCTGCGCGCACAGTTCGGCGAGACGCGCTTCGACGGTGTCGCCCAACTCCATGTCGCGGGACCTGGCCGTCAGCCCCGGATCCGTGTCGAGGAGGCGCAGGAGCGCGACGATCTCGGCGGGTTCGCCGACGTCGGGCGAGGTGGCGGCCTCGATGAGGGCGGTCCGGACCGAGCAGAAGAAGCTCTCGTCCGTCGGTCGGGCCTCGATCCGCTTGACGATCGTGTCGACCAGCGTCGACACGAAGTGCAGCAGCGCATCCTCTTTGCCGCTGAAGTAGTTGTGGAACGTCCGGACCGAGACGTTCGCCTCCGCCGCGACGGCGTCGATCGTCACGTGATCCATCCCGGCGCTGGTGGACAACCGCAGCACAGCGCGGGCGGGCGCCGAACGGGTCGCCGCCTTCTTCGCCTCGCGGAGTCCGGGGGAGTTCACCTCACCCACGGTACGGAACTTGCAGAACCCTGCAAACTTGCAGGACTACGCAAAATTTAGGAGAGTCCTCACACCGTCTACCCGGTGATGGCGTGCGTCACACCATCAGCCCAGTGTCGATGCACGGGCGACCAACTCGGGCTGGAATACGAGGTTCGACGGGACATGGCGTTCGGCGGGGTCATCGGCCGCGCTCATCAGCAGATCGACCGCGGTGACGCCGATGCGGGAGGTCGGCTGCCGGATCGACGACAACGGGACGACGGCCGAGCGGGCGAAATCGATGTCGTCGTAACCGATGAGGGCGATGTCGTCGGGAACGCGGACGTCGCCGCCGAGCATCGTCAACGCCTGCAGGGCCCCGATCGCGAGGAGGTCGTTGGCGCAGAACACCGCATCCGGTCGGTCGCGGGGGGCCCTGGCCAGCAGGGCCTTTCCCGCCTCACGTCCGGCCAGCACACTCAGGTTCGTCGTCTGCACGACCTCGAGCGTGGCGTCGTCGACGGCGTCGACCGCCTCCTGCGCGCCCCGCCGGCGGTCCGCGACCTGCCGCAGTCCGGGCGGTCCGCCCACGAACACGATCCGGCGACGACCGGTCTCGCACAGGTGCGACACCGCGAGCCGCCCGCCCGCGATGTCGTCGACGGCGACGGAATCGAAGGGGGAGCCGCCGGCGTCCCGGTCGACGAGGATCACCGGGGTGCCGCGACGGCGCAGCGAGTCGAACCGCCGCAGGTCGTCGCCGATCGGCGAGACGAGCAGACCGAACACCCGCTGCTCGTCGAAGGTGTCGAGATAGGCCTGTTCGCGCGATTCGTCGTCGTCGGAGGTGCCGAGCAGCACCGTGAGGTCGTGCTCGCCGGCCCGGTGTTCGGCGGCGCGGGCGATGTCGGTGAAGAAGGGGTTGCCCACGTCGAGCACCACCATGCCGACGCAACGCGATCGGCCCGCACGGAGTTGGCGCGCGGCGTCGTTGCGTACGAAACCCAGCTGGTCGATCGCCGCCTGGACCCGCGCGACGGTCGCGGGCGAGACCTTTCCGGGCGAGTTGAGCACGTTCGAGACCGTGCCCACCGACACCGAGGCCGCCGCCGCGACATCCCGCATGCTCACACCCATGTGTCCATCTCACCAGATGCGATGCCGGTACCCGCGTTTCGCGGACTCGGGAGGGTCGCCCATCTCGCGAGCTGATTGACTACGAACACCCGCGGTACCCCCTGTAGGAAAGGCGCTTCATGTCGACTCCGGCCAGCCCGTTCTCCGCGGACTACGAACCCGATCCGCGACGCTGGAAGGCGCTCGCGGTGTGCCTGGTGGTCGGTTTCATGACCCTTCTCGACGTCTCGATCGTCAACGTCGCGCTCCCGTCCATCGAATCCGGACTCGGCGCGAACTCGGCCGACCTGTCGTGGGTCGTGTCCGGCTACGCCCTCGCCTTCGGACTCGTCCTGGTCCCGGCCGGCCGGGTCGGGGACGCGCGCGGCCGCAAGGTGACCTTCCTCATCGGGCTGTCCCTGTTCGTGCTGGCGTCGGCGGCATGTGGGTTCGCCCAGGGCCCGACGCAACTCGTCGTCTTCCGCCTGATCCAGGGCGTTGCGGGCGGCATTCTCGCGCCGCAGGTCTCTGGCCTCATCCAGCTGCTGTTCCGCGGGGCTGAGCGTGGCCGGGCCTTCGGCATGTTCGCCGCGACCATCGGGATCTCGACCGCGGTCGGGCCGCTGCTCGGTGGGGTCCTCATCCAGCTGGGCGGGTCCGCCGACGGGTGGCGCTGGATCTTCTTCGTGAACGTGCCGATCGGCATCGCGGCCTTCGTCGCCGCGATACGGTTGATCCCCGCTCGGCCCGAGGAACTCAAACAACCACTGCGGGGGAGTTTCGATCCCGTTGGCGTCGTGCTCCTGGGTACCGGGGTGTTCGCACTGATGCTGCCGATGGTCCAGGAACAGGAATGGCCCGGCGGGCGTAAATGGTTGTTGCTCGTCCTCGCGGCCGTGCTGATCGGCGCGTTCGTCCTGTGGGAACGCCGGCAGGGCCGCGTCGGCCGCCAGCAACTCGTCGACCTCTCGTTGTTCTCCATGCGGACGTACACACTGGGGTGCATCATCGCGATGGTCTACTTCGCCGGGTTCACCACGGTGTTCTTCATCTACACGCTGTTCGTCCAGCAGGGCCTGGGCTATTCGGCACTGCAGGCCGGTCTGGCGGTGACCCCGTTCGCGCTCGGTTCGGCGGTGTCGGCCAGCGTCGGCGGCAACATCGTCAACCGGGTCGGGCGCTCGCTGGTGTTGCTGGGTCTGGGCCTGGTGGTCGTGGGGATGATCGCGACGATCGTCGCCGTCGCGTTCGTGTCCGGTCCCGGTGTCGGGTACGCCGCCGCGCTGCCGCTGCTGGTGGCGGGTATCGGTTCCGGTCTCGTGATCTCGCCCAACCTCACGCTCAGCCTCGACCAGGTGCCGGTCACCAAGGCGGGCATCGCCGGTGGCGTCCTGCAGACCGGTCAGCGCATCGGGGCCGCCGCGGGGATCGCGCTCGTCGGTGCGGTGTTCTTCGCCCAGGTCGCGAACACCGGCGGCGACTGGGCGCGGGCGTTCCAGATCGGACTGGCGACGGCCGCGGTCCTGGTGCTGATCGCGCTGGTGGTGGGCCTCGTGGATCACTTCGCCCACCGCCGCGAGGACGCGGAGGTCGCGTAGGCGGCCGGTCTGATGCCCACGCGACCTCGGCAGTCGAGCCTCAGGAACGCGCCCGGGGCACCAGCCGCTCGAGCTGGGTCACGTGCGCGGGGGTCAGCTCGTCGAGCGAGGCAACACCGAGCAGCCGCATCGTGCGTGCGATCTGCTCGCCGAGGATCTCGATCATCCGGTCCACCCCGGCCTCCCCGCCGGCCATCAGGCCGTACAGGTAGGCCCGGCCGACGAGCGTGAACCGCGCGCCGAGGGCGACCGACGCCACGATGTCGGCACCGCTCATGATGCCGGTGTCGAGCATGACATCGGTGTCCGCGCCGACCTCGCGGGCCACCTCGGGCAGGAGGTGGAACGGGATCGGTGCGCGGTCGAGTTGGCGCCCACCGTGATTCGACAATACGATGCCGTCGGCGCCGAGGGCAGTGACGGCCTTGGCGTCGTCGACGGTCTGGATGCCCTTGACCACCAGCTTGCCCGGCCACTGCGACTTGATCCACGCCAGATCGTCGAAGGTGACGGTGGGGTCGAACATCGTGTCTAGCAGTTCGGCCACCGTTCCTGACCATCGATCGAGCGAGGCGAACGCCAGGGGCTCGGTGGTGAGGAAGTCGATCCACCACTGCGGGCGCGGGATGGCGTTGAGCACGGTCTTGGCGGTCAGCGCCGGCGGGATCGACATGCCGTTGCGCTTGTCGCGCAGACGAGCCCCGGCGACCGGCACGTCGACGGTCACCAGCAGGGTGTCGTACCCGGCCTTCGCCGCGCGGTCGACCAGGGCCATCGAGCGCTCCCGGTCCTTCCACATGTACAGCTGGAACCAGTTGCGGCCGTGCGGATTCGCATCCCGGACGTCCTCGATCGACGCCGTACCCATCGTCGACAGCGAGAAGGGGATCCCGGCCCGGCCGGCGGCGCGCGCACCAGCGTATTCGCCCTCGGTCTGCATCATCCGGGTGAACCCGGTGGGTGCGATGCCGAACGGCAGTTCCGAACGCCCGCCGAGGATCGTGCACGAGGTGTCGACCTTGGACACGTCACGCAGGATGGCCGGATGGAACTCGATGTCGGCGAACGCCTGTCGTGCCCGTTCGATGGACAGCTCGGCCTCGGCCGAACCGTCGGTGTAGTCGAAGGCCGCCTTCGGGGTGCGGCGCTTGGCGATCGCGCGCAGGTCCTCGATGGTGAGGGCGGCGTCGAGGCGGCGCTTCTTCGCGTCGAACTGGGGCTTCTTGAACTGCATCAGCGGCGCGAGGTCGCGCGGCTTGGGAACTCGACGCTTCATGGGAGAACTGCCTTGCATGGTCATGCCTTTCCTGTCCCCACCGCGGTGCGGGAGCGCGTGCCGCGGGAGTGTCGGGGTGCGTAGTGTTGCGGCGGGAACCTGTCGACGACGATAGACCTCATCGCCTCGAGGTCGCCATCGATCAGACCGTGGGCGCGGGCGGTGATCAGCACGTTGCCCAGCGCGGTCGCCTCCACCGGACCGGCCTGCACCGGCAGGCCCAGCCGATCGGCGGTGAGTTGGCACAGCAGCCGGTTCTGCGAGCCGCCGCCGACGAGATGGACGGTCTCCACCGTCGTGCCGGACAGTTCGGCCGCTCGCGCCACCCCGTCGGCGAAGGCCGCCGCGAGGCTCTCGACGATCGTGCGCACCATCTCGGCGCGCGTCATCGGCGGACGCATGCCGCGCTCGTCGTACCAGTCGCGAATGCGTCCGGGCATGTCTCCCGGCGGGAGGAACCGGGCGTCGTCGGTGTCGAAGATCTCGACCGTCGCCGGCGCCTCGGCGGCCTGCGCGAGCAGTTCACCGAGTTCGGCGCGATACCCTTCGCGCTGGTACTGGCGGACCGTCTCGCTGAGCAGCCACAGGCCCATCACGTTGTGCAGGTAGCGGATACGGCCGTCGGCGCCGACCTCGTTGGTGAAGTTGGCCTTCCACCCGTCGCGGGAGACGACCGGCTGCTCGAGTTCGACGCCGACCAGACCCCAGGTCCCGCACGAGATGTACGCCGACCGCGACGGGTCCATCGGGATGGCGGCGACCGCCGACGCGGTGTCGTGGGACGCGACCGCGGTGACGCGGGTCGACGTCGACAGTCCGAGGCGCTCGGCGACGTCGCCGAGCAACGGGCCCTGGTCGGTGCCGGTCTCCACGAGGTCGGGGAACAAGCCGACGGGCAATCCGAGACGCTCCATCATCGCGGTGTCCCACCGCCCGTTGATGCCGAGCAATCCGGTGGTCGAGGCGTTGGTGCGTTCGGTGCCGCGTCGGCCCGTGAGCCAGTATGTGATGAGGTCCGGGATCAGCAGGGCGGTGTCGGCCTGATCGAGCAACCCGTCGGCCTTTTCGGCGGCCAATTGGTACACGGTGGTGAACGGCAGGAATTGTAAGCCGTTGCGCACGTACAGGTCCGCGGGACCGAGTTCGGCGTGCACGGCGTCGACCCCGACCACGCTCCGGGTGTCCCGGTAGTGGTGCGGCAACCCGATCATGCGGCCCTCCCGCAGGAGCGCGTAGTCCACCGCCCAGGAGTCCACCCCGATCCCGACCAGATCGTCGGACTGCCTGCCCGCCTCGGCGAGGCCGGCCGACGCGGCGCGGAACAGCGCCGGGACATCCCAGTGCAGCGCGGACCTGCGCCCGTTCCAGATGTGGACCGGGTCGTTGGTGAACCGGGCGACCTGTTCGAGCTCGAGTCGTCCGCGCGAGACGTCGGCCAGCATGACCCGGCCGCTGGTCGCGCCCAGGTCGATCGCGGCGACCTGGGCGGACCGGGTGGATCGGCTCATCGCAGGAACGCGGCGGCGACGCCCGCATCCACCGGCACGTGCAGGCCGGTGGTGTGCGAGAAGTCGGACGTGCAGAGTGCGAAGGCGGCGTTGGCGATGTTCTCCGGCAGCACCTCGCGCTTGAGCAGGGTGCGCTGCGCGTAGAACTTGCCCAGGTCCTTCTCCTCGACGCCGTAGACGGCGGCGCGCTTGGCGCCCCAGCCGCCGGCGAAGATCCCCGAACCACGCACCACGCCATCGGGATTGATGCCGTTGACCTTGACCCCGTGCTCGCCGAGTTCGGCGGCCAGGAGCCGGACCTGATGGGCCTGGTCGGCCTTCGTCGCCGAATAGGCGATGTTGTTGGGGCCGGCGAAGACCGAGTTCTTCGACGAGATGTACAGGATGTCGCCGCCGAGCTTCTGGTCGATGAGGGCGCGTGCGGCGGCCTTGCTCACCAGGAACGAACCACGGGCCATCACGTTGTGCTGGAGGTCCCAGTCGGCGGCGGTCGTGTCCAGCAACGACTTCGACAGCGACAGGCCGGCGTTGTTCACGACGAGGTCGATGCCGCCGAAGGCGAGCACCGTCGCGTCGATCGCGGACTGGACGGCCGCTTCGTCGGTGACGTCGGCGGCCACCCCGATGGCGACATCGGTGGAACCGATCTCCTCGGCGGCCGCCCGTGCCTTCTCGGCGTCGAGGTCGGCGATCACCACGCACGCACCTTCGGCGGCCAGACGCGTCGCGATGGCCTTGCCGATACCGGAGGCCGCCCCGGTGACCAGGGCGATGCGGGTGGCGAGCGGTTTGGGCTTCGGCATGCGGGCGAGCTTGGCCTCCTCGAGCAGCCAGTACTCGATCCGGAACTTCTCCGACTCGTCGATCGGTGCGTAGGTCGAGATGGCCTCGGCGCCGCGCATCACGTTGATGGCGTTCAGGTAGAACTCGCCGGCGACACGTGCGGTCTGCTTGTCCTTGCCGAAGCTGAACATGCCGACGCCCGGGACCAGCACGATGGCCGGGTCGGCGCCGCGCATCGCCGGGCTGTCCGCGGTGGCGTGACGGTCGTAGTACGCGCGGTAGTCCTCGCGGTAGGCCTCGTGCAGTGCCGTCAGGCGCTCCTTGCACTCCTCGACGCTCGCGTCGGCCGGGAGGTCGAGGACGAGCGGCTTGACCTTGGTGCGTAGGAAGTGGTCCGGGCAACTGGTGCCGAGTGCGGCCAGGCGCGGATGCTCCTCTGCCGCCAGGAATTCGAGGACCGGGTCGACGTCGGTGAAGTGACCGACCTGCGGCTTGTCCATCGAGGCGAGGCCGCGGATGAACGGGGCGAGCGCCGCGGCCTTGGCCCGGCGTTCCTGTGCGGGCAGTGCGCCGTAGCCGTCGATCGGGCCGCCGAAGGGTTGCGGCCGACCGTTGGCGGCGATGTACTCCTCGGCGGTGCGGATGATCTCCAGCGAATGTGCCTGCGCCTCATCGGAGGTGTCGCCCCAGGCGGTGATCCCGTGGCCGCCGAGGATGCAACCGATGGCCTGCGGGTTGTCCTTCTTGATCGCCGAGATGTCCAGCCCGAGCTGGAAACCCGGACGACGCCACGGCACCCACACGACGCGGTCACCGAAGATCTTGTGCGTCAAGACCTCGCCGTCGGCCGCGGTCGCGATGGCGATACCGGAGTCCGGGTGCAGGTGGTCGACGTGCGCGGCGTCGACGAGGCCGTGCATCGCGGTGTCGATCGACGGTGCGGCACCGCCCTTTCCGTGCAGGCAGTAATCGAAGGCGGCGACCATCTCGTCCTCACGGTCGAGGCCGGGATAGACGTCGACGAGCGCACGCATGCGATCGAGCCGGAGCACGGCCAGGCCCTTCTCGGTGAGGGTGCCGAGATCGCCGCCGGAGCCCTTCACCCAGAGCAGTTCGACGTCTTCACCGGTGACCGGGTCGGTGTCGGAGCCCTTGGCGGAGGTGTTGCCGCCGGCGTAGTTGGTGTTCTTCGGATCCGATCCGAGTCGGTTGGACCGCGCGATGAGGGCGGCGACTGCGGGATTGGTCATTGCGGGTGATCTCCTCGGGAGTTCAGGGGAACTGGGGCGGGGGGAGGGCTCAGGCGCCCCAGGATGATTGGGTACCGCCGACACGCTCGGCGACGATGCGCTCGTGGTATCCGGAGTCGGCGTATGCGGCCATCGGGTCTGCGGGCAGGCCGCGACGGACACGACGCTCGGCGAGCATCGGACGGACGTCGGTGTAGAACGCGTCCATCACGATCGCGTTCGCGCCCAACACGTCTCCGGCGGCCTGTGCCTCGGTCAGCGCATCGGTGTCGACGAGCAGTGCGCGGGCCGTCATCTCCTCGACGTTCAGCACCGAACGGAGCTGGCCGGGGATCTTCTCCTCGACGTTGTGGCATTGATCGAGCATGAGAGCGACCGGCGACCCGGCGTCGAGCCCGCCGCCGCGGATCACCTCGAACAGGATCCGGAAGAGCTGGAACGGATCCGCGGCACCGACGATGAGGTCGTCGTCGGCGTAGAAGCGCGAGTTGAAGTCGAAGGAACCCAGCTTCCCGAGGCGCAGCAGCTGCGCGACGATGAACTCGATGTTGGTTCCCGGCGCGTGATGGCCGGTGTCGAGGCAGACCATCGCCCGCTCGCCGAGCGCGGTCACGTGGGCGTAGGAGGTGCCCCAGTCGGGGACGTCGGTGACGTAGGTGGCGGGCTCGAAGAACTTGTACTCCATCACGAGTCGCTGGTCGTCGCCGATGTGCTGGTAGATGGTCGCGAGCGACTCGGCGAGCCGGTCCTGGCGTCCGCGGATGTCGCCCTGCCCGGGGTAGTTGGTGCCGTCGGCCAGCCAGATCTTCAGATCGCGCGAACCGGTCGCGTTCATCACCTCGATGCAGGCGAGGTGATGGTCGATGGCCATCTGCCGCACCGTCTTGTCGGTGTGGGTCAGGCTGCCGAACTTGTAGGCGTCGTCCTGGAAGGTGTTGGAGTTGACGGTGCCCAGGCCGACGCCGAGATCCTTCGCGTAAGCGGCCAGGGCGGTGTAGTCGTCGACGGTGTCCCACGGGATGTGCAGGGCGACGGTGGGTGCCAGCCCGGTCAGCTCGTTGACCTTCGCGGCGTCGGCGATCTTCTCGTGGATGGTGCGGGGGGTGCCCGGGGTGCCGAACACCTTGAACCGGGTGCCGGAGTTGCCGAACGCCCAGGAGGGGAGCTCGATCTCGAGATTGTCGAGGATCGTCTCGTCAAAGGTGGTCATGAGGGTTCTTTCCGTTGGGATTCCCCGCCGCCGGCGTCGGGGAACAGCCGGCGGCGGGGAAGTCGATGGACTGATACGTTTCAATCGAGCGAGACGGCCCGGTCGAGACGACTCAGACGGCGGTCTTGCTGGCGGACTCTGCGGTGGGTGCGTCACCCACGGCCGGGCTGTTCGTCGACACCGGGTGCTCGATGAGCTCGGGCGACAGCGGGGCGCCGTAACGCTCGACCTCGATCTCCTGCAGGGTCTTGCCCTGGGTGTCCGGAGCCGCGATGGCGCCGATGATCAGAGCGATCGTGAGCAGTGCGACAAGCAGGATGCCGACCGTCGTGAGCCCGGTGGCCGCGAGCATCGTGGGGAAGAAGTAGCTCAGGAGACCCGTTGCGGTGCGGACGGCGAAGAACATGACGCCCTGGGCGCTCGCACGGTAGGGCGTCGCGAACATCTCGCTGGCCCAGAGGCTGTAGAACGCCTGCGCGCCGATACCCGAGGAGATGCCCCACAGGACCGCGAAGACGAGCATCGTGGCGACACCGCTGTCGGTGAAGGCGACCAGCACGATCCAGGCGACGATGCCCAAGGCGGCGCCGAAGACGTACAGCGCGCGCTGCGAGACCCGGTCTGCGTATCGCATGAAGCCGAAGTAGGTCGCGAGGACGGTGCAGCCCCAGACGAGCACCTGAAGCAGGTTCTGCTGAACGGCGCTCTCGACGCCCGCGGTCTCGTAGACGCGGGGCATGAAGATGCCGGCCTGGCCGGCGACGGTGTTCCAGAACAGGTAGATGCCACCGAGCAGGAGCAGGGCGGTGATGTTGACCTTCTTGGAGAACAGGCCTTTGATGCCGCGGGCGCCGACCGATGCGGTGAGCTCGCGCGTCTCGTTGACCGCCTCGTCGGACCAGATCTTCGACTCCGCGAGTCCCTGGCGAATCCACCAGACGACCGCCGCGACGACGAAGAGATGCAGGAAGATGATCCGCGAACCGAGTAGGCCCATCGGGGCGAGCGCGGCCGCCAGTGCGAAGCCGATCAGGGGTCCGACCGACCAGGCGAGCTGGGCGGTGCCGACGTGTTTGGCGCGTTCGACCGATGGCGCCTCTTCGGCGATGTAGGTCCAGGACGCGGGTACGCCCGCGCCGACCGCGAGGCCGGTGATGATGAACGCCGCCAGCAGCATGGTGAAGTTGAGCGCGAAGGCGGCGAGCAACACACCGGCCATATAGACCAGCAGGTCGTAGGTGTAGATCGCCTTGCGGCCGTAGCGGTCGCACAGCGGTCCGCCGATGGCGGCGCCGACCGCCGCGCCGAACGCGTTGGCGCTCAGTGCGGCCAGCAGGCCGACGGCGAAGTTGCTGATGCCGAACTCGTCCTGCCAGAAGGTCAGGCTGGTGGCGATCGCGATGATCGAGCCGGCTTCGATGTAGTTCGACATGGCAACCGAGATGGTCGCCCGCCAGCCGGTGGTGGAGCGCGCTCCTACTTTCATGGGATTCCTAGCGTCGGAGATCAGTAGAGAGGGTCGGGATCGGAGGGGTCAAGCCGGGTTCGCTGATGTCGGTGTGCCCGTCAGTACGCGTCGTGTGTTCGATGTCGGTCAGTCGAGGTGGAAGTACTCGAGGAGTTCGGTACGGATGGTGTCGGGATTGGCGCCGTCGGCGTCTCCGCCGGTGGCCGGGAGGAAGTACTCGGACATGTGCGCCTGCCACCGGGCGTTGACGTCCGTTGCCTCCATGGCGGCGGCGGTCGTCGCGAAGTCGTCGGTCTCGAGGTAACCCACGACCATGCCGTCGTCCTTGCGGAGGAACAACGAGTAGTTGCGCCACCCGGTCTCGCGCAGGGCGTCGAGCATCTCCGGCCACACCTCCGTGTGGGCGTCGAGGTAGTCCTCGACGCGCTCCGGGCGGAGCTGGAGCACGAAGCAGACGCGCTGGGTATCGGGCATGGCTGCTCCTGACAAACGATGTGATGGGAAACGCAGACCGTCGAGAGAGGATCAACCCGGCGAATTAAAACGTTTCAATTTGTGATGGCAGCAACACTAAGAGCGGCCTGTGAGGATGTCAAGACCCGGTTCGCACAAAGCGCACCCCGCCGGAACGGGATCGGTCATGCTCTGTTCGTGCTGAAATTCGGGAAGACGCGCGGAGCAGATGTCGGGGGCAGGATCGCGATCGTGACCGGGGGCGGGTCCGGTATCGGGGCCGCGCTCCGCGCGCGCTGGTGACCCGGGGAGCCCACGTCACCTGCGCGGACATCGACCTACCCGCGGCGCAGCGGGTGACGGACTCCTTGTCCGGTGGGCCGGGCACCGCACGGGCGGTGCAACTGGATGTGACGGATGCCGCCGCTGTGCAGCGGGTGGTCGACGAGGTCGTCGCCGAGTGGGGGCGCCTGGATCTGATGTTCAACAACGCCGGGATCACCTGGGGTGGTCCGACCGAGATGCTGACGCCGGAACAATGGGACGCGATCATCGACGTCAACATCCGGGGCGTCGTGCACGGGGTCGCGGCCGCGTACCCGGTGATGATCGAGCAGCGTTCCGGACACATCGTCAACACGGCGTCGATGGCCGGGCTCGTCGCCGCCGGACTGATCACGAGCTACGTGATGACCAAACATGCGGTCGTGGGGCTGTCGCTCGCACTACGTACCGGCGCCGCGGGCCGCGGGGTGAACGTGCTGGCGGTGTGTCCCTCGGCAGTGGAGACCCCGATCCTGGACAAGGGATCGGTCGGCGGATTCGTCGGTCGCTCTTATTATCTGGCGAGTCAGGGTTCGTCGACCGCGTACGACGCCGACCGCCTTGCCCGGGACACGCTCGCCGCCATCGAGCGGAATCAACCACTGCTGGTCGTCCCGCGTCGATCCCGGATCACCTGGCGCGTCCAGCGATTGGCGCCCGGCCTCACGAATCGGCTTGCCGCGCAATTCATCGATCGGCAACGCGCGGAGTTGCGGCCGGAGGGTTAACCGCCGGCGGTGCTGCTCAGGATGGCGATGATGACACCTGCCACGGTCAGTACACCGACGACCCAGGCCATCGTGATCGCGACCCGTCTGCGTCCGAACCGGGCCGCGTTGATCGCGATCCCGAGGCACACCAGGACCGCGATCGAGTACACCGAGATACCGAGGGTGAGCAGGGCGACGGAGGAGTCGGCGAGCAGGACAACCCGAGTGGACATGACACCGAGTACATCATCAGCGGGCTCGGGGGATGCACGCGGATCGACTCGGAGGGGTGCACGGGCGCCGACGTCGTGACGTATGTCGTCGCGTTGGGTCACACGGCCGCGGCACGCCGCGGCCGGTAGGCGACCACGAGCACGAGCAGGGCGACCATCGCGAACGACGAACCGACCAGAATCGTTGTGCCGGTGGCAGTTCCGGACGGATCGCTACGTTGGAGTGGGCCGAACACGGTCATCAGAGTGGCGAGTCCGAGCGCGCCACCGACCTGCAACAGCGCCTGCATCAGGCCCGAGGCGGCGCCGGCGTCGGCTGCGGGCGAGTTGTCCACGATCAGGACGTTCGCCGGCACCACGGACAGGCCGATGCCCGCACCCATGATCATCGAGGGCGCCAGAATCGCTGCGGCGAAGGTGGAGTCGGGCCCAACGAACGACAACCACACGAGCCCGGCGATCGCCAGGGACAATCCCGCCATCAACACCGCAGCCGCACCGAAGCGCGCGACGAGACGGGCGGTGATCCCGGTGACCGTCAATCCGATGTTGAGAACCATGAACGGCAGGAACGCGAACCCGGACGCGACGACGCTGTAACCCATCACGTCCTGCAGGTGCAGGGTCATGAAGGTGAACATGCCCATCATCGCGCCGGGCAAGAGCAACATCACCACGAAGGGCGCGGCCCTGCGCGCGGAGTTCACCAATCGGGGCGGCAGCAGGGGATGGCTCGTACGACGCTGTCTGATCGCGAACGCCGTGAGCGTCGATGCGCCGACGGCGAGAGAAGCGATGGTCACCGGGTCGGCCCAGGAGACCTCGGAGGCGCGGATGAAGCCGAAGACCACCGCCGCGACACCCGCCGCGGACAGCAGGGTGTCCCAGAGACCCAGGTGACCGGGCTGCCGAGGTGTCTCATCGACGGTGAACGGTGCGGCGATGAGAATCGCCACCCCGATCGGGACGTTGACCAGCATCACCCAGTGCCACGACAGCTGTTCGGTGAGTACGCCGCCCAGCAGCAGGCCGAGCGCTCCGCCCGAGGCGGCACCCAGGGAGAACCAGCTGATGGCCCGGGCGCGATCGGGGCCGGGCGGAAAGTTGGCGACGATCAGTCCCAGGGCGGTGGGTGCGGCGAGCGCGGCTCCCACGCCCTGCAGGACGCGAGCGATGAGAAGCATCCACGCGCTGGTGGCGAGTCCGCCGAGGAGCGAGGCCGCGGTGAACAGGGCGATGCCGTAGAGCAGCGCGCGACGCCGTCCGATCAGGTCGCCCAAGCGGCCGCCGAGCAGCAGCAGGCCACCCACCGCCAGCACGTAGGCGTTCATCACCCACGACTGAGACACCTCGCTGAAACCCAGGTCGTCGCGGATGCGGGGGAGCGCGACGGTGACGATCGTGCCGTCGAGGATCACCATCAGCTGGCTCGCCACCACGACGACCAGTCCGATCCAGGTGCGGCGGTCGATCGTCGACCCTCCGGTGTCGGAACCTGCCGCGGGAGCGACGCGATCGGTGGTCTGGGACATCAGGGCCTCCCGGGCGGGTAAGGTCGAACAGGAGAGTGTCTCCAATTGGAGACTGTCTCCGCTTATTGAAGCGGAGATGCTCTCCGGTTACAAGTGTTTTCTTCGGGAGGTGTCATGACCAGCGCATCCGCGCCGGCGAAACCGATGCGAGCCGATGCTCGACGCAACTACGACAAAGTCGTTGCCACGGCGGCCGAGGCATTTCGTGAGTCGGGAATCGACACGTCGCTCGATGACATCGCCAAACGTGCCGGCGTCGGCGCCGGCACGTTGTACCGCCACTTCCCCTCTCGCGAGGCGCTCGTCGCGGCCGCGATGCGACAGGACACCGCCGCCCTCGTGGAGTCTGCGCGCGCCGATGACGAGCAGCGGGACTCCGGCGAGCGTCTCGTCGAGTGGGTCCGGGCGCTCGCGCGCCACGTCGGGGCGTATCAGGGTCTGCCCGAGATCATCATCGCGTCGGCGGGCGACCCCGAGAGCCCGCTCTACACCAGTTGCGCCGACCTCCGCGTGGCCGGCGGGGACATCCTCGGCGCCGCCCAGCGGTCCGGTGGAATCCGAGCCGATCTCACCGTCGACGAACTCTTCACTCTCGCGAACATGATCGCTTTGGGCCGTAATTGCGTTGAGTCGCAGCGTCTTCTGGATCTCGTGGTCGAGGGGATCCGCGGGCCCGGTAGGTGAGCCGAGCCCGCGGGCCCGTCTGTTCATGCTCGGCGCGGACGGGTCCCCGCCCGCTCAGGAGTCGACGGTCACCTGCTCGAAGCTCAGCCGTTCCGGTGCTTCGCGGCCGGCGAAGACCTGACGATTCGGAAAGCCGCCGGTCCAGAAGTCGTACAGGTACGAGACCAGACCGCCGCGGTGGTAGTCGCAGACCATGACGCCGTCGGTGACCAGGACCGGCCACCCGTCGGGGTCGTCGCCCGTCCGGTGCCAGTATCCCGAGTCGCCGTCGGTGGAACGTCCCCACCCGAACAACGAATCGCCGGACAGGTCGACGGCCGTGTCGGTGCCGTCGTCATGCGCCCACGTCACGATGCTCAAGTCCTCGATAAGTGGCTCGAGGTCGGCCACCGCGTGGCGCCCCGCCTCCTCGATCGACGCGTCGGGCCATGGGAGACCGGTCCACACGAGGAAGTCGTCGCAGAAGACTCCCGGTCCGTACGTGTCGGCGAGTGCCTTGTAGTCGGTCGGCAACCGGAATCCGAGTCGCTGTTCGATGAGCGCCCAGTCGACCGTTGCCGGCCGTGCCACCGGTGGTGGGATCAGCGCGATCAGATCCTCGATGGTGTGCTTCGGCATGGTGGTCACCTCACGTTCGGGATGATCTCGAAATGAGCGATGCCGCCCCGGAGGTCCCGAGAGTCGTTCGGTACCACCGGCAGTCATGTAACCGCGGGGATCGAAGCGGTGTCCACGTACGTATTCGGCTGAACGGCCATGCGTTTGATCGACGCGGATCGGGTCGAAGAACTTGGACGCGCCGCCGGAGGTGGCGACCCGAAACGGCGAGAATGCCCGGCCGAAAGTGCCCCCAGTCGGACTCGAACCGACACTGTGCCGATTTTAAGTACTGCCGGGCCGCCGAATAGGCGTGCGCCTGACCAGCGGCAACGCAGGGCGCATTGCGGAATCAGTGCAGGTGAGAGGCTATGTTTGCGTAGCGGTTGCTCAGCAGCGGCCACCGGCCGACTACCTGCGGATTCCCCTCGCGCGCCGGGGTGGTGCCGGGGTGGCAGTGACGCGCTGGCAACGGTTGCAGGGGTGGCGGGCGCTCCGACGTGCGGCTTACGGTGGCGGCAGTACCGCCAGCGCGGGCACGTCGCCCGCAGCAGGTATTGAGTCGCCCGGACGGGCGAATAGAGCAGCAGCATTCCGCAGGCGCGGAGATTCAGATTTCGGGGCCGGGCTCCAACGTCAGTGAATCGCTCAGGGAGCGACACTTCCTCCTTTTACCTTTCACACGTTCGGAGCATTCTCGTGAAGACTCTCCTCCCCGCTGCCCTGGCGCACCTGTACGCCCACGGTGCAGAGTCGGGCTACAACACCGAGGGCGATGTCCTCGTCAATCAGAGCGCAGACGGCGTCGATCTCAACGCCATTTGGGAGCAGGCCGCCGCCGCACTGAGTCATTGGAATCAGCGTCGCAGCGCCTTGGCGTCCCTGTTGTCGTACAACACGATTGCCGCTGGCGACGCCATGCCCCAAACGCTGGAGCCTGATCGCTTTCAGCAGGCCAGCGAGTTCGGCGAGCCCACCGGACTGAAGTCCGACAGCGCGCTGATTCTCGGATATGACTTCACCGACTACGACCTCGCCGGTCGCTTCACCTGGCGTTACCTGCGGGCGGCCAGCGCCGAACAGGTGCGCTCGGTGATCAACCGCGCCCTAGAAGCCGACAACCGGGTCATCACTGGGACGATTCTTCGTCGGCTCTTCGACCCCACCGAAGGCACCAACGAGCACATGCACCGGGTGTTCGGCCTGTGGAACGGAACCGACGGCATGACCCCACCGTCGTATGCGGGGCAGTCGTTCGCGAGCACCGATTCGCACTATCTGGTCAGCGGGAACACTGCGCTTGACCCGGGCGATCTCGTGGACGCGATCAATCAGGTGCGCGCAAAGGGATTCGGCGTGCAGCCCAACACCCGGCTATTGGTGCTGGCCCACCCCGACGAGGCTGACATCATCGCCAGCTTCAAAGAGGGCATCGAGACCAACGGAGTTGTGTCCAAGCACGACTTCGTTCCGTCGGTGTCGGCCCCGGCATTTCTGACGGCCGAGAATATCGTCGGCGAGCAAGCCCCAGCCGATTTCGCCGGTCTGGAAGTGCTCGGCAGCTACGGGCACGCATGGGTTGTCGGGTCGTACTTCTTGCCGAAAGGTTACGTGGCGGTCGTTGCGACGGGTGGACCCAACAGCACGCTGAACCCCGTTGCCTTCCGCGAGCACACAAATCCGGCTTACCGTGGCCTGCGTCAGATTCCGGGCCGTGATCAGCGTTACCCGCTGCAGGAGAGCTTCTTCCAGCGGAGCTTCGGCACGGGTGTCCGTTATCGCGGGGCCGCGTGCATCGTTCAGGTCAAGGCGACCGGCGCGTACGAGGCTCCGCATTGGCACTGGTCATGACCTTCGCTGATCGTATGCAGCGCAACGCGCACGAGTTTAGGCCGGGGCACGACGCCAGCGAATACTCGTGGGGAACAGGACTGGTTCCGCGTGGTCTCGAGGACGCACCCCCGCACGAGGGCGGGCGGTATCGGGGGCTGTCGCCCGAGATGACGCCCGAGGAGCGCTGACCGTGGCTCGCACCTATCGCCGAGACCGACGCGGCCGGTTCGCTCGCACGCCGGGAACCAAGGCGTCGGCTCGGTCTGGCAAGGCGCGGCGGCGCAGCGTTCGTCGTCACGGGTACGTCGGCGCGGCGGTGGGGGCGGCGGTCCCGGGCGTGGGTACGTCTACCGCTACCGGGGTGGCGTTGTTCTCGGTGGCGACCACGGCAACCGGCTACAAGGTCGGAACGGCAGTCGGCCGGCGACGCCGCAAGAACCGACAACCCTCAGGAGTCCGCATAGCGCGTTGACCTGCCGCGCCCCGCCCACAGGCGCGCGCTGCACCCGCCGGGCCGACCACCGAGAGCCCAGACCCCAGCGATACACAACTCCATAGCTTGGCGGGCACCGCGCGGCCCGCCGCCCAGCAGCCGGTCGACTTGTCCCGGCGAGTGGGAGTTGACTTGTCCTCCTGCGACCGAGCGAGACCGAGCTGTCGCTAGCCAGGTCTCCTCACCCCGAGCCCCACCGTTGGAAGCCTCCCCGGCCCTGGCGGTGGGGTTCTCCTCTTCGAGGGTCACGCCTGCAAGTACCGTGCTAGAACCTCTCCGTCAGCAGCGAATCAGGGAGGGCCACATGAAGCGAGCTATCGGTGTACTGGGAGCGACAGCGATAGGGCTGGCGGTGATCGGCTGCGGATCGTCTGAAGATGGATCAATTCAGTCGTCAGCCACCTCTGAAACTCGCGCGGTCACGCAGACCGAGCTAGAGGTATACGACTACGCGCCGAGCGCCCTGGCTCTCGGTACGGAGCTACAGCGGCGCGGGTTCGAGTGCAACGAGTTGGAGGGCGTTTCTGGAATCGGTGCACTTGACGTGGTGTCTGAAGCGAGGTGCTGGCCCGGCCGACTCTTCATCTCTCTGTCCACTTATGCAACCGAGGCTGACATGCGTAGCGCGCTCAAGATCCGGCAGGGGGCGCAGCAGCTGTCGAAGGGGATAGGACGGTCTTCCCTCGCGTACGCCGGGAACTGGATCATCGAGTGTCCCGGCGGCGGGCCAGGTGAAGAGGGCTCGGAGTCGTGTGCAGCGGCCCGCGACGCTCTTGGAGGCACGTTCGACGAGTAGCCGTTCTGTGGTCTGAACGGGTGAAATCTCAGACTGAATGTCGGCCCTCCGCCGCTCCTGTTTGACTTGTCGCGGCGGCGGCTTGGGGTGCGACGAGCCGCGAAAGTTGCTCTCCGTCGAACTGAGGGCGAGGCATCCCGTAATCGGTTGCGGCGCCGATGATTATGTCCGAAATCCGGTGGTGGCCGTTGGTGTGTTGTACCTGTATGGTTATGGGTACCGGCCAAGCGGTTGCAGGTAGTACCCCCAGCTAGTCGACGGAGGAGCCTCGCAGTTCATCTGCGGAGGAGTGCACGCGAAGACAGTTTTTCTTGGACGCTGCGTGGGATTTGACTCAGAGACATCTGCGCACACAACTCAGGGCGGCTTAAGAACTTCGCCTGCGGAAGCAAGGCAGAGCCCATTCCGATTCAATTCCGCGAGAGGCTCTTTCATGTCCCAAGGAGCACGTCCCTCATCTATCGCGCCGTCGGCGCGAACTGCGCAATCGCCGAGCCAGGTCGGCCATTACCGTCCGGTCAACCGTGACGAACTCGGCAACACCCCGACGATCATCGGCCGTGATGCAGCAGTCCAGTTCTGCAATAGCGTTCTGGGCGTTCCGATCACGTTCACCCGAATGCGGCGGGGTTTCGAGCGTCGAGAGCTGACCGTGTGGAAGGTCGGCGGAGTGAATGCCACCAGTCCGCAGGCTCTGTACGACTGGATTCAGGGCATGGCCCGCCCGGCTGTCAGCCAAGGCGGCGCAGCGTGAGCACGCTGGCGGACGACTTCCCGGTGTTCGGCATGTCCGACGACGAGGCGCTTCGGGCGAGTCGCCGTCATCCCGTGGTGGCGCAGCTCAGAACTTCGATGACCCCTTATCAGCGTGCCGTGGCTGGGGGTGGCGAGCTGGTCGTGCAGCCTCGCCGGCGACTGTCTCCCCGTGCATCCGACTTCCCCGGTATCGCTGCGGGAATCCTTCGGGGGCAGGCGCAGCCGATCTCCTGGGAGCGGGATACTTGGCCTCTCGCGCCGGTTTACGGGAATACGGGTCGCGAACCGCTTCCGTGGCGATCAGGCGGTTACTCGGCACGCCAGCTGGAGGCTCACGACCAGAAGCGCGGCGTCACTCATGTTGAGGCGGCCCGGGCTGTCGCGGCCCAGACTCCTTGCGTGATTGTTCATGGAGACACGGTGCGTGGTTACGAGGTCCCGTCAGACTTCAGCCCGCTGCGGACTGTTCGCTTCGTAGCCGAGGGTGACCAGTCGTGCTTCTGGTGTGTCGGCGGGCACGCGATGAGCTACCTGCTGGTCGACTGCGGGCAGTGGCTGCGGTGCTTCCCGTCGTGCGGGCGGTGTCGTAGCGACCTCGATCCCGAGTTTCAACTGGACTGGCACCTGAGTCACGACGACTGGTTCTTCGCGACTGGATGCACGTCCGATGAGTGGTTCTGACCGGGGCGCTGCGCTGCCAGTAGGTGCCGTGTCCCGGGTGCCTGAGCTCGTGGTGGGCGGCTTGGTAACCGTGCCCGCCGTAACCGGGCGCGGCGGTGCAACTCAACGCCCTGCCAACGAAGGAGCCCGCCCGACACGGCATGTCGGACGGGCGTTCTCCGGAGCGGGGCGTCTCCTGGGCCGGTAGGGCTGGACCGATTGAAGTGTAACCCGCACAACAGGTTTGGGCACGAGTGCGGCCCCGCGAAAGGCAAGGAAGCGGGGCCGCATGTGCTCGAGCTGGATGAGTGCTCGATGACGACGATGGAAAGGACCATCAATGCCCAATAATACACCCGCCCCAGAGGCGACGCTACCGCGTAAACGTAAGCGCCAGAACGGTTATCATCGACTGACACCAGATCAGTTCGTTGAACACGCCAAGAGTCTCGACGAGCTGGGTTGGCACCCTATTCCGCTCGGTCCTCCGAAGGGCAAGGTATGCCGAGCGAAAGGAGTAACCGGCTCCAACGGCGTCGATGTCAGCGACGAGGACACCTTTCGTGAGTGGGCCGACAGCTGGGCGACGGAGGGCCTGAATCTTGGTGTGCGGATGCCGGTCGGCGTGATTGCGATCGACGTTGACTGCTACGACGGTAAGCAGGGTGCGCAGACGCTGACCGAGCATGAGCAACGGTGGGGCGCGCTCCCCGTCACGTGGTCGGTGACTGCCCGGACTGACGGCAGTCGCAAGCTGTTCTTTCGAGTGCCCACCGGCTGGACCGGGCGCGGGATTCTGGGTCCTGGCGTTGAGATTGTCCAGCGGCACAATAGATATTCAGTTGTGCCGCCGAGCATTCACGATGTTGGACCCGTGAAGGCGTATTCGCCCGGGGGTGAGGAATGCGGCCAGTTGCCGCCGCCAGGCGAACTGCCAGAGCTTCCACCTTCTTGGTGTGAAGGACTGCACCGTGATGCACACCCCGCGCCGAAGGGAACAGCCGAGGACGCCCTTGAACTCGCCGGCTCCTTCCGAGATGGGCCGATGACATTGAAGGTGCAGGAGCACGTCAACGACTTTCTGGCTGCGGTAGCACACGGGGCGGGCCGCTACGACGCCATGCGCGACGCCGTGCTTGGGCTGAACAGCCTGGGAGCCAAAGCACAGCGAGGGGTGCCAGCGGCCCTCCGTCTGGTCGAGACTGAGTACGTTGCAGCTGTCGCGGCCGCTCGCGGCGGTGAGGGAGCGGCCCGTGCCGAGTTTGAGCGCGCGCGACAGGGCGGCGCGCAGGTTGTGGTGGGTGACCCGGCCTATCGTCGGCTGAACACCTACAGCGGCGATACGTTCAACCCTGACGGCTCGTGGAACGCTGAGTCGCCGTTGGCGCGAACGCTGGCTGAGCTGTTCGGAGAGACCGACGAATCGCCCCCGGTGAGCCGAGCCCGATTTGCGGCGGTGCCAGCCAGTGACCTAGCCGGACAGATCCCGCCGATGCAATGGCTCATCAAAGGCGTGTGGGCGCTGAATAGCTTCGGCCCGTTGGGCGGCGAGAAGAAGACGTTGAAGTCGTACAACCTGCTGTCAATGTCGGTGGCCGTAGCGAGCGGCCTGCCCTTCTACGGCGAGTTTGAGGTCGCCAGTCCCGGGCCGGTCCTCTACTACGCAGGCGAGGGTGGCCGCGACGAACATCAACGCCGGTTGCAGGCTATCGCCCGGGCTTATGGTGTTCCGCTGCAGGACCTCCCGCTGCACACCGTGTTCGATGCGGGCGGCCTAGACGAGGCCGACTTTCTGGGCGCGCTGCACAACCACATGGACACCATCCAGCCACGCTTGGTCGTCATCGATCCGCTGTATGCGTTCCACCCGACTGGGGTGGAGGCCCAGAACCTGTACGAGCGCGGCCGGATGCTGAGCGACTTCAACGCGGAGGTCGGCAACGAGACCTCGCTGGTCATTGCTGATCACTTCAACAAGACCGGCAGAGCTGAACTAGACCTGGACAGCATCGCGCAGTCGGGCATGGGGCAGTGGGCCGACAGCTGGATGCTGCAACTACACCGTGAACCGCCCGACCAAGACGCCGGCGAGTTTCGGTTGGCGATGGAGTTTGGTTCGCGTCGTTGGGGTGGCCGCAGATGGAACGTTGACTGGCGACTGCCGTCGGCTGAGGCGATGGAGCGCGGCGAAGTAGGGGACGTGAGTTGGTCTGTCGAGCGCAGCAAGGCCGACAAGGAGTCCGCTCGTGGGCAGCAAGTGGAAGACGACATCGTTCGGGTTCTCCGTGATGAGCCGGATTACTCGCTGACCGTCACCGCTCTCCGAGAGAAGGTGGGAGGCAACCGCGAGAAGACCAAACGTGCGGTCGAGCGAATGCTGGCCGAGGGCCGAATCGTCCAGGACAAACGGAAGTGGCCCGAGCAACGTCCCGACGGCACCACAAAGCCGGTCTCGCGCACGAGAATCGGCCTGCCAAAGGGCGTCCGGATCGTGACGGAGACCGCCGAATGAGCCCGCACGCGCCATCGGCTGCGCCAACCCTGCCTAACGGCGTGGGCAGGGTTGGGCATACTTACCGTGCGAACACCGCAAATACGCTGGTTAGCCGCGGTTTCGGAGTCTGCCCAAGGGGTGGGCATAGTCCGATTGACCGGCTGCTCGGCGGGCAGGGGTGGGCAACCCTGCCCACCCTGTGAATCGCCCCGGGTTTGCTGGAGGCTCGGTTAGTTGGTTCCAGCGTTTGCGGGGACCGGGTTCTCACGGTAGCTGGTGACGGTGTGGGTCGACCAGTAGGCGCTCTCGTACTCGACGGGTGGGACGTGTCCGATCTCGCCGTGCAGGCGGCGGTGGTTGAACCATTCGACGTACTCAGCGACGGCGATCTCGACCTCGCCCACACCTGCCCAGCCGCCTCGCGGGCGCATCACGGGGTTACGGATGCATTCGGCTTTGAACAGCGAGTTGAACGCCTCAGACATCGCGTTGTCGGCATTCGGCTTTGAACAGCGAGTTGAACGCCTCAGCCATCGCGTTGTCGTAT
>NZ_LZMP01000037.1:0-36981 GCF_001691435.1 Gordonia sp. UCD-TK1 | reverse complement strand
TCGCCTCTTCGGCGAGGTTGGCCGCGGAATCGAAGCCGACCAGGGTGGTGAGTCCCATGACCATCGCGGCCATCACCCCGCCACCGATCGCCCAGTAGTCCGGCGCACCGGCGGCCATCCCCTCGGACACCAGATTGCCCGGGTGACCGCTTCCGCTGAACACCATCACCGCCGCGAGCACCAGGATCAGGATCGCCACGATCGCCAACTCGACCGCGACCGCGCCGGAGGTGAACAGGCCGAGCAACCGGGTCGAGGCGATCACCAGCACGGCCTGGATGACGAGCACGACAAGGGTGATGACGCGGGCGACGTCCTCGTCCTCGGCCATCCCGGCGAGCGGCATCAGCGCCTGACTGGCCAGCGCGTTGTCCATGGCGACCACGCCGATCGCCAGGTACCAGAAGCTCAGCCAGCCGAAGAACCAGCCGATCTTCGGGTTCGCCAGCCTCGACGCCCACTGATACGACGACCCGCTCAGTGCGATCCGGGCGGCGAACTGGGCGACGACCAGCGCGATCAGGGTCTGGCCTACCGCGGCGGCGATCCACAACCAGATCCCGACCGGACCCGCCGTGGTGAGCACGCTGCCGTAGGTGGCGAAGATCCCGACCGCGACGGAGATGAACGCGAAGGAGATCGCGAACACCGCGAACCCGCCGAGCGTCCGGCGCAACTCCGGACGGTAGCCGCTGATGCGGATCTCGTCGGGTGATCCGCTGCCGGCACCCGCCGGGGTGACCACGTCCTCCGCCATGGCGGTCCCTTTCGTCGGGTGGTTACACGAGCAGGTCGTCCAGCCGTTGCGCGATGATCCCGACCGCGTATCCGAGACGTTCGAACGCCTTGTTGGTGGTCTGGCCGTGGTAGTAGCGGTAGTAGATCTGCTGGGCGATCACCCCCGCCCGGAACAGTCCGAACACCTCATACCAGCGCCAGCGTTCCGGTGTCATGTCGAATCCCATGCGCTCGCAATAGTTCTCGACGAACTCGGCACGACTGAGCATGCCGGGCAGGTGCGTCGGGACACGTCGCATGAGCTGCATGGCATCCGGGTCGTCGGCCTGGATCCAGTAGGCCATCGAACCCGCGACATCCATCAGGGGATCGCCGAGGGTCGCCATCTCCCAGTCCAGGATGCCGATCACCCGCGTGGGATCGTCCTTGTCGAGGACGACGTTGTCGAGCTTGAAGTCGTTGTGGATGACGCAGTTGGCGACGTCGTCGGGCTGGTTGTCGGCCAGCCACGTCATCGTCGACTCGAAGTCGGGCACGTCATCGGTGTGCGCGTTGCGGAATCGCGCCGACCAGCCCTCGACCTGCCGTCGCACATAACCCGGCCCCTTGCCGAGATCGGCGAGTCCGGTCGTGCTCGGATCGACCGAGTGGACCTCGACCAGGGTGTCGATGAAGTTCAGACAGAGCCGGCGTGCCTGCTCGGCGTCGAGCGGGACGTCGGCGGGCCACTCGGTCCGCGGGATGACACCGTCGATGCGGCCCATCACGTAGAAGTCCGCGCCCAGGACCGACTCGTCGTCGCAGAAGGCGATCATCGGCGCGATGTAGCGGATGGCGGTCGCGAGTTCGGACTGGATCCGGTACTCGCGTGCCATGTCGTGCGCGCCCCGCGCCTTGGTACCCCGGGGCGCCCGGCGCAGGATCAGGTCCTTGGACGGATAGCGCAGCAGGTACGTGAGATTCGAAGCGCCACCGCCGAATTGTCGAACTTCCGGCACGGCGTCGAGACCGGTCGGGTCCGCGGCGTTGGCCTCCAGCCACTTCGCCATCGCCTCGACGTCGAATGCATCCTCGGCGCGGACCTCGCCCGCACCGGCCACCTCGTTGGTCATCCTCGTCCCCCGATCAGCGGTACTTGCCGAACTCGATGCGCGCAACCACGTTGCGGTGCACCTCGTCCGGACCGTCGGCGAGTCGGAGCGACCGCGCGCCCACCCACGCCTGCGCGAGCGGGAAGTCGTCGGTGAGACCGGCACCGCCGTGCAACTGGATGGCGAGGTCGATGACGTCGAGTGCCATGTTGGGCACCTCGACCTTGATCTCGCTGACCGCCGACAGGGCTTCGCGGGACATGCCCTGGTCGAGCAACCAGGCCGCGTGGTGGACGAGCAACCGTGACCGGTTGATCGCGATGCGAGCGTCGGCGATGCGCTCGCTGTTGCCACCGAGCCGGGCGAGCTGCTTGCCGAACGCCTCCCGCGAGAGTGCGCGACGCACACCGAGTTCCAGCGCCCGCTCGGCGAGTCCGATCGCCCGCATGCAGTGGTGCACGCGACCCGGACCGAGCCGGCCCTGGGCGATCTCGAAGGCGCGGCCGGGTCCGAGCAGGATGTTCGACGCCGGGACGCGCACGTTGTCGAAGCTGACCTCGCCGTGGCCGAACGGCTCGTCGAAGTAGCCCATGGTGGTGAGCATCCGGTCGATCGTGACCCCGGGGGCGTCGATCGGGATGAGCACCATCGTGTGCCGCGACTTCCGGTCGGCCTCGGCGTCGGTGACGCCCATGAAGATGAGCACCTTGCAGTCCGGGTGGCCGACACCGGTGGAGAACCACTTGGTCCCGTTGATGACGACGTCATCGCCGTCGAGTACGGCGGTCGCGGCCATGTTGGTGGCGTCCGACGACGCGACGGCCGGCTCGGTCATGCAGAAGGCGCTGCGGATCTCGGCGGTCAGAAGGGGTTCGAGCCACTGTTTGCGCTGCTCGTCGGTGCCGTAGCGCAGCAACACCTCCATGTTGCCGGTGTCGGGGGCGTTGCAGTTGAAGATCACCGGCGCGAGCCCGGACGATCCCATCGCCTCCGCGATCGGCGCATACTCGGAGTTGGTCAACCCTGCCCCGCCGTCGGTGCCGAAGTCGGCGGCATAGCGGCCGGCGTGCTCGGCGGGCAGGAAGAGGTTCCACAGCCCCTCCGAGCGGGCCTTCTTCTGCAATTCGGCGATGATCGGCGACGGCGTCCACGGGTTGCCGTTCTCGTCGCGGCGGGTCTTGATGTCCCGATGGATCTCGGGTTCGACCGGCTCGATCTCGGTGGTCACGAAGGTGCGCACGCGTTCGGTGAGTTCGGCCGACCGCGCTGACGGAGAGAAATCCATACCCGACCGTATCGCGATGAACCGATTACCCGTCATCGTTCCGAACAAACCGGCGCGGCGTCGGGCACCGTCACTTCCAGTACAAGGTCGTCCGCTCCGGTCCGGCCGTGGTGCTCACCAGTTTCGCGAAGCAGTTGTCCGGGCCGAATCCCTGGGCGCGACACCAGTTGTTGGCCTCGACCGGGCCCGGGAAGGTCGCCGCGGCCACCGTCACCCACCAGCCGCGGTACGAGAACACCGGCCACTCGTCGCTCCACAGGAGCCGAACGTCGTTGAATCGCAACCGGAGTGCCAGGAACTCGTCGAGGATGGCCTGGTCGGTCCAGGTCCGCCCCTCGGCAACGAGACCCGGCCGTTTGGAGCTCAGCTGCGCCACCCACCGGTTGTTCAGGTTCGCCACGATGAAGGCCCGATCGGCGTCGGCCTGCAGACGGAGGGCGCTGACGCTGCTCGCCGTCACGTCGGCTCCGGCCGGGAACGACGCCCCGGTGGCGGTCGACGACGCGGCCGTTCCCGACTGCGGAGTCGCGAGTTTCGGCGCGGCCCCGGAGGTCGGGCCCTTGTCGCAGTCGACGAGGTAGCGGCCGTCGCCGGCCGCACTCCCCTGGGCACCGAGCGTGTCCGGCAGCCGGAAGAAGCTCCCGGGCGGATAGGTGAGTTCCATCGTCAGCGCCTCGCCCGCCCCGTCGAGCGAGGGCACCGCGACCGGTGCCCGCTGGAAGTCGAAGTTCCCCGACGCGACGATGCCGCTGCCGTCGGTGATGGTGATGCGTGTCTGCGGCCCGTACAGGACGTCGCCGCCGGGACACTTCGCGGTGACCTTCATCGTCACGCCCAGCCCGCCCGCCGACGTGCGGAACGACTGCGGCGTGAACACCGGGGGCGCCCCGCACGGCGTGACGTATTCGGGTTCGCCGCCGTCGGCGGTGTCGGCCTCGCGAGTCGTGCCCGGAACGATCGCCTCCGGACCGGTGGGCGCGAAGCCGGTGATCGTGGTCGCGGTCATCGTGATCAGGCGGTCGCCGACGGCGAACGTCAATGCCGGACGCGGTTCGGTGACACCCGCGGCGGGGGTGTTGCCGATCGTGGACGGGGGCACCGACCACACCGGCGCACCGCCCACCAGATCCAGGGCGGTCACGCCGCCGTCGGCCATGGGCGCGATGAGGCGTTCGCCGTCGGTGACGGCGTGGCCGGTCGACCCGTAGACCGGCCCGGTCGGAGTCGTCCACAACGTCTGGCCGGAGATGGCATCGACTGCGGTGACAGCGTCGTGCGTCGTCCACACGACTTCACGGTCATCGGCCAGCACGACGGTCGGCGAGGTGTGGGCCGGGAGATCAGTCGTCGTCCAGATCCGCGCCCCGTCCGCGACGTCGGTGTATGCACCGTCGATGAGCACACGCCCGCTCTGGGTCGGAGTCATGACAGCAGCGGACTCCACGCTCATACCCGCCAAGTCGCTGGTGGTGCCGTCCGGCCGGACCACGACGACCGGACCATTCGTCGGGGCGCCGCTTGTCATGCTGCCCGTCACCACGAGGACCGATCCGTCCGGGCGCGGCACCATCCCGGTACGGCCCGGACTCGTGAAGATCTCCCGGCCGTCGTCGGCCGAGATGACGGCGACCACGCCGTCGGCGCTCGCGACGAGCTCGTCGGTGGCGATGAACTGCGAGGCGTCCCCGCTCGGAAGCGCTTCGGGCAGGTCGATCGTGCGGTGCCACTCCACGCCTCCTGGTGTGACCTTGTGGAACACGACCTGGCGTTCGTTGCCACCACTGAAATCGCGGACGAACGCCGCTTTCCCGTTGAACGCGATCCCGAACGCCTGCGGCGGAGCGGGAGCACGGCCGATCTCGCGACCTGTCCGGACGTCGACGAAATACGCGGCGCCCCGACCCAGGCAGGCGATGGTGCTGTCCACGATGGAGGCCGAGCACCCGGACACGGGTTCGTCGAACGACCACGCCCGGCCGGACTCGGCGTCCATCCCGACAAGACGCAGCGCCGGGCCGTTCACCGAGGCGCCGACGTTCACGAGGGTCGCCAGACTCCTGTCGTCGTGTACCGCACCGAGCGTCATGTAGTTCGACTCGAGCGGTAGCCCGGAGACGTAGGCAGTGCCACCGACTGAACTCGCATCGACGCTCCAGGCGGGACTCGGCGCGGTCGGGAACGAACCGGTGAGCTGACCGGCGACGGGGTCCGGCGCGTTGTCGGAACTGCCACCCGTCGAGGACAACTTCCACCACACGACGCCCCCGAGGACCAGCGCGAGGACACACACCAACGCGACGCCCGTGATCAGGTACGCGCGCCGATTGGACCTGCGCGGGTACCCGGGCTGGGGATATCCGGGCTGGGGGTACCCCGGTGGTGGATAACCCGGCGGTGGGTAGCCCGGCGGCGGGTAGCCGTACTGGGGCTGTCCGGGTGGCGGCGGATAGCCAGTCGGCGGTTGTTGATACGGCGGTGGGTACTGCGGCGTCGGGCCCGTCTGCGTGGCGGCGTAGGGGTCCGGCGCCGGGGCCTTGTTCAGCGACACCCCCGGGACCACCGTCGGGCGGGCAGGTTGGATCGTCGTCGGCGACTCGTCCCGGTCGGCTGGTCCGGGCACGGTCGCGTCACCGTCGGGTGGCCCCGCATTCGACATCCGTCCAGTGAATCCCAGTCCGACGCGGTTCGACTGTCCCCCACCCGGGGGAATTTCGGCGGCCGCTCACGCCGACCGAGCAGCTCCCGCATCTGCACAGCGAGCCCGGGTGCGCCCCGCCGGCTGAGTAGCTCGCGCTCGCCGAGCGACCCCGAGCGACCGTCGAGGCCTCCGTTCGTGACAAACCCACTACTTTTCGACCGGAAATCGAAACGGGTGTGACTGAAGTTCATCACTGTCAACGATCAACGCGCATTCAACGAAATCGACTGCACAGTCGACAATTTCGGGATCTCGAGCCTGTGGAGAAACCTCGAGATCGAACGAATGTTCCGGTAACTTGGAGTCATGCCAGAGCTCGCCACTCTCCTCGATCAGCTCATCGGAACCACACCACCCGCCGATGACCCCACCGGCGAGTCGACATTCGACGCGTTGAACATGCTGCGACTGATCGGCAACGTCGTGGCCCATCAGATCGTCACCCACACAGCGCGACTCAACGACCTCGGCGTCGCGCAGAAGACCGGCAGCACCACCAAGAAGCTGCTGATCGAGACAGGACATGCGCCGGCTGCCGCTCTTCGCACCATGCGGAGTGTCGATGCCCTGCCGACGTTGCCGGCCCTGGCGCGTCACGCCGCCGACGGGCGGCTGTCCAGCGAGATCGTCGATGCCATCGTGCGTGGAATGAACCAGATCGAGAAGTGCTGCGCCGACGGCATTTCCGATGACGAGCGCTCCGAGTACGAGATCGAGCTCATCGCCCAAGCACTGTCGGGCGCGACACCGGCAGAAGTGCTCAAGTTCGCCCGAGCCGTCGCCAACGGCCTTGCCGACGCTTCCGATACCGGAGTCCCCGCCGCCGCCGACCCATCGCTGAACTCGGTGAACGCCCACACCACCGACGACGGCCGCGTCGAAATCCGGGCCGACCTCACCCAGATCGTCGGCGAGAAGTTCCAGGCCATGATCGACGAACGATCGTGTCCACGGCCCGAACCCGACGGCGCCGAAGATCGTCGCACCGCCGAGCAGCGCCGTGCCGACGCTTTCGAGTTGATCCTCGACCAAGCCGCGATCGGCGCGACCATCGATACCGTCGGAAGTCCACGCACGCAACTGATGCTGACCATCCCCGCCACCGGAGAACTCGCAACGCTGCCGTGGACCGGGACGGTCAGCCATGCCACCGCGAAACAGGTCTCCTGCGACGGATCCCTGACCGAGATCGTCCTCGACAGTGAGGGCGTACCGCTGCAGATGGGTCACACCCGTCGGTTGTATCCGGCACACCTCCGCAAGGCAATCATCGTCCGCGACGCCTGCTGCATCAAATGTGGTGCACCACCGTCATATACCCAGGTCCACCACATCAAGTCGTGGGCCGACGGTGGACCCACCGACCTCGACAACGGCTGTTTGCTGTGTCAGCGCTGCCATACGCAGGTCCACCACCACGGCTGGGACATCGTGATGGGTTTCGACCGACACCCCTGGCTCGTCCCACCCGCGTCGATCGATCCGCAACGCCGACCGCTACCCGCCTACAACCGACGCACCATGCGCCTCGACGACGCCGCCTGACCGGCCGTCCGACAACCACTTTCGCGTAGCACCTTCCGCACCCGGGCCACACCCGGGACCGCATCCGTCCCTTGACAACTCCACAGTGAACCCCGGTCGGGTACCGCGCTGGGCGTGGTCTACTGCTGAACCCCGGCGAGACCCCCAGAGCCGCGGCGTGTTTCGTACCGGAGCAGTATCCAGGTACAGAACACCACCCAGATCGCCCCGAACAACCATCCGGCCACGACGTCCGTGGCCCAGTGCACGGCGAGTTGTATTCGGGTGAGGCCGACGAGGATCGACAGCACGGGGGCGATCACGAGAATCCAGCGATGCGCCCGCGCCCAGGGCGAGCAGCGAAACGCTGCGACAGCGAACAGCCCGAACACGACCATCGTCATCATCGCGTGCCCGGAGGGGAACGAGAAGGTGTCGATGTTCAGTAGACGGTCTTCGACGGGTGGCCGGTCCCGCGCGAACGAGTACTTGAGTGCCTGCATCAGACCGTATCCGAAAAGCACTCCGGCGCCGACGAAGACCGCGTCGACCCGGTGCCGGGTCACGGCGAGTGTCACCACGACCGCACATGTCAGCACCAACATCGTCACCGTGTTGCCGAGCACCGTCACCACTTCGGCGATCGAGACCCACGGCTCCGAACGGTTCTCGACCACCCAGTTCAGGATGTTCTCGTCGATCGTCGTCGGAGAGGGGAACATCCCGCCACCCTATCCAGGCGTCGCTCAAGTCGCCCTCAAGTACGCCGCAAGCGTCACCGCCCAGTGTGGTCCTCGAACCCGCCCGACCCGTATCGATGAGGACCCGCACGATGACGACCCACCCCGCCCACACCGCTCACCCGATCCAGCTCCGGCTCCCCGGCCAGGCGGCCGCGCCCGACGGACCGCTCGACCCGTTCATGATGTACGTCCTGCACCACGGATTCCGGCGAGACCTCGCCGACTTCGCCGCCACCGTTCCGGCCACCCCCGTCGACGACGCGGGGACCTGGCGTGCGCTCTCTCGTCGATGGGCGATGTTCGCCCATGCGCTGCACCACCACCACACCGGCGAGGACCTGGAACTGTGGCCGCTGCTGCTCGAGCGGTGCGACAACGCCGAGGCGGAGATCCTGCAGGCGATGGAGGACGAGCACGACGAGATCGATCCGCTACTCGAGGAGTGCGCGGTCGGCTTCGCCCGGATGGCCGAACGCGCCGACGAACAAACCCGGGCCAGCCTCGCGGACTCGCTGCACCGCGCCCAGGAGGTCCTCGGCAGACACTTGGCCCATGAGGAGACCGACGCCATCGCCATCGTGCAGCGCCGCCTGACGCCGCAGGACTGGGACGCCTTTGAGGAGAAGATGAGCAAGCGCGCGGGTCTGGCCGAGACCCTGCGGACGTGCCCGCTGATGGCGAAAGGGCTGACCGGTCCCGACCGCGAGGCGGTCCACGCCCGCATCCCCGCCATCCTGCGGCTGATGATCAGACTCGGCGGACCGAGATTCCGGCGCCTCGACGACCGCGCGTTCTACTACAACCCGCGCTGAACACCGACGGCCGGCGAACTCACCGCGCCAGCGACCGACCGATCACCAACCGCTGGATCTGGTTGGTGCCCTCGAAGATCTGGGTGATCTTCGCTTCGCGCATGTAGCGCTCGACCGGGAAGTCGCGGGTGTAGCCGTAACCGCCGAACACCTGGACCGCATCGGTGGTGACCTTCATCGCGGCGTCGGTGGCCACCAGTTTGGCGGTCGCCGCCGCTCGCGTGTAGTCGATGCCGGCGTCGCGGCGTCGAGCGGCGTCGACGTAGGTCGCGCGGGCCGAGTCGACCGCGGCGGCCATGTCGGCGAGCACGAACGACAGCCCCTGGTGGTCGATGATCTTGCGGCCGAACGCGGCTCGTTCCTGCGCGTAGTCGACGGCGGCGTCGAGCGCCGCCTGCGCCAGGCCGGTGGCCACCGCAGCGATGCCCAGGCGTCCGGAATCGAGCGCGGAGAAGGCGATCTGCAGCCCCTGCCCCTCCGCCCCCAGCCGGCGTCCCTCCTCGACGAACGCGTCGTCGTAGGTGGCGCCGGTCGTCGGGACCGCGTGCAGGCCCATCTTGTCCTCCGGCTTGCCGAAGCTGAGCCCCTCGGTGTCCCGGGCGACGAAGAAGCAGGACACCCCCTTGGAACCCTCACCGGTGCGGGCGAAGACGTTGTACACATCAGCGATGCCGCCGTGCGTGATCCACGCTTTCGAACCCGTCATCGAGTAGCCGCCGTCGGTCGATACGGCGCGGCACGCGAGCGCCGCGGCGTCGGAGCCGGCCTGGGGTTCGCTCAGGCTGTAGGCACCGATCAGCTTGCCGTTCAACAGGTCCGGCAACCACTGCTGCTTCTGTTCATCGGTGCCGAAGTTGAACAGCGGATGGCAGGCCAACCCGTGCACGCTGACCGCCACGGCGACCGCAGCCCAGCGCGCGCCGAGCTCCTCGAGCACCTGCAGGTAGACCTCATACGGCTGGCCGCCGCCGTCCCACTCCGTCGGGTAGGGCAGCCCGAGCAACCCCGCCTCACCCAGTTCGGCGAACAACCCGTCCGGGTACCGACGGTCCTTCTCGTGCTGGTCGACGATCGGCGCCATGCGCTTGTCGGCGATGTCGCGGACCAGCGCGATCAGGTCGCGCGCCTCGTCGTTGGGGAGCAGGCGATCGACCGGCATTCCAGACCTCCAGGGTTACGAAACTAGTACTCAGGTCTTCTGCACAGTACTATTTCAGGCAGCGTACGTACAGCCGGAAGGGAGCACGCATGGCCACCCAGGGTTTCGCCACCCGCCGACGTGCCGCGCTGTTCGACGCCCTTCTCGAGTTGATCCTGCGCGAGGGGTTCGCGCACCTGTCGATCGGTTCCATCGCGGCCGAACTCCGTTGCTCGAAGTCGACGTTGTACACCCTCGCCGCCAGCAAGGAACAACTGGTCACCGCCACCGTGACGCACTTCTTCCGCAGCGCGACCGAACAAGTCGAGTCACGTGTCGCGGCGTCATCGAGTCCGCGCGAACGGGTCATCGTCTATCTGGTGGCGGTGGGTGAGGCGCTGGCACCGGCCTCGGAGGCGTTCATGCGCGATCTCGACGCGTTCGAACCGGCACGCGCGCTGTACGAGCGCAACACCGCGGCGGCATCGTCCCGGGTTCAAGCGCTCATCGCCGACGGGGTGTCGGCCGGCGAGTTCCGCAACGTCGACGCCGCGTTCGCCGCCGACCTCGCCTCATCGATGATGAGCCGGATCCAGCGTCGCGAGGTGTGGGTCGCGACCGGACTCGACGACGCGGCCGCCTACCGCCAGCTCGCGTCGATCCTCACCGCGGGGATCGACGCCGGCCCGGACGCTCGAGGTGGGTGACACCCGCGTCGTCGACCCACCAGTCGACCCGCACTTCCCGTGCGACATCGGGGCCGTCTCCGCCGTCGTTGCTGCGCAACGCGATCCACAGTTCGTCGTGTAGCCGGACATCGCCGTGCGGGATCTCGATCCCCCGCGACGCCCCTAAGCGCACCACCGCCGGGTGCGCCCAGCCGACTGCCTCCCCCGGCGCGGACACCGTCGCCGAATACTCCTCGCTCGCGAGCGGCAGGTCGAGCAGCGTGCCCAGCAGGTCGGCGTCGGCCGAGACCACGGTGGGTCCGGCGAGTACCGCCTCGTCGTCGGCCAGCGTCTGCAGGAACCACGGCCGGTCGACGACCACCGCGCGGTCGGCGGTTGTGCCGGCGAGGGTGCGCACCCGCTCGGGCACCTCGACGTCGTGCGCATCGACGATGCCGCTCCGGCACGCCGCGACGACGGCGGCATGCACGGACACCGTTGCGCCCGCACTGATCACACGCTCCCCATCGCCCAGCCGGGTCAGCAGCAGCGTCGCGTCGTCGGCGGAGTCGGGTTCCAGCCGGGCGAGTGTGCCGGCGAGCTCGTCGGCATACGGGTGGTCGAGGGGATCGATGATGTTCTCGAGAACGTCATCCGATGGCGACCGGTACTCCCCCAGCAGCAGACCGTCGATCTCCGCATGGCGTCGTAACCACCACGCGGTGTAGCCCGTCCGGTCGGCGAGCAGCGGCCGGATGCGTTCGTCGGTGGCCATCATGGTCAACGCCTCCGGCCAGCGCCCGTCCTCGATCAAGTCGAGATCCCGCACCGCACTGAGCTTCTCGGGCGCATCCGGGAGGGTGGCCCACCAGTCCTCCTCGTCGGGCAGGTCATGCTCGGGCGCGACGGGCAGGTCGTCGTCGACGGTCACGAAACCCCAGCCGACGCCGATCCGCCGCAGTTCCTCGACGCCGCACTCGGCGACCACCTCGGCGTCGACCACACCGAACGGGTGATCGTCGACCAAGACCTCGAGCAGCGGGCTGCCCGGCAGCAGGAGTTCGTCGGCCGGCCGCAACTCGCCGTCGGCGTCGGGGAGCGCGAGCGCCGAGAGCCACGACGGCACCGGTGCTTCCGGATCGGCCCGCAACACCGCACACACCTCGACGGCGAGCCGGTCATCGTCGGGGCCGGCCGAATCGAAGTCGACATCGTCGACGAGGCTGCGCAGCGCCGGGTCCGAGACTGCCTGCGCGACCGTCAGATCCGCGACGCCGAGTCGGGTCAGCAGTTCGTGGCGCGCCTCGGGATGCACGGTGGGGATCCACCGCATGGCGGTCGAGATCCGGTCACTGACAAAGAGTCCGCGCACCCCGATCGCCGTCCGTCCGTCCGATCTCGGGATCGGCAGGGCGCCGAGTTCCTCCACCTCGCGGCCGGTCGACACCAGGGGCGACAGGGCGTCGTACAGGTCGTGCCACCACGACGGTTCACGGTCGACGCCGACGAGACGTTCGGCGAGCTCCGCGAGCCCGAGCTCCGACACACCCAGCCGGCCCAGCGTCGGGAGATGTTGTGTCAGCGACAGATCCGGGTGGATCAGGTCACCGAACAGGTCGCCGAGGATCTCCGCGAGCCGATCGGTCAGACCCACGAGCATCACCCCGCGCGGTGGCACCAGGTCGGCACCGGCCGCCGCCGGAAGCCACGCGACATCCCGCAGTTCGCGACGAACCGCCTCGATCAGGCGCGCGTCGTCGGGATTACGCGCGAGATGCAGTTCGGGTACCAGCTCGACCCTGCGCACCGGTTCGACGAGCCGCACGAGATCGACGTAACCCGCTGCTGCATCGCCGATCTCGGCACGTGGATGGAGGTGCCGTCGATCCGGCGTGAGTGCCAGGTCGGTGATGCACCGGCACGGCAGGCTGAGTTCGATGTCGGTGGGCGTCGGGGCGCGCAGGACCTCGCCGGCCGCCGCGGGCTCACCGTCGGCGTCGACGAGCCAGCGGGTGCCGCCCCGGGCGACCTCGAGCCATCGGCGCGTCGACGGCAGGTCGGTCGCGTCCGGCGCACCGACGACGGACACCGTCGTCACGACCGCGCGCGCGTCATCGTCGTCGACGTCCGGCCCCGCCGACCGTTCGGCCGACACCTCGACATCACCGACGCTGATCCGTTGCAGCGCAGTCAGTTCGACGACCAGGTCCGGCGCCTGGCCGAGCATGGCGTCGAGGAGCGGGCCGGGTTCCTCGCGGAGGTGCAGGACCACCTCGGTGTCGAAGCCATCGGTCGGCGTCTGATCCGTCGGCCACACCAGCCGCAGCACCGGCACATCGGCGGGCCCGTCGGCGGAGATCCCGGCAGCGCGCGCGGCGTCCATCGCGTCCGCTCGGTCGAAGACCACCGACCCACTGCGCGAACGGATCTCGATGCGATCGGCGACCGTCGCGGTGGCGGTGAAGCCGACCCCGAACCGCCCGATCTGCCGGGCGCCCGAGTCGTCCGCGGTCTTCGCCGACACCCGCAACGCGGCGAGTGAACGCACCCCCGCATCGGTCAGCGGGGCGCCGGTGTTGGCGACATGCAACTCGGTGCCGTCCACCCAGACCGCCAGCCGGCCCTCGACACCGGCCGCCGCGGCCGCGTCGGCGGCGTTCGCGGCCAGTTCGGTCAGCAGTCGATCCCGGTAGCCGACGGTCACCAGATCCGCTTCGGCGGCCGCGTCCTCGGCCAACCGGGTCGGCGACGCCGCCCACGCATCCAGGGTCGACGACCGCAATGTCGCGGTGCCGAACGGATCGTCGGTCACGGTCGGTTCGCGCCGGATCAGGTCCGGGCCGGTTCCGCGTCCCGGGAGATCTCGACGACCTCGATCGCGCCGTCGTCGTAGGCGTCGTACGCGGGCGATCCGTTCCCCTTGGGGCCCTGCACGTCCGAGTGCGCACCGCATCCGTATTCGGCCGACACCACGCGCCCGTCGACGGCCAGTTCGTTGGTGCAGGCGCCGAAGCCGGCGCGCAGCGCACCCGCGAGCGGAACGTAGAAACCACAGGTGCAGCACGAGTACGGCGCGGCCTGCGCCATCTCCGAGCCGGGACCGAAGTCGCCGTCGTACCAGCGCTGCGCAGCCTCGGCGCGTCCCTCCGGGCTCAGGAGTCTCTTGCGGCCGAGGCCCAGCTCGCCCGCGACCTGACCGATGTCGTCGGGTTCCACGGACTCGGACTCGAATCGGAACTCGTCGCCGGTGTCGATCTGGTTCGGGACGAGACGCGGGTCGTCAGGTTCGGCGGCGAGCAGATCGCCCGGTGCGAGATCGCCCGACGCGACCCGCTCCGACCACGGCACCCACGGCGGCGCGAGCAGCGAGCCGTCACCGGGAAGCAGCACGACCTCGCTGAGCGTGATCTCGTCGCTGCCCGGGGAACCCGCCAGCACGACGCACCACTGCCAGCCCCGGTAGCCCGTGAGCTCGGCATCGAAGTAGTGCGCGGCGGCCCAGTCGCCCTCGGCGACACTGCGCCGGTGCGCTCCGGGCCGCTGACCTTCATCGAGCAGCGCGGAACGCGCGATGTCGACGGCTGCCAGCAGCCGTTCGGTGTCACCGTGCCGTTCGCCGTCACCAACCTGAGTCACCGCTCCAGTGTGCAATACCGCCGACGTGTGCCACACAACCGACCCGCTTCAAGCGACCACGGTCGGAGATGAGGAACAATCGTCTGCGTGATCCCACGGAGTTCCCGACACGACGAGGGGCGCGGGGCCCCCAGGGGTCCCGCCGACCAGCACCCTCGGCAACCGCCACCCGACGGTCGCGCACGACGCGCCGCGCAGCACCCCGGTTCGACGAACTATCCGGCCGACGAGACGCGGCAGATGCGGACCCGGCGACCGGCGCCGGGATGGGGAGAGCCGCCGTCCGGGCCGGGTCCCGGCCGCAACGCCTACCTCCCCCCGCCGACCCACAATCCGCATCTCCCGCCGCTCGACGACCGCGCCCGTCCGCCGGCCGACGAGGCGACCCGGGCGATGCCGACCGACCACGGGCCCCAGAACGGTGGAAGCCGTACACCCAAGAAGCTGACGGTGATGCGGGTCGCGGCGATGCGGAGTCGCGAGCTGACCGGCAGGGGGATCGGCAAGATCCACCGGGCGGCCACCGCCGACGGCGCCGACCAGTCGGGCCTGACCGCGCTGACGCTGCCGGTGATCGCCAACTTCGCCGCCGACGCCGCGATGGCCGTCGCGCTCGCGAACACGCTGTTCTTCGCCGCCGCGACCGGTGAGTCGAAGACCAATGTGGCCTTGTACCTGGCACTGACGATCGCGCCGTTCGCCCTCATCGCTCCACTCATCGGCCCGCTCCTCGACCGATTGCAGCGCGGCCGGCGGATCGCCATGGCCACGACCTTCGGACTGCGCGTCGTCCTGGCCCTGCTGATCATGGCCAACGTCCAGTGGAACGACGTGACCCAGCAGCTGGAATACGACCCATGGGTGCTCTATCCCTGTGCCCTCGGTCTGCTGGTGCTGTCCAAGTCGTTCGGCGTCCTCAAGTCGGCCGTCACGCCGCGTGTGGTGCCGCCGACCATCGACCTCCCCCGGGTCAATTCACGGCTGACCACCTTCGGCCTCATCGGCGGCACGATCGTGGGCGGCGCGGTCGCCGCGGCCATCGAGTTCCTCCTCGGCCAGCTGCTCCCACTCCATCTACCGGGCGCGATGGTGTGGCTGGCCGTCGTCGCCGCCGCGGGCGCCTACCTGTGCATGCGCATCCCGGCGTGGGTCGAGTCCACCGAGGGCGAGATCCCGACGACCCTCACCTACCACGGCGAGCCCGCGCGATCGGCCCCCGGCGACTCCGAGCAGCCGACGAGCGCTCGCGACGGCGCGAAGATGATCGCGGCGAAGATGCGCCAGCCACTCGGACGCAAGGTCGTCGCCGGGTTGTGGGGCAACGGCACGATCCGCATCCTGACCGGCTTCCTGACGCTGTTCGTGGCGTTCTACGCCAAGGCCCAGCAGGGCGACGCCTCGGACTGGACCCAGCTGCTCCTCCTCGGCGCGGTCGGCGCCGCCGCCGGCGTCGGCAACATGATCGGCAACGGCGTCGGCACCCGCCTCGAGCTGAAGAACCCGCCGAACATCGTCGTCGGCGCGACCGCCGCCTGCTTCGTCGTCGCGGTCCTGGCCGCCATCTTCGGCAACATCGCCGCGGCCGCCGTGGCAGCCCTGGTCGCCTCCGGCACCAGCGCGATCGGGAAGGTGTGCCTCGACTCGTCCATCCAGGACGACCTGCCCGACGAGTCCCGCGCCTCGGCGTTCGGCCGGTCGGAGACGGTGCTGCAGCTGTCGTGGGTCTTCGGCGCCTCGCTCGGGGTGCTGCTGCCGCCGACCCTGTGGATCGGGTTCACGGTCGTCTCGGTACTGCTCGGCCTCGGGCTGCTGCAGACGGTGATGACCACCCGCGGCAAGTCACTGGTCCCCGGTCTGGGCGGTCGACGCCCCGACCACGCCGCGCCCACCGTCGCCTTCCGCGCGGCAGAAGCCCGATCGGCCACCCGGACCGGTCCGGCGGACGCCGACACCCGACCGCACGCCGCGCGGCCCTCGACCGCCCGCATGCCCACCCGGACCCCGTCGACCGCCCCGTTCGAGACCCGGGGTGAGCGCCCGTACAGCCCCGGCGATCACCCGCCGCCCAACCAGACAGGACAACGTCGTCAGTGATCAGCAGTGGTGAGAAGAAGGCTCTGTCGATCATCGCGATCGTCGTCGTGCTGTTCGTCGCGGTGGTGGGGACGTCGGTGTTCCTGCTGACCCGCAACGCGGCGCACGACGATCAGCCCTACCTGCACGTCGCGGTCGGCGATGAGTTGCACACCGTCGATCCGCGCTGGTGGTGCGACCTGATGCTGACCGCGTGCGATCCCGAGATCACCGCGCCGAACGAGACCGCAACCGTACCGGTGCCGGTGGGTTCGACGATCATGCTGACGGTCTCGAGCGAGATCGCGCAGGGTCCGTGGAACCTCGCGGCGGTTTATCAGACTCCGCGCGGGATCGTCGAGGACGAGCAGCAGCAGGGCGCGGACGACACCTTCACCCTGACGCTCCGGTCGGAACCGGACCGGGTGCTGGTCGGGTTCACCGTGATCTCCGCGTCGGCGCGGCTCACCCCCGCCGACGACGTCCTGCCACGCGGCGAGCTCGCGGTTCAGACCGCGCCCGCCGCGTAGTCGGCCCTAGGAGTCGAGCTCCCGCGCGACGGCACGCACGACTTCGGAGATCCGCTGTGCGGTCTTACGGTCGGGGTAACGCCCCTTACGCAGGTCCGGCTGGACCTTGCCCTCGAGCAGGGTGATGAGGTCGGCGACCATCCCGTGCAGTTCGTCGGGGGTGTGCCGCTTCACGTCCTTGCGGGCGGCTTCGCGCACGTTCTTGGAGACGCTGGGTGCGGGTTCGAGCACTTTCACGCTCAACGCCTGCGGGCCGCGACGACCGGCGGCCATGCCGAACTCGACGCGCTGGCCCGGCTTGAGCGCCTCGACTCCGTCGGGCAACGCTGCCGAACGGACGTAGACGTCTTCACCGCTCTCCTGGGAGAGGAAGCCGAAGCCCTTGTCCGCGTCGTACCACTTCACCTTGCCGGTCGGCACTGTGCTCACCCTCATCTGTTCTAGATCTGTCGAAAAACGACCCGTCACGACAAAAGACGCCGTCACCCATCTCGCGGCCCGGACGGCGGAAGACCGTGCGAGCCCAGACGGATGCAAGGCGCCTGCTTCGGACCATCCTAGCCAACGCCCCACCGCGCGGTCACACCATTACCCGGCGGGCACGGATCGCGCGGCGTCGCACCGGCGCGCGTTGCACTACCGTGGCGGGTATGCAGAAGACATCCTCCCCGCGGTTGCTGCAGGCTGCCGGGGTCGTGTTCATGATCGGAATTCTGGCGATCGTGGCGTTGTTCCTGACACCGTTGGTGACCGGCGGCGACACCGCGCCGACCGCCGTCTATCTGCTGACCATGTGCGCACCGCTGGGATTCGTCCTGGGCCTGGTGTACGCACTCCGTGCCGGACGCCGAGCCAGGTGAGGACCGTGACCACAACCATCGACACCACCCCCGATCTCTCCCCCGTCTCCGACGGGCGGGCGCTGCGCGACGCGTACAGCTGTTTCCCGTCGGGCGTCGTGGCGGTGTGTTGCGAACAGCGTGACGGGGATTCGACCACATTGATCGGAATGGCCGCGAGCTCGTTCACCACCGTCTCGCTCGACCCGCCACTCGTCTCGGTCTGCGTCCAGAACACCTCGACGACCTGGCCGCGGATCCGCACAGCTCCGGCCATCGGGGTCAGCGTGTTCGCCGGCGACCAGATCGAACTCTGCAAGCAACTCGCCGGGTCGTCGGAGCACCGGTTCGACGGCATCACGCCGCTGAGCACCGATCGCGGGGCGGTCTTCGTGCCCGACGCGGCCGCCCACCTGTCGTGCACGATCCACAACGAGATCCAGGCCGGCGACCACACCGTCGTGTTGCTGGAGATCGAGACCTTGCGCGCCGATCCCGACATCGAGCCCCTGGTCTTCCACGCCAGCACCTTCCGCGCCCTGGAGGCGCGCACGGACCCGACCCGGAAGTGAGTCGCCCAGCACCATGAGCACGGTCGGCCTCGGACTGCCGCTGCCCCGCTCCCCGCGGGAAGCAGCGACCTCCGATGTGCCCACCGACGGGCCGCTGTTCGACACCTTCGGTCGGGTCGCCAAGGATCTCCGGGTCTCGGTCACCGACCGCTGCAATCTTCGGTGCTCGTACTGCATGCCGGCCGAGGGCCTCGACTGGATGCCCACCGACCAGGTGCTGTCCACCGACGAACTGATCCGGGTGCTGACGGTGGCGGTGCGCGACCTGGGGATCGAGCGCATCCGGTTCACCGGCGGCGAACCTCTGTTGCGCCGCGACCTCGAGGACGTCATCGCCGCCGTCTCAGGCCTCCCGCAGTCACCCGAGATCGCGATGACGACGAACGGACTCGGCCTGCCCCGGCGGGTCGGCGGTCTGGTCGACGCCGGCCTCGACCGCATCAACGTCTCGCTGGACACCATCGACCCGGTCCGCTTCGCCGAGATCACGCGCCGGGACCGTCTGACGGATGTGCTCGACGGCCTGGCGGCGGCGCGCCGCGCCGGGCTCGACCCGGTCAAGGTCAACGCCGTGGTGCCCGACCGTGGCGATTTACCCGGAGTCCCCGACCTGCTCGCCTACTGTCTCAAGCACGGCTACGAGTTGCGCATCATCGAGCAGATGCCACTCGACGCCGACCATGCGTGGCAGCGAGCGCAGATGGTGACCGCACAGGAGATCCTCGCGACCCTGCGGAAGCGATTCACCCTGCTGCCCGACCCCACGCCGCGTGGGAGCGCTCCGGCCGCCACGTGGCTCGTCGACGGCCACCGCGGCACGCACGGCCCGGCACGCGTCGGGGTGATCGCGTCGGTCACCCGGCCGTTCTGCGGGGACTGCGACCGCACCCGGCTCACCGCGGACGGATCACTGCGCAACTGCCTGTTCGCGACGTCGGAAACCGACGTGCGGCACGCGCTGCGCACCCTCCCCGACGACGAGATCGACGCCGCCCTCGCGCGCCTGTGGCGCGCGAACATGTGGGCCAAGGCGGCCGGCCACGAGGTGAACGCGGCGGGCTTCACCCAACCGGATCGGCCGATGTCGGCGATCGGCGGCTAGGCTCGCGTCCGATGCAGCTCACAGTTCGTTTCTTCGCGGCCGCGCGCGCCGCGGCCGGTGCCGAGGAGAAGGTGATCGACGTCGACCCGTCGACCCCCCTCGGTGCCCTCGAGGGCATCCTCGCCGCCGGAAACCCCTCCCTCGCCACGGTTCTCGAACGCTGCTCGTATCTGCGCGACGAGATCGCGTTCTCCGATCGGACGCGTGCGCTCGGCACGTGCGCGACACTCGACGTCCTCCCCCCGTTTGCCGGTGGCTGACGCCACACCCGACTTGTGACCTTAGTCACATCACGGCCCGGTAACAGGATGGGCACGGGACGGCCACTAACCCGTTGAACTGGGATGACGGCCGAAGTGGGTCGGAAGACCCGGATCCGGGCCGAAAATCGCTTGCGTCCAAGCAGGTGATTCAGTCCAACGAACGACGTACTGTTCGAAGCGTCCTCCTCGGAGGTCACAACACAGCAACCAAGACATAACGTCCCACCGGCCGCGCCGAGCCTCGTTCCGCCGGTGGGAACGACAAGCAATCTAGGAACGAGGACGGGGGACCCAACCTCATCCCCTGAGACCGGGCACCACACCAGGTGTCCTCGGGGTTAACTCCCGGAAGTCGCGGCGACCACCACGACGACCCGAGACCGAGCACCTCTCGCTCGAACCCGACAGCTGACTTCGTAGGCGCGTGGAGAGAGGAAACACATACATGTCCGGACGTCATCGCAAGCAGACGACCAGCACGGCCGCCAAGACCATCACCAAGGTCGCCCTCACCGGCGCGGTCCTCGGCGGCGGAGCAGCCCTCCTGGGCACCGGTACCGCCAATGCGGCCACCGACGCCGAGTGGAACCAGGTCGCGCAGTGCGAATCCGGTGGCAACTGGGCCATCGCGACCGGCAACGGCTACCACGGCGGCCTGCAGTTCTCCCCGAGCACCTGGACCGGCCACGGCGGCGGCGAGTTCGCCCCGACCGCCGATCAGGCCTCGCGCGAGGAGCAGATCGTCGTCGCCGAGCGTGTACTCGGTTCGCAGGGCAAGGGCGCCTGGCCCACCTGTGGCACCGGCCTGTCGGGCTCGACCCCGCGCAGCGCGCCGACCGACACCCCGCGTGAGATCGCCCCGGTGCTCCCCGGCGGCAACGGCAGCGTCGATCTGGCGAAGACCACCGAGGACGTCGCCAACCAGGTCACCGACGCCCTCACCGAGGCCGGCGTCAGCCCCGAGATCAAGAACCTCTGGCAGGCGGCCAAGGACAGCGGCGTCACGCTGAACCAGGACCAGATCAAGCTGTTCAACGACAACAAGCACCTGCTGCCCAACCCCTGATCGCCGCTCGACGCCTGATCTGGGACCCAGACGAAGGGCCCCGCACGATGAACCATCCGTGCGGGGCCCTTTTCCATTGGTTTCGACAAGCTCAACCAGCGGGGGGTCAGCTCAACCAGCGGGGGTCAGCTCAACCAGCGGGGGGGCGGGGTCAGGCCGAGTTGACCCATTCGTCGGTGCCGTCGTCGAAGAACTGGTGTTTCCAGACCGGCAGGCGGGCCTTGACCTCGTCGACGAGGCGCGAGCAGGTATCGAACGCCGCCCGACGATGGTCGGCCGCCACCGCGACCACGAACGCGATGTCGCCGATGACGAGGTCGCCGACCCGGTGGGACACCGCGACCGCGCGCACCCCGTCGACCGCGGAGACCTCCGCGACGACCTCGGCCAGGACCTTCGTCGCCGTGGGATGCCCCGAGTAATGCAGCGCGGTCACGGTGCGGCCGCCGTCGTGGTCGCGGACCGCGCCCACGAACCCGACCACCGCACCGGCTTTGCCGTCGGCGGCGTCGATGACCATCGCCTCGTGGTCGGCCAGCGTGATCGGCTCGTCGACGACCGCGGTGTGCACCACGTGCGAGCCGGCCTCTCGGGTCATCGGTGGTCGCCTCCGCGGATCTGATCGAGCGCGTGGTGGACGACCCCGGCGAGGACGCCGAGCCCGTCGCGGACCCCGCCGGTCGAACCGGGCAGGTTCACGACGAGGGTCGTCCCGGCGATTCCGGCGAGTCCACGTGAGAGGACCGCGGTGGGCACCGTCGGCAGCCCGGCCGAGCGGATGGCGTCGGTCAGACCCGGGATCTCGACGTCGAGGAGCGGGCGGGTCTGTTCCGGAGTCCGGTCCGTGGGCGTCAAACCCGTTCCGCCCGTGGTGATGACTAGGTCGACCTCGGCGTAGATCGCGGCGCGGAGGGCCTCGCCGACCGGCGGGCCGTCGGCGACGACGTCGCACTCGTCGACGGTAAAACCCTGCTCGACCAGCCAGGCCTCGATGATCGGTCCGGACCGGTCTTCGTAGACACCGCTGCTGGCGCGGTTCGACGCGACGACGACGCGCGCGACGCGGGGAGGATTCCGGTCAGTCATGAGCCGGGTCAGACGGTTCGCGGTACCAGTCGCCGGATTTGCCGCCGGTCTTGGCGAGCAGGCGGATTCCGTCCATCTTCGCCCGTCGGTCGACGGCCTTGACCATGTCGTGGAGTGTCAGACCGGCGACTGCGACCGCGGTCAACGCCTCCATCTCCACCCCCGTCTGGCCGGAGGTGGCCACGGTCGCGGTGACCTCGATCGTGTCGGCGCCGATCGCGAAGTCGACCTCCACCGAGGACAACGCCAGCTGATGGCACAGCGGGATCAACTCGTCGGTGCGTTTGGCCGCCAGGATCCCGGCGATGCGCGCCGTGGCCAGCACATCTCCTTTGGGCAGCCGCGACTCGCTCAGGAGACCGATCACCTCGGCGGTGGTGTGGAACGTGCCGGCGGCGACGGCGCGACGCTTCGTCGTCGGCTTGGCGCCGACGTCGACCATGCGGGCCGTTCCGGACTCGTCCAGATGACTCAGCCGAGAGCTGCCGGCCGGCCCGGTGTCCCGGGCGTCCGACCCACCTTCGTCAGTCCCGGTGGGCGGCATCGACGTCAGCGGTTGACGATGGTCTTCGACTGCACGAACGGCAGGTCGTCGACCGGAAGCGGGAACTCGGTGTCGCCGAACGGCGACAGCGCACCCGAGATGTGGGTCGCGAGTTCGGAGACCGCGTGCTCGGCGGCATCGCCGTTCTCGTCCTGCGGCCAGCCGTTGTCGACGTAGTGCTTCTTGCCCTTGGCAGATTCGACGATCTTGCCGGTGCCGGCCCCCGCTTCGCCGGAGGAGGGTGTTTCAGCGCCAGATTTGTTTGCCACGTCGTGCATTGTGCCATGCCGTTCGAATGAACAAGAGCCGTGTCCGGGGCGGAAGTCCCGTGCCGGGGCTAAGGTCGTCGCAACACAGGTCACGCCCCCAGGAGGCGCCCATGGTCGCCCAACCGGTCCAGGTCGCCGGCTACCGGGTGATCACGCGGCTGGGGAGCGGCGGAATGGGCACCGTCTACCTGGTCGAGAATCCGCAGCTCCGTCGGCGCGAGGCCCTCAAGGTGATCTCGATCGCCGAGACCGTCGACGAGGAGTTCGCCCGCCGGTTCAGTCGCGAGGCACAGACCGCGGCGGCCCTCGACCATCCGTCGATCGTCACTATCTACCACTACGGCGTCGCCGACGGCGACCCCTGGTTCACGATGGCCTACCTCGACGGCCGTGACCTCCGACGCGCCTCGCTCCGCCCGGACGAGGTGGCGGCCGTCGTCTCCCGGGTCGCCGACGCCCTCGACTACGCACACGAGCACGGCGTGATCCACCGCGACATCAAACCGGGCAACATCATGGTCACGCGCCGCGCGATGGACGAGGCCCTCGACCGCGTCGTCGTGCTCGACTTCGGGATCGCGAAGCTCACCACCGCGACCACCTTGACGGCTCCGTCGTCGTTCGTGGGCACCCTCGTCTACGCCGCGCCGGAGATCCTCGACGGCAAACCCGCGGGCCCCGCATCGGATCAGTACGCGCTGGCCTGTACCGCCTACGAATTGCTCTCCGGCGCAACCCCGTTCGACGCCGACACGCAGACCCGTCACATCGTCGCAAAGCTCACGACACGCCCGGCGCCGATCAGCACCCACCGCCCCGAGCTCGCCGCCCTCGATCCCGTCTTCGACCGCGCGCTCGCGCGCGGCCCCCTCGACCGGTACCCCACCTGCGGTGCGTTCGCCGCGGATCTGCGCGCGGCGCTGGGGCGCACCCACTCCGACAACCGGCCACCCGCGCCCGTGGCTGCGACCCAGGTCATCACCCCGCCTCCACCGGCGAAACCGACCCCACCGTGGGTCGCCCCATCCCCCGCGCCCCCGACGCCCTCCCACCGGCGACGGTGGCCGCTCGCCCTCGCCGCGGTCGCCGTGGTCGCGGTGCTGGCCGTCGTCGTCGCGATCGGGGTCCTCACCCTCGGCGGCGGCGATGGCGGGGACGCGTCCGACGCCCCGTCGTCGCCGATCGCGGCGGCCGATGCCGGCGCCCAGCTCAGCGCCGGACTCGGGGCCACGTGTTCGATCCGGGACGGAACCGCCTATTGCTGGGGCGACAACGCGGCCGGCCAACTCGGCGACGGCACGACCGACACCCGCCAGACGCCCACGCCGATCGCCGATCTCAGCGGCGTCACCGCGATCAGCACCGGTGGACCCAACAGCTGTGCGATCGCCGAGGGACTCGCGTACTGCTGGGGGAACAACGACTACGGGCAGATCGGCGACGGCACGACCGACGCGCGGCTGACGCCGACCCGGGTCGCCGGTCTCGCCGATGTCACCGCCATCTCGACCGCCAACTGGGCCACGTGCGCGATCTCGGCGGGCTCGGCGTACTGCTGGGGCACCAACGACTTCGACCAGCTCGGCGACGGTTCGACCGCGAATCAGTACCGGCCGGTCCGGGTCGCCGGGCTCGACGACGTGACCGCCATCAGCGTCGGCGTGAACTTCACGTGTGCCGTCGCGACCGGTGACGCCTACTGCTGGGGGCTCAACGACAACGGACAGGTCGGCGACGGCACGACCACCAACCGGGCCCGCCCGACCCGGGTCGCCGACCTGGACGGCGCGACGTCGGTCTCCGCGGGCGCCGCGACCGCCTGCGCGATCGCCGGGGCGAGTGCATATTGCTGGGGCGACAACGCGTTCGGCCAACTCGGCGACGGCACCACCTACGGCCGACGCACGGCGACGCCGGTGTCCGGCCTGGACGGAGTCGAGGCCATCAGCACCGGCACGTCGAACACCACCTGCGCACTCGCGGCCGGGGTCGCGTACTGCTGGGGCGCCAATGCCTGGGGCTCGGTCGGCGACGGCACCCTGACCGACCGGCCGGCGCCCACCCGGGTGAACGGATTGTCCGATATCGGCGCGGTGTCCACCGGCGAACGAACCACGTGCGCGCTCGCGTCGTCATACCTGTGGTGCTGGGGTTTCAACGCCACCGGACAGCTCGGCGTCGGGGGCACCGACGACCGTCTGACCCCCACTCAGGTCACGTTCTAGCGTCGGCTCCGTCATCCGGTTGAAGGGTGCCCCGGACCTTTCCCGGTTCGGTATCGTCCCTGCATACGTCTGCGAGAGCAGCCATTTGGCAGCCGCTCTCCCGCCAAGCCAGAAAGAGGTGACGCCGTGCCGTTGAGTCCCGGCACCCACATCGCCGGTTATCGCGTGGTCTCCCAGCTCGGCGCGGGCGGTATGGGCGAGGTGTACCTCGTCGAGAACCTGCAACTCGAGCGGCGGGAGGCCCTGAAGGTCATCTCCACGGCGGTCAGTGCCCAGCCCGGGTTCAACCAGCGCTTCACCAACGAGGCCCGCACCACCGCGAAGCTCGACCACCGCAGCATCATCACCATCCACCAGTACGGCATCGAGGACGGCTCGCCCTGGTTCTCGATGAGTTACGTCGAGGGCAAGGACCTCACCGAGGAACGTCTGACGCCGGCGGAGGTGTCGACGGTCGTCGGACAGGTGGCCGACGCCCTCGACTACGCGCACCGCCACCACGTGGTGCACCGGGACATCAAGCCCGCCAACATCCTGGTCACGCGCGATCCGGCGACGAACGCCGTCGAACGCGCTCTCGTGCTCGACTTCGGCATCGCCAAGCTCGCCGGCTCGGCCAACCTGACCGGCACCCATTCGTTCATCGGGACGGTCGCCTTCTCGGCCCCGGAGACGCTCGAGGGCGCCGACGCCACGGCCCGGTCGGACCAGTACTCGCTGGCCTGCACGGCCTACGCGATGCTCGCGGGGCAGCCGCCCTTCGTCGGACAGTCCGAACCGTCGGTGATGCTGGGCCACATCCAACGCCCGGTCCCCCACATCGGCCAGCTGCGCGGCGACCTCGCGCACCTCGACCCGGTGTTCCAGCGCGCCCTGTCGAAGAATCCCGCATCCCGCTACCCCGACTGCCGCAGTTTCGCGGCCGCCTTGAAATCGGCGCTCGAATCCCCTGCCGCACAGGGCAACACGATGATCGCGGGTTCGGTTCCGCCGCCCACCCTCGTCGGCGGCGGCACCGGCGGCCCGTCCACGGGTCACCCCTCGGGGCCCCAGCAGCAGTTCGGCCCACCCCATGGCCAATACACCCCGCCGCCGCAGCCGACGATGACCGGACCGTCGGGCCCGCAGCCGCTGATGAACAAGCCGTCGGGGCCCCAGCCGATGTACTCCTCGGCCCCTCACCTCTCGGGCCCGCACGCGCAGCCCGGGCATGCCCAGGTCGGCTACCCGGGTATGCCGCCGGTCCCGCCGAAAAAGAAAAAGCGGACCGGCCTCATCGTCGCCGGCGTCCTCGGCGCCGTGTTGCTGCTGGTGGTCGCCGCCGTCGTGGGACTGGCCGTCCTGGGCAGCACCGTCGCCGACCCGGAGAAGGCGACCGTCGCGCAGCCGGTGGTGAGCACGAACTTCGGCAGCAGCTGCGCCGTGGTCAACGGCAGCGTGCACTGCTGGGGCGACAACGACTCCGGTCAGCTCGGCGACGGTTCCACGACGCCGCACACCCGACCGGTGGCGGTGACCGGGGTCGCCAACGCGACCGCGGTCACCACCGGCGGCTACCTCACCGGCGAGAACGCCTACGTCTCGACGGCCTGCGCCATCGCCGCCGGCGACGCATTCTGTTGGGGCAACAACCATTACGGCGAGGTAGGCAACGGTTCCAGCGGTTCGACGGTGGACTCCGCGACCAAGGTCGGCGCCATCTCCGACGTCAAGGCGATCTCCACCGGCTGGGGCACCACCTGCGCGGTCGCCGGCACCGACGCCTACTGCTGGGGGAACAACGAATACGGCCAGCTCGGCACCGGCGGCGGCACCGACCCGGTCTCGGCGCCGACGAAGGTCCCCGGACTGGGCGTCGTCACCGACATCACCACCGCCTACGGCACCACCTGCGCGGTGTCGGACGGCTCGGCGTTCTGCTGGGGCGCCAACGACAACGGGCAGATCGGTGACGGCAGCACGACGGCGCGCTCGGCGCCGGTGAAGGTCGGCGCGCTGACCGACGTCACCGACATCACCGTCGGCGGCTACCACGAGGCATCCGACGACGACGATCCGAACACCAACACCAGCACGTACTTCCAGACGACCTGTGCGGTCGCCGGTGGCGACGCGTGGTGCTGGGGTTCCAACGCCTACGGCCAGATCGGCGACGGCACCACCGAGACCCGCCAGGCCCCCGTTCAGGTCGGCAATCTGAGCGGCGTCTCGGCCATCTCCACCGACTGGGGCACCACCTGCGCGGTCTCCGACAACCGGGCCTTCTGCTGGGGAGACGACGACCGCAGCCAGCTCGGCTCGTCCGGCGGGTCGGTGAAGATCCCCCGCGAGGTCTCGACGCTGACCGACGTCACCTCGATCTCGACCGGCAACGGGACGTCGTGCGCGATGGCGGCCAAGTCGGTGTACTGCTGGGGATTCAACAACGACGGTCAGGTCGGCGATGGTTCCAGCGGCGACGGCGCCAACCGCACGACGCCCACGAAACTGACCATCTAGCTCTTTTGCCGCCGCCTGAGCCGCACCCCTGCCGCCTGAGCTTGTCGAAGGCCTACTCGCGCGACCCGATCAGCGCCTCGGACACGGTCTCCGCGGCCGTGCGGAGCGCCCCGACCGCGCGGGCCCGGAGCCCGTCGTCGAATCGGGCGACCGGCCCGGAGATCCCGACCGCCATGGGCGTGGGCGCACCGGGGACGGCGACCGCCATCCCGCAGACGCCGACCTCGTGTTCCTGTTCATCGGTGGCGACCCCGCTCGCCCGTACCTGCTCGACGGCCGCGAACACACCCGACAGCGACGTGACGCTCCACTGGGTGGCGGGGGTGAGCCCCGCCTGCGTGACGTGTTTGAGGATGCGCGCATCGTCGAGTTCGGCGAGCACGGCCTTGCCGACCGCGGTGTTGTGCATCGTGACCCGACGGCCGACCTCGTTGTTGGTGCGCATGCTGTGCGGGGACGGAACCTGCGCCACGTAGATGACCATGTCGCCGTCGAGGACGGCGAGACTGGCGGTCTCGCTGAGTTCGCCGACCAGGGAGGCGAGGACGGGTGCGGCGACCGCGCCGAGCTGCCGGTTGGCCACCTCGCCGAGTCGGATGAGCCGGGGGCCCAGGGCATACGACCGGTTCGGGAGCTGCCGGACATACCCGATTCCCACGAGTGTCCGCAGCAGCCGGTGGATGGTCGGCGGCGGCAGCGGGGATTCCGCCGACAGATGGCTCAGTGAGCACTCGCCGCCGGCGCGCCCGATGAGCTCGAGCAGTTCGAATGCGCGCTCGACGGATTGCACACCGCCGGAGTTCCCCGCCATCGCCACCTCCACAGTCCGGCATCACGCTACGTTCCATGATATGAAACCACAATCAGGGTCCGTCTGCGCACACGGGTGGTCGCATCCGACAGTTCTGGAGTAAACTCCGCTCTGCGGAATTTGATTTCCATTGATCCGACACGAAGGGGCGCCATGAGCGTGCAACCCGGTCGCCTCGGCGCGACCTTCCTCGCTGAGATCGAGGCCGCCCTCGCACCGTCGGACGCGGTGCTATCCGATCGGTATCCGGGCGACGACGGGAGCCGGCAGCCGGTCCACACGGTCTACGTTCCCGCCGACCGGTACACCGCCGAGCTCGCCCGGGAGTGGGGCCATTCCGCCCTGGAGGCAGCCGCCGACCACGGCGGCCTCGCCGCGATCGCCCGCTCGACCGTCGCCCGGACCTACTCGGCGGCCACCGCGCTCGCGGATCTCGTCGAGAACAAGCTGCGCACCGAGCCCATCGAGGATCTGCGCATCGACTTCGAGGACGGTTACGGTGTCCGCGCCGATGACGAGGAGGACGCGCACGTCAGCGCCGCCGTCGCCGCGATCCGGGCGGCCGGCGACGCCTCACCGCCGTTCCTCGGCATCCGCTTCAAGTGTTTCGAGGCCGACGTCCGCGCCCGCGGCCTGCGCACCCTCGATCTGTTCGTCGCCGGCCTCGCGGACACCGGGGACCTCCCGGCGGGTTTGACGCTCACGCTGCCCAAGGTCACCTCGACCGATCAGGTCGTCGCGATGGTCGCCGTCGCCCGCGAACTCGAGCGGGTTCACGGACTTCCGCAGGGTCGCATCGGTTTCGAGATCCAGGTGGAGACCCCGCAGTCGGTGATGAGCGCCGACGGCACCGCGGCCGTGGCGGCGATGATCCAGGCCGGCGAGGGCCGGGTGACCGCACTGCACTACGGAACCTACGACTATTCGGCGTCCCTCGGCATCGCCGCGGCGTATCAGTCGATGGAACATCCCGTCGCCGACCACGCGAAGGCCGTGATGCAACTCGCCGCGGCCGGCACCGGTGTGCGGTTGTCGGACGGATCGACGAACATCCTCCCCGTCGGAGACGCCGAGGCCGTCGAAGCCGGCTGGGCGTTGCACGCGCGACTGGTCCGGCGCCACCTCGAGCGCGGCTTCTACCAGGGGTGGGACCTCCACCCCGCGCAGCTCGTCACCCGCTTCCTGGCCACATACGCCTTCTATCGCGACGGATTCGATTCCGCCGCAGTGCGTCTGCGCAACTACGCGCACAAGCTCGAGTCGTCGGTGCTCGACGAACCGGCGACGGCCCGCGCACTCGCCGGCTTCATCCGACGCGGCGAGGTGTGCGGCGCACTGACCGTCGACGAGGTCGAGACCGCGACCGATCTGCCCATCGAGAAGGTGCGCGACTTCGCACTCCCCCACTCACAGAGGACAACCCGATGAACGCGACGCCGTACTACACCCCCGCCGGTGGACTCCCGCCGCAGACCGACCTGCTGAGCGACCGCGCGGTCGTCACCGAGGCGTACACGGTGATCCCGCGCGGCGTGCTCCGCGACATCGTCACCTCGGTCTTCCCGGAGTGGACCGACACCCGCGCCTGGGTGCTCAACCGCCCGGTACCCGGTGGCGCGCAGACCTTCGCCCAGACCATCGTCGAGGTCGCCCCGGGCGGCGGATCGGCTGCGCCCGAACCGCAGTCGGAGGTCGAGGGTTTCGTCTTCGTCACCGCCGGATCGCTGACTGTGAGCATCGCGGGCGAGGAACACGTCCTGACCGACGGCGGCTTCGGCTACCTGCCCGCGGGCACACCGTGGTCGGCACACAACCGCGGCGACGTCCCCGTCTCCTTCCACTGGATTCGTAAGCGTTACGAGCCCATCGCGGGTCACGAGCCGGCCCCGAAGTTCGGCAACGAGCGCGACATCGAGCCCTCCCCGATGCCCGACACCGACGGCGCCTGGCGCACAACACGAATGCTCGATCCGCTGGATCTCGCCTACGACATGCACGTCAACATCGTGACCTTCGAGCCCGGCGCGTCGATCCCCTTCGCCGAGACCCACGTGATGGAACACGGCCTCTACGTCCTGGAGGGCAAAGCCGTCTACCGGCTCAACGAGGACTGGGTGGAGGTCCAGGAGGGCGACTACATGTCCCTGCGCGCCTTCTGCCCGCAGGCCTGCTACGCCGGCGGGCCGTCGAACTTCCGGTACCTCCTATACAAGGACGTGAATCGGCAGATCGTGCTCTGAGAGGTCGCCTCCGGTTCCTGTCGTACCGTGAGAGACGATGCGTATCGCGGTGGTGGAAGACGACGACGGGGTCGGTGACGCACTCGTCGACGCCCTGAACGAGGTCGGGCACGAGCCCCGTCGCATGCGCCGCGGCGCCGATCTCCTCCTGGGTCACCGGGACTTCGACCTCGCGCTTCTCGACCTGGGGCTGCCCGACGAGGACGGGCTGACCGTGCTGCGCAGGCTGCGGGCGGTGAGTGAGATGCCGGTCGTGGTGCTCACCGCGCGGCAGGACGAGCGGTCGGTGGTGCGTGCGCTGCGCGGGGGCGCCGACGACTACGTGGTGAAACCGGCGCGCCTCGGCGAGCTGATGGCCCGCCTGGAGGTGGCCGCCCGTCGGCGCACCGCCGACGCACCTCCACCCGCGGCGCGACAGATCGCCACCGGCGACATCGTCGTCGATCTCGACGCGCGACTGGTGACCGTGGCCGGCACCGACGTCGCCCTCACTCCCAAGGAGTTCGAACTCCTCGCGCACCTCGTCACCCGCCGGGGGAGGCGGTGAGCCGCGAACAGTTGATGGACGCGATCTGGGGCGACGCCTACGTCGCCATCTCGCGCAGCCTCGACGTCCACATGACCGCGCTCCGGGCCAAGCTCGGCAGGCCGGGCGTGATCGAGACGATCCGCGGGTACGGCTACCGCTGGGGTTCCTGAACGATGTGGCGCCGCGTACTGCTCGTGCTCGTCGTCTATTCGGCGATCGTGGTCCTGGGCCTGGCGGTACCTCTCGCGACGACGGCGAGTCGTGAACGGCTGCAACGGTTCACCGAGAGCCGGACCGCGTCCGCGGTCTATTTCACCGACCTCGCGGATCGAGACCCGGAGATGCGGGGTACGGAACTCCAGCGGGCCGCCGAGCGCTACCGCGACCTCTACGACGAAGGTGTCCTGGTGGTCGATCGAGCCGGCACGACGCGCGCCTCGGCCGGCCTCTCGGCCCGGTCACCCGAGGTCGCCGAGGCCGTCTCCGAGGCACTGCGCAATCAACGCACCCGGATCGCGTCGGGGTTGACACCCTGGTCGCCCGACTCGGTACTCGTGGCCATGCCGATCGGCACGGGCACCCAGGTCGACGGCGCGGTCGTCATCGAGGCATCGACGACGGCGGCGAAACGCGATGTCGTCGGAACGTGGGCAGTGATCGCCGCCGGGGCCCTCGCGATGCTCGTGATCGGGTCGATGATCGCGGTTGCGTTGTCGCGGTGGACGGTTCGCCCACTCACGGCGTTGTCGGCACGGGTGCGCTCGCTGCGCGCCTCGATCATCGACAGCGGCCCGTCAGCGCACGACACGCCCCCGGGTGGGCCGCCCGGTCAACGGCACACCGGCCCACCGGAGGTCCGCGAGCTGGCCCGGATCTTCGACGCGATGGCGGACGACGTCGAGAACGCCACCACCGCCCAGCGCCGCCTGGTCGCCGACACCGCGCACGCACTTCGTAATCCCTTGGCAGCGGTCCGCTTTCGCCTCGACACCCTCGGCCTCGGATTGGCCGGCCGCTCGCTGGAATCGCATCAGAAGACCATCGTGGAGATCGACCGGCTCGACCGCATCGTCGACGACCTCCTCGTCCTCGCCACCGCCGAGTCGCGGCCCGCCGGTTCCACCACAGGGGTCTGCGACGTCGCCGCCGTGCTGGTCGAGCGCCACGATTTCTGGGCGGACGCGCTCGCCGACGCGGGGATGTCGGCGTCGATCACTTCGCCGCCCCGGCCCGGGTCGGTGATCGCCGCGCTCGACGAGGACGACCTCATCCGGGCGATGGACGTCCTGATGAGCAACGCGGTCAACCACGCCGGGGAAGGTGCCCACGTAGAGCTGGGCTGTCGATCCGAGGGAGCGCGTATCCGGGTCTGGGTCGCCGACACCGGACAGGGCGTGACGGCCGACGACTTGCCACACATCACGGAGCGGTTCTTCCGCGCGTCGTCCGGCAGCGGGCCGGGCTCCGGACTCGGATTGGCCATCGCCGCGGCCCTTGTCGAAGGAGCCGGCGGCGAACTGGAGGTGACCGCCGGACGCCCCGCGGGACTGCGGGTGGACCTCTGGATCCCGGCCTCCGACGTCCCGTTCCACGAGGCCGTGGACGACCTGTCCTAAGGGAGTGTTAGGAAACCGCGATCGGCTTCCGTTCCGCCTGTGACTGCGTTCACAGTGTTAGGGGCACCGACGCCGGACCGGGTCGGGTGCACGTTCGACGACCTGGAGGACCCTGATGACCGACTCGCCCACCCGGCAACCCGCGAACGCCCGGAGCGCACCGCCGACGTCGTCGGCCGCGGCGACGCGTCGTGCCGTGCTCAACACCCTGCGCGGGTCGTCCGGCAACCTCGTCGAGTGGTACGACGTCTACGTCTACACCGTCTTCGCGACCTACTTCGAGAGCCAGTTCTTCGACTCGGCCGACAAGAACTCAACCGTCTACGTGTATGCCATCTTCGCCGTCACCTTCCTGATGCGGCCGGTCGGCTCCTGGTTCTTCGGTCGGTACGCGGACCGTCGGGGCCGCCGGGCGGCGCTGACGTTCAGCGTGTCGCTGATGGCGGCGTGCTCCCTCGTCATCGCGCTGACACCGGGTCGCGAGTCGATCGGCGTGTGGGCGGCGGTCGTCCTGGTGCTCTGTCGACTGGTACAGGGGTTTGCGACCGGCGGTGAGTACGGCGCGTCGGCCACCTACATGTCCGAGGCGGCCACCCGGGAGCGTCGCGGCTTCTTCTCGTCGTTCCAGTACGTCACGCTCATCGGCGGACACGTACTGGCGCAGCTCACCCTGCTGGTGATGCAGGGCTTCCTCGACAAGGACCAGATCTCCGACTTCGGTTGGCGTATCGCGTTTCTCATCGGCGGCGTGGCCGCGGTGGTCGTCTTCTGGCTGCGCCGCAGCATGGACGAGTCGCTCACCCCGGAGCAGTTGGAGGCCGTCCGCAGCGGGGCTGACTCCGAGTCCGGCTCGATCCGCGAACTCGTCCTGAACTACTGGCGCCCACTGCTGATCTGTTTCCTGGTCACCATCGGCGGCACCATCGCCTTCTACACCTACAGCGTCAACGCACCGGCCATCGTCAAGACCGCCTACGAGGACCACGGTCGCACCGGGACCTGGATCAACCTCATCGGTTTGATCTTCCTGATGGTGTTGCAGCCGATCGGCGGGATGATCAGCGACAAGGTCGGACGCAAACCCGTCCTCATCTTCTTCGGCGTCGGCGGTGTCCTGTACACCTACGTCCTGATCACCTACCTGCCCCAGACCACCTCGGTGGCAACGTCGTTGACCCTGCTCGCCATCGGCTACATCATCCTCACCGGCTATACCTCCATCAACGCGATCGTGAAGGCGGAGCTCTTCCCCTCCCACGTCCGCGCGCTGGGAGTGGGTCTGGGCTACGCGCTCGCGAACTCGGCTTTCGGCGGCACCGCGCCGCTGATCTACCAGGCCGCGAAGAACGGCGGTCATGTCCCGTGGTTCATCGCCTACGTCACCGTCGTGATCGCAGTCTCGCTGATGGTCTACATCTTCGTCCTGCGCAACAAGGCGGAGACCCCGCTCGATCGCGAGCAGGGGCGGGCCTTCCTCGACGCAGAGGCCGTTGCCCGGCGGGCCTAAGGTGTCACCATGTCGTTCGCGCGCGGGCCGGTGGACCGGCGGACCATGCTCCGCGGGGCCACCGGCCTGGGCGCGCTGCTTCTCCTGACCGCGTGCGGAACCGAACGCGGCGCACCGGTACGCCTCGCGGCGGGAGAGCCCGGCGGGTTCTTCTGGGAGTTCGCCGGTCTTCTCGCCGCGGCGGCGGACCGGTCCGGCGCGCCGGAGATCCGCCCGCGGCAATCCGGCGGCTCTGCTGAGAACCTCGACGCCCTGGCGGACGGTTCCGCGGAACTCGCCATCAGTCTCAGCGACACGGCCATCGAGCGCGCGGGCCCACAGCTGACGGCGCTCGGATGCGTGTACGAGAACTACTTTCAGGTGGCGGTCCGCACCGGGTCCGGGATCGCGACGGTCGCCGACCTGCGCGGGCGGTCGGTGAGTGTCGGAGCACCGGGGTCCGGCGCCGCCGGGCTCTCCGAGCGGGTACTCGCCGCAGCCGGCCTCGACGCCGGCCGCGACATCCGCCCGGTCCGGCAGACGATGGCCGACGCCGGCGCCGCCCTCGCCGCCGGAGAGGTCGACGCCGTCATGTGGGCGGGCGGTCTGCCGACCCCGGCGTTCACCGACCCGCGCGTGCCGATCGTCCTGCTCGACCTCGGTGACGTGGTCGCGGGCTTACGACAGCGGTTCGGACCCGCGTACGAGCCCGTACGCATCCCCGCCGACATCTACGGCCGGCACCCAGCAGTCACCACCGTCGGGATCGCGAATCTCCTGCTCGCCCGACGGGATGTACCGGACGTCACCGCCGCGGCCATCGTCGACGTGCTGCTCGACCAGGCCGCACACCTCGTGCCCGCCCAGGCGATCGGCAGCCAGTTCCTCGACGCGCAGTCGTTGATCCTCACCGGACCCATCCCCCTGCATCCGGGTGCCGCGGGCGAGTACCGCCGTCGGCACGGGTGAATCGCAGCCGCTCGGCGACGGGCCGCGGTCCGTGATACATCTAGGCCGACGAGTCGAGGGTCGAGAGGATCACATGAAACTGGTGGCATCCCGCCGCTCCGAGTTGGTCGCCGGACTGTTCGCGATCACACTGATCGCCGCCGGTTGCGGCACGTCAGACGCCGACGAGTCGCCCTCCGGAGCCTCGACGACCGGGGGTTCGACGACGACCTCAGCGGCCGGCGACACGACGGGCCCCGTTCCTGTCGTGGAGAATGCGAAGCCCACCGAGACCACGGTCATGGGCGAGGACGATGTCGAGGTGACTCTCACCGGCCCGATCGCAACGAAGTACGCGTCGGCGACCGAGGCACAGCGGGCCGCCCTGGGCAAGCCGTTGACCGGGGATCACAACGCGGGGACACGAGAGAGTGGCGTTGTCTACCAACAGTTCCGCGGTGGCGTGATCATCGCGAGGAACAGCGACCCCGCAACGCCTGGGTACATCGTCACCTCCGGCAAGATCCGGGACGCCTGGAACACCGAGCGCGCTCCGGACGGCACCCCGTTGCTCCTCGGCACCAACGGCTCGGCCGGGCCGCTCGGTGTGCCCACGAGCGACGTGACGGTCGACGGTGACCTCGAGGTGGTCACCTTCGAGCACGGCGAGATCTCCGAGAACACCGAGACCGGCGAGGTGACCGTGACGGTCAACGGCAAGATCGTGCCCTCCGGTCTCCGATAACCGATGAGACGTCGGATCGTCACGGTGGCCGTGGGCGTGATCGCGCTCGTGGCCGGTGGTTGCTCGACGCCGCCGGACCAGCAGTCGTCAACGCCGTCACCGTCTTCCGGTACGCCGTCGGATGCGCACGGACCCGCGACGGCTCCCCCGGTCCCCGCGGGGACCGAATCCTTCGACGTCGTCCGCGTCGAGTATCTCGATTCCGACGATGCCGACCCCGCCGAGAACTGGGCCGATCTGTACCTGCCTGCGGGCGCCCGCGACGACGACTCGCTGCCGCTGGTGACGATCATCCATGGTGGCGGTTGGGAAAGCCGGTCCGGTGCAGAGCAATTCGACGAGATGGCCAGAGACCTCGCCGACCGGGGGTTGGCCGTCTACAACGTGGAGTACCGACGTCTGGGCACCGGCGGAGGGTGGCCCACGACCTTCCACGACGTGGCCCGAGCACTCGACCATGTGCCCGCGATGGCCGAGACCTACCCGCAGTTGCGAATCGACGACGAGCTGGTGGTCGGTCACAGCGCCGGTGCGCAATTGGCCGTGTGGGGCGGCACGCGCCATCGCCTCACCGATGACGAAGTGGTTCGCGTCCGGCCTTCGTTCCATCCCGGGCGGTGTCCATCTCCGGCCCGCTCGACATGCGCTACGCCGTCGGCCACGGCAACAACCGGGTGATCACCCATGTCCTGGGTGGCACACCACGACAGGTCCCCCAGTGAAACGCCCCGGGTTTGTCGGAGGCTCTCGAATCTGTGAAGGATGGAGAGCATGGCAGCACCACGGAAATACAGCGTTGAGCTGAAGGAGCGGGCGACGCGGATGGCGGTGGAGGCCCGCAAGGACCCAGCCACGCGACCAGGGGCGCTCAAACGGATCGGCGATCAACTCGGTGTGCACCCGGAGGCGCTTCGCACCTGGGTCAAGCAGGCCGAGATCGATGGCGGGGACCGCCCGGGGACCACGACCAGCGAGGCTGAGCGGATCGCGCAGCTGGAACGGGAGAACCGGGAGTTGCGGCGGGCGAACACCATCTTGAAGCAGGCATCAGCTTTCTTTGCGGCGGAGATCGACCGCCCACAGCGTTGATCGTGGAGTTCGTCGCCGCTTTCCGCGACGAACACGGAGTCGATCCGATCTGCGCGGCCCTGCGCGACACGGCCGCCCAGATCGCTCCGTCCACAGTCCGAGCCCATCTGAGCTCT
>NZ_LZMP01000036.1:0-37856 GCF_001691435.1 Gordonia sp. UCD-TK1 | reverse complement strand
TTCCGCCCGGCACGCCGTGGAACAACGGGTTCATCGAATCGTTCAACAACCGGCTTCGCGACGAGTGCCTGAACCGCAACTGCTGGCCCACCCTGCTCGAAGCTCGCGTGGTGATCGACGATTTCAAAGACGACCACAACCACCGGCACCGCCACTCGGCGCTGGGCTACCAGACCCCGGCCGAGTACGCTGCCCGATGCACCCACCAGCACCACCCTGTGGGCTGCGAGATCGACTGACCGACAGCTAGAAGAAACTGGCTCTAGAACTGCCTGGACCGGCTATCGGGGACCTGCCACCTGGGCGACCGGATATAGCGTTCACGCGCTGGAGAGTGGCTGTGTTCGTCGACGGAGTCTTCTGGCACGGCCACCCGGAGCACTGGAACCCAGAGACAGCATCGTCGGATTACTGGCGCCAGAAGATCGCGCGGAACGTCCAGCGTGATCGTCAGGTGGATGCAGAACTCGCGCGAAACGGATGGGAGGTAGTCCGAATATGGGACCTCGACGTTCGAGACGATCTGGACGCCTCGGTGAACAGAGTGCTGTCTGCTCTAAGATCTGCCGGTAAACGCGTGGGGGGGTCAGGCTCCTATAGTTTAGAATCAGCTTCTTCCGCGATGGTGGAGTACCTACCACGTCGGTAGTAGCGTTGCAGCCTCCGCACCTAGCTCGTGAACCGGAGAGCCTATGACTTCAGCCGGAATCTCGAACTTGCAGCTAGCCCAGCTACCGAAAGGTCCAGCATCCCGAGGAACGTTCGCCTCGATCCACTCATTGGGTACGCATCCGACCCCTGCGATGTTCAGATCACGAGTTAGACGGACAGCTACTAGTACCCAGCTGTCATCGCGCTGCATTACACCGAACTCATGACGCGATAGGTACGCGGTAAACCGACCGACGCGCGTTGTGCTCTTTACCTCTAGATGACCGGAAATCCGACCAACCGAGTACGAAATGTCATAACCGAAGCCATCCGACCAGTTCGAGACATGATCGACTCGGCTACCCGAGACTGATTCGAGAATTTCGACAAGTTGAGCCTCGCCCGCGGCTCCGACGCGCTCACGGACAGCAGTGTCCACCCTGCCCCAACTTGAGACCAGCTGTTCGTAGACCTCTACCTCGTTGAGTCCTAGTGCCCTTCCAGCTGAAACGATATCGGAAGGCAGTTCATCTGGTGACTGCACAAGCTGATCTGCATCCAGGAACCAGGTCGGAGCGGCCTTCTCAAGGAGCGCACCTAAGACTCGGCTGCCCGGTGGACTAAGGATTCGCCCGCCTTCGATCAGCTCGAGCTCATGAAGGAGTGTGAGCGCACTGGCATACTGCGTAGGTGTCAGGTCGCTGTATTTCACGTGCGTAGCGAGCAGCGCTTGTGCGCGCGGAATCCCGCCACTTGACGGAAGAATATCGAGCCAGCGCTTAGCCGCGAGCAAAATACTCTCAGGAGGAAGTCGCATTTAGGTGGTCCAATAGGGCATTGACGTCCTGACGGTCGAGACCTCCTGCTTCAGAGGGCTCTTCATCCAAGTCTGCGAGCTGCTGAACCGCAGGATCGTCAAGGATCCCACCCATGAATGCCAATTTAGTGGACAGGCGTGCCGCCACGACCTCGTCGATAGTCCCATCTGATGCCAGCACGGTGATGCGAGTTGTGACGCTATCCGGGAGTCCAAGGCGGTGAATTCGATCGAGGCTCTGAAGAAAACGCCCAGCGGCGAAATCGCGGTCCACATAGACAGCATCGTGACACTCGTGATGAAGGCTTATTCCTTCACCAAGTGTGGCCGGATTCGACAAGAGAACCGTGCAATCCGCGTCGAATCTAAACCGTCGGATTTGCTCATCGCGGTCCACGGTGCCGCCGTGAACCATCGCCGGGCTGAATGGGGATAGAATTCGCTGTAGCGTGTTCAGGCTCCGGATGAACGTGGACCAGACTAGTGTTTTTCGGCCCTGCTTGGCGTTCTCGCTAACTATCGAAAGAACCTCGTGATACTTAGGCGACAACTCGTACGCCGGGAGGTCTTGCATCAGTTTATAGAGAGCCGATCGTTCTGAGATAGGAAGTGGCGGCACCTGATAAACGAGTGGCTCGTACTTCGTGGCACCCACAGAGAGGAGCGCTGGGCTAGTCGCCGCCATGAGCATGTAAACCATTATCCGGCCAAGAGCTTGGAAGTCTCCCTCGTTCCCCTTCGCCCGCGCGGAGAACTGGCCAACTAACGCACCATAAATTTCCGCGTGCAGTGGAGGAAGTGTGACGGAGCGAAGTATCGTCTCCACGGGCGGCAGGTGCAACTCGTTCTTCGTGGTTCTCGTAAACAGTGGTTTGAGCGCGCGACTAGCACTAGACAGATCAGCACTATTGACCGCTCGCCGTACGCTCTGGCGCCCCGTGCCGGGCCACACGAATGCGAAGAGGTTCTCTAGGTCTTTTGCGCCGTTAGGAGCAGGGGTACCAGTTAGGATCAGCCGCCGTCTCGCTCGTGGACCGAGCGCGAGGCAGGCGGCACCATAAGCGCCTTCGGCCCCGAGTTTCATTCGATGAGCCTCGTCGAGGATGATCATCGAAGGCGACTCCACAAGCCAACGCCCGAGCGCGCTGACGAGTTTCGGAAGACGTTCGTAGTTAACGATAATCGCGTCGACGGTACTAGGCAGCGAACCCTCGACAACCGCCATCGAAAGCGAAGGGGCGAGGCATTCAACGTTCTCGTCGAGCCACGCGTTGTAACTCGATTTCGGACCTACTATTAGCAGCCGCTGAATGCCGTCATGCCGGCGGAGTGCCTGAAATACAGCTAGTGCGACCCTCGTCTTGCCGGCACCCGGGACGGAGAAGTTCGCACCATGTCGGAGCGACAGCAGCTTGGCGATGTCCCTGCGCTGAAACAGCGTTAAGTTGGCTATCCATTCATACCCAAGGACATCGTCGATCGTCTTAGGGCCGAGCGCTTCACTTGCCTCACCAGAGTCCAGCCGATCGGCGACGGTGCGAGCGTCCTGAAGCGAGTCGACGACCAACGCTTCCAGTTGCGCATCCCAGACCACCTCGCCTTCAGTAGCGTGTGGCCAATGGCTAAGCGCCTCCAGGTTAGTGAGCAAGGCGTCGAGTTCTATCTCAATTGTGCCCGGCGAAGGTTGGGTGCTGGCGGGGAACCTAACCGCGAGGCGCCGTAGGTCACTCTCAAGCCCTTGCCGGGCCGTAAGACGCACACGCGTGACTTCAGACGCCAGACCAATTGAGAGGCTTGGTCTGTGGTGCACCATTACGTGGTCCGTGCAGCTTCCAGAAGCCACGCCACACCTTCACCCGGCGTTGGAAATGCTCTACCAGCTTGCCGAGCGAGAATTACGAGACTGTCGCGGAGCAGGACAAGCGCATCGTCAAAGGCTTCCTCGTCTAGCGCTCGTTTCGCTCGCGCCTCGGCGAACTCGTTAGCGCATTGCGTGACGTAATCAGCTGCGTCGGTTGCGCGTTCGGGAACGGCAGTCTGCCGCTTTACGAGTTGCGCGTTCTGACCGGCCATCTTGACGGCGACGTCGAACACGCCTCTTGCTTGCTTCATGACAGTCGACGCTTTGGCAACCTCTTCAGCGCTCCCTTTGTCTGCGTTGCTTGAAACCGCTTTCGCGCGCAGGAGGCTACTAGTGAGAGCTTCAGCGGCCGCAGCGTCAATGCTTTGACTCGGGAGAGATGTCCCCGGTATACCTGGGACTGACACCGCAGGCGCCGTCGGCACCGTCGGTTTAAGCTCCTCGGGCAGCCGTGTGGCGAGGTACCGCGTATGAAAGTCAGCTTCCGCGAGCCGCAATGACGTCTTGGGGTAGTCAAGCAGCACCATGGCGAGCCGTGACTGGAACAGACATTTGGCAGCGTCCGGATTCGTCACCGCAAGTTTCGAGTAGTCGCGGTGCAGCTCTCGCAACTTCTCCTGGTGCTGTTCGAAATCGACCAATCGTAGCGATGCTCCTCCCGCTGATCTGCTCCGTTCGATCGCGTCAAGAATCTGGGAATAGACCCATCGGTCACGCTGGAGCGTAGCGAGCTTGATGTTGAAGTCCTTAGCGACATCGGCTTCCGAGCGGCCACGTGCCAACTCTTCGTCTATCGCGATCAACCGATTGATGTACGAGTAGTCGCGTCGTCGATCCTTGCGCAGCTGGAGCGATAGCTCAACATTGTTGATGTCTTGGCGCGATGTGTCGTCCGGCAGAACACCAACACGGATGTTCTGTACTCCGAGATCAATTAGGGCAGCGGCTCTTGTATTGCCGTCCACGAGGATCCCGTGCGGGCTGACGATCCCTGGCTCGCGTTGCCCGACGTCGTCGAGCTCCTCCATTAATGCAGTATAGTCAGGATCGACTTGATCTGGATTCGACGGTCGCTGCCTCAACAAGTCGTGGAGGTACTGCTGCGCCGTCTGACCCCACGGGTCGTCCTCGATCGCTCGATTCCGCTCTGGGTCGAGTGTGCGCTGCGCTCGAATACGGTGAGTATCCGGATTGAAGTAAAGCATGTCGACCGGCATCGAGATCACGTAAACGTGCCGCTGTTCACCGCGCCAGTCGATCGTAACCTTCGCGCCGTCCTCGGTCATTGCGAGCTTGTATCGCTGATCGATGACTGCCTTGACCTCCTCACCCTTAGGTGGGATGCCGAAGTCTGACATGTAATGATCCTTCGTGTCGGGTCGATGTTGAGCTGTGGTTGTCGCCATCATTCCAAAGAGGTCTGACAGTGCGAACGGTCCGGCGGGGCATGACGGTGAAACGAGAGGAATCATGTGAGTCAACCAGCTTGGGACGACCCCGAAATGTCGGCAGGCACGATGATTCGCGGCGCCCTTTGGCTCTTACAGGTTGTTGGTGAGGGTAATACGTTCACCAAGACCCAACTGCGCACTGCATTTCCGGGCGTGTCGCAGGTGGACCGACGCATTCGAGATCTTCGAGACTACGGTTGGGTCGTACACACGAACACCGATGACGCCACCCTCTTGGCCGAGGACCAGCGTTTCGTGAAGGCCGGGGTTCCCGTCTGGGACACGAAGTCCCGTCGCGCAGCAGCGCCCGAGAAGGCCGTCTCGAACAAGGACCGCCAAAACGTGTTGGCCCGTGACGGTTTCATGTGCACCTTGTGTGGTGTCGCCGGAGGCGAACTCTACCCAGATGACGTGATTTCGTCAGCGGTCCTGGCCGTTTCTCGGCGCAAAATTGTGGATGTCAACGGCGTTGAGACCGCCGAATTCGTTACCGAATGCAAGCGGTGCCGCGCAGGCAGCCTGCGAGATAGCGCAAGCGTGAGTGACGCGATTGCGGCCGCGGGCGATCTTGGTCCGGCCGAGCTGCGGCGCCTTGTTCGTTGGATGAAACGCGGGCGCCGCGGCACCACTGAACTGGATCGAGCGTGGACAACCTACCTCCGGCTACCTCCCGAACAACGGAAGCAAGTCATCAGTCGGGTGGAGGGACTTCAGTAGTGGCCCACGTCGATTGATCATCCACACAGCGTCCTTCTCCATATGGCCGGACGCAGACGAAGTCGTCGCCGTGAGAGCATCGCAAATTTAGTACCTATCGCGCGAGCAGCTGGGGTGGGGAGACATTTCCCATTTGGTCAAGCGATCAGGGTAGAGGTTCCGGCCCCCTGCCAACAGCGCCTTCCTATGCACGGTAACGTCCGGCCGTGCCCCTCGAGCTCAGACACACTCTGCCCAACGATCCCGCTCGCGACAGTGTCGCGAGCGAGATGGAGCGACTGGACCCAGGGGGCGCGATCACCGCGCAGGTTCTGCGCGACACATTTGACCAGCTGTACGACGGCGTGCGCACACAGCGCTATCGCTGGGACCAGCTATTCAAAACGGAAAAGACGCACTTCGGAACTCTCGTAGAGATCAACCTCCAGCGTCAGTTTGAGTTTGGCGACGGCATCAAACTCGACTACTGCATCGCGGGGCAGGAGGTCGACGCGAAGTACAGCCAGTTGAACGGCGGGTGGATGCTCCCGCCCGAGGTCGTCGGGGAGCTATGCATGGTGGTCACCGCCAGCGACGCGGAGTCGCGGTTCTCTGTCGGTATCGTCCGCGCTTCCGAGGGCCTACTAAACAGCGGGAGGAACCGGGACGCGAAGCGCACGCTCTCCGCGGCTGGAAGGCGCACGATTGCGTGGCTTCAGAAGGACGCGGACCTCCCGCCAAATACTCTTCTGCACATGCATGAGAACGACCTCGCCGCGGTCTTTGCCGCGGGTGCGGGCACGGCACGTACCACCGAGCTGTTCAGACGTACCGTCGGTCACGTGGTAGGCAGGGCGGCAGTCGCGACCGTCGCCGCGCAGCTAGACGTGACGAGACGCGTTCGGGGTGGTCAGAGCGGTTCTCGCGACCCTCTGGCGTCAGAAGGGATCGTGATCCTTGGGGGCGCGTTTGACTGGCAGCGCGATGCGGCGCGCCAGCTTAATCTCCCTGTACCGCGGCGGACAGAGTATGTCGCCGGCCACGTCGCGCCGACGGAACCCGGCGGGAAAGGAGCTGTCGCCCTCGGCCCGTCGGGTCTCGCGCTGTGCGCGGCGACGCCCGAAACACGCCGCCCCTTTGACCCCCTCTGGTACGGGTCCCGCCGCGCAGGGTGACAACCCTCCATTCCAACCACGGCGCGCATCCCGGGATTGTCGGATGGCCCTGACATGATGGACACCATTATGGAGGGCCAGACACGCGCGACCCAGCTAACAGCCGTAGAGATCTGCGCGGGGGCAGGAGGCCAGAGCCTCGGCCTCCACCTCGCAGGATTCAGGCACACGCTTGCCGTCGAGCTCGACCGCGACGCGGCAGCGACACTCGAACGCAACCTGACCCGTATTGCCTCCGCAGAAGGGCTGCCGTCGCCGTCCGTCGTCGTCGGGGACGTCGCCGACGACGAAGTGTGGAAGCCGGAGGACCACCGCGGGGTATCGCTGCTCGCCGGGGGCGTGCCGTGCCCGCCTTTCTCGATCGCGGGCAAGCAGCTCGGGTCATCAGACGAGCGCGACCTCTTCGCCTGGGCAGTCGAGGCCGCGGGGCGCATGGAGCCGGATGCTGTCCTGCTGGAGAACGTTCGTGGGCTGTCGATGCCGCGCTTCGCCGGGTACCGCCAGGCCGTGCTCGACCGATTCGTCGAGCTCGGATACCGCGCGGACTGGCGACTGCTGGAGGCCAAGGACTTCGGCGTCCCGCAGCTGAGACCGCGCTTCATCCTTGTCGCCTTGCGGGGGGAGTTCGCTCCGTACTTCTCCTGGCCTGAACCCACACCGGCGGTCCAGACGGTTGGGGCCGCACTGTACGACCTGATGGCCGAGAACGGATGGCCCGGCGCTGAGGTCTGGGCGAAGCGCGCCGACCGTGTCGCTCCGACGATCGTGGGCGGATCGAAGAAGCATGGTGGCCCTGACCTCGGACCAACCCGCGCGAAGCGGGAGTGGCGGAAACTGGGGGTCGACGGACTCGGGATCGCGGACACCGCTCCCGGGCCCAGCCTGCCTGCCAGCTTTGTGCCCAAACTGACGAACGAGATGGTCGCCCGGATCCAGGGCTGGTCCGGGCCCGGCTACGAGTGGGACTTCGGCGACCGGAAGCGCCGCAAAACTGCGATCTATCGCCAGATTGGCAACGCGTTCCCTCCTCCTGTCGCGCGCGCCGTCGGGATTGCAATCGCAACAGCGCTACGCAAGGAGGGCACATCGAGGAGCGATCACGGTGCGAGCAGCCAATATCGCGACGAGGTGTACCGCGCGCTAAGGGAGGACGGCGGTTACGTCTCGCTCGCGGGGCTGCGCAAGGCACTGGGAAGCTCACTGAGCGACGACGAGATCGAGCGCCGTATCGAGTTCCTTGGCCGGGACTTCGAGATCGACGTGCGCCCACGAGGCGGGAAGTTCACCTACCGGCTGGGCGAGTGGCGCGCGTTCCGCGGCCAGGAGAACCATTCCCGCCACGCGGCATTCGCCACCGACAGCCTGCGCTCGAAGATCAGCTGACGTATGGCGGAAGTGCAATACGCCTCAGCGTAACGCGGGACCAACCTAGCCCGGTTCGCCGCGTAGTCAGCCACGTGACAGCGCGCTGAACCCGAGTAACCGTTCGCCGCTCGTGGCCGGGGGTACGCAAAGCTCTTAGGACGCGAAAATGCGCGGTTCTACTCGATGGCGTACTCAAGTACATGGGGCTGGGCATCGCGAGCCGCGGGTWTCACTCGATCTCAGTTCAGCGCTCGATGTCTGTTCTCCCGATCGCAGGGTCGCGTCCGGGCCGTGAACAAGTCCGCTTTGGCGCCGACGCCGGCGTCGGTCCGATCACCGCAGTGGTCGCGGTCTGCCTGTAGCCGGGTCACAACCCGCCGTCGCGCGACCCGGTGCTGTCCCCGTTCCGGAGAACGAATCGGTGAGGACGGACGGTCTAACCACTTCGAAGCAGTAGTCGTTCCAGCCCGCCGGAGCTGTCGCCGACGCGATGAAAATAGCTATAGTCAGTTAGCCTCGATGGCGCCTGGTTGACCGAAGCGCCTGTTTCAGTCATACGACGCCACCTTTCGATCCCCTAATCGAACCCTTGCGAGGTGGACTGGACAGACCCACAAGCCCGGAGCACGCAAGATGAGCAAATCTGCTCAAGCTCAAGCGAACTACACCGTTTCGTGACGCAACAAGATCTACGCTGGCAAGATCTACGAGTCGACAGCATCCACAGAAGAAGGTCCTAGGTCACACGAAATGAAACTTACTCACATCCGTGTCAAAGATCTGCGGAGTTTCTCTGGCGAGCATGAGTTCGACGTGTCCAACGGTGTCAACTACGTTGTCGGCCCGAATAACTGCGGCAAGTCAAACCTCATCCGTGCACTTGAACTCGCGCTCGACCCCGAGTCCGTATATTCCCTCGCACATGACCGGCCAACAAAAGACACCCCGTCGATAGGGGCCCCACCCTCAACCAGGATCGCGTTGACCTTTCAAGTTGGAAAATCCTCGCCCGAAAAAACGCTTCTCAGCCGGGCACGAGCCTACGAATTAGCAATCCGCAAGGCACGCAACGCATCCACCAAAGGCTTTGTGAAGACCTACGCAGCGGATAGCGAAATTCGTATAGTCACCACATTTGGTGCGCGCGGAACACGCCAGACCTCATTCCAGGCCAAAGGGTTCGGCGCCGCATCGCTGCCGTCCCAGAGTGCCGAGCATACGAAACTCGAGTCCCAATTCCGGTCTGTGGTCAGGTTCGCTGTAATTCACAGTGGACAGGACCTAGAATCTCTACTGAAGGGGAAGTTCCGCGAAATATTGCAGTTGGTAATTTCCGATCATCTTGGAAGTGAAATCGCGAAGGCTGACGCCGCTCGTGATGAGTATCTGACGTCGTTGCAGACTCAACTCCTCGAACCTCTGAGGGGTCTGATCCAAGAACGTGTCGGGGAAATGTTCCCAGAGATTTGTAATGCAGAGTTGGTGCCCGCTGTGCCCACCGTTTACGACACGCTGTCATCCGTTGAAATCAGGCTTGGAGACGCTGTTACAACTCCTTTGTCGGCGAAAGGCACTGGAATCCGTGGGGCAGTGCTTGTGTCGATGCTGCAATATCTGGCAGAACAGAGTCGAAGGTCCCTCGTTCTCGCAGTGGAGGAACCAGAGGCGTTTCTTCATCCGGCTGGACAGGAAGACATTCGAGACCAACTCGAGGAACTTGCAACCCGCACCGATGTCTCGCTTGTAGTTACAACTCATTCACCCTACGTGATATCGCGGAGGTCGACGACTAGAATTACTGAGCTCCGAAAGAAACCCGATGGATTCACAGAAAAGGCCGCCACTGTCAGCGGACACGAGAAGAGGGCGCAGCTCTTAGGGGCACTCTACCGCGACGCCGGACTCGCTCATGTTCTCGAGCGTAGCCTTGAAATTCCAGCAGGCACCGAGGTCGTTGTGGTCACCGAAGGGTACACTGATGGCCTCTTCATCAACCAGTGTTGTACCGCAGCGAACAGACAAGATCTTGTCGAGGGAATGCACTTCATCCCTGCAGGTAATGCGTCGAACGTAGTTCCTCAGGCAATTCTTGCGGAAGCCGCAACCGAATTACCGGTAATCGCCCTGCTTGATTCCGACGATCATGGACGCGCAGCAGCAAATAAATTGAAGAGTTTCAATTGGGAAACCAACAGGCGCATTCTACTTTTAAATAAGTGGGACGGTGCATGTAATAAACAGCACGACATTGAGATCGAGGACCTGCTTCCACGCCGAGCAGTCGCGCAACTCGTAGAGCAACTGGGCGAGGACTCGGCTATCGACGGCAAAGAGAAATGCGGAGACACCTGGCACCTACGAGTCAGTAAGGCGTGGAAAGAGCACGCGATTTCTAAACTTGCCGACTACCTGGACGGCGATCCGGGCGGGATGGTGTGGCTCGCGAAGGAAGTTCGCGCGCGAGCCGCCAAGATTTCAGCCAGCAAGCTGAGCACGTCCGGTGTCCAAGGAGCCAGTTAGCAACCTGCTACCGATATCGGGTCACAGTTAGAAAGACAGTCGGGTGGTGGACCACCGACAGTCGGTACCGGTTCAGGAGTGCTTGCGCGTTGCGAGCATCTGGGCATTGTGCCACCACCGTCCCGGACCGCGACTCGGCGTTATTGGTTCATGGTCCCGGGGCCGCGCGCCCGCCTTGGATACGATTTTCGGCAGGACGAACTGCGCTACACCGACAACTGACTCCCCGACCGCCGAAGTTCCGAGAACGCCTTGATCCCCGTCGAGGTCGCGGTAGCGACCGGCCGCAACTCAGGCCCTGCCTCCGTCTTCGACACCATCACCACGTTGTCCACGTACGGCTGGATCGTGCTGGTGTTCTGGACCGTAGCGACGATGATCAGCTGGAACCCGAACTTGCGGAACGCCGACAGCGCCTGCTGGGCGAACTGCGGGTCGGATTTGGAGAAGGCTTCGTCGAGCATCAGCTGGGCGAAGATCGGCCGGTTGTCGTTGCCGTGGGGGCTGGCAAGGTTGAAGCTCAGTGCACCTGCGAGGCAGAAGGCCATCAGCTTTTCCTGCTCGCCGCCGGAGTTGTCACCGGCGTTGGAGTAGGTGCGGATGGTCTCCCCCGACTCGGCGTCGTGCTCCTCGCAGTAGAAGTCGAAGCGGTTGCGTACATCGAGGGCGTCGCGCGTCCACTGGCGGTCCTCCGGGGTGTTGCCGGCGAGGCGCTCGCGCAACAGCAGGATGTCGGAGTACTGCTCGAGGATGGCCTGCTCGTCGCCGAAGCTGACCGCCGTCGCGCGGTTGGAGATCTGCCGTGCCTTCTCGGTCAGCTCCTCGACCGCGGCGAGCTTCTTGCGGCCGGGTCGCAGCCGTAGGCGGGTGCCGCGGTTGAAGGCCACTGCTCCGAGGCCGGTGTTGACGCGCTCGATCTGCTCGACGATGCGACGTTCTTCGGCGTCGGCGGCCATGTGGAGGCCGAGGATTGCGCCGGGCGCCTGCTCGGTGATCAGCCGGCGCATCCGCTCGTAGGCGGCGGGCAGTTCGCGCTCGTCGATGCGGCGGCAGACCGCGACGTAGTCGTGCAGACGTTCGTCGAAGTCGTCGCTGTCATTCGGGATGGCGTCCGGGAACTCCTCGTCGTATGTGTCGAGGATGCGGGCCAGCTCATCGCGGGAACGTCGAGCATCCGACCGCATGCGGTCACGCTCACGGCTCGCGGCCTTGACGATCTCCTGGCGGTACGGCTCCGGGTTGAGCACGTCGAGCGTCGCCGAGAGGTCCTCGCGAAATCCGTCGAGAGTCTTCTCAGCCTTCGCGGGAACGTCTTCGGGCTTCAACCGGTCGATGAGGTCGAGGAGCTGGGTGCGCCGGGAGTCCTGACGGGCGATCTTGTCCTTGACCAGCGCGGCCTGCGAAATCGCGTTCCGGACCTGCTCCCACAGGTCCTCGGCCTTGCGCTGCAGGGCCTCGACGTCGGGGTTCTCCTCGATCAGCAGGTCGTACTGGTCGGTGAGCTGGTCGACGCGGTCATCGACGGAGTCGACGTCGATCTCGTTCCACTGCGTGAACTGCTCGCACACGCGGCGATACGCGTCGCGGCGTCGTTCTTTGGCGCTGCGCTCACGGTCGAGCTCGGCGCAATCCTGGCGGGCATCCTCGAACGCCCGCTCCTCGTACTCGAGTTCGTCGCGCAACGCGGCGATCTTGGATGCGACGTCGCCGACGAAGATGTACTGCGACCGCCGAAGCTGCTGGCGGTCGTCCTTCACCGCGAGCTTCGCCGAATCCTTGCGCAGACCCTGGTCGGTAACGGCCTTGGCGTACTGGGAGAACTCGCCGGGACTGTCGACGCACATGTGGTTGCCCAGCTTCGACAGCACCGTCATCGCCTCGGCGGCACACGGGTGCGAGGCGTCGACGGGACGCAACTTCGACGCCAAGGTTCCCGGCTCCAGAACCGGCATCGGGCGAGAGTCGGCCTGGTGCAGCTGGATACGACCGCGCATGTCGTGCGAGTTCACGAACCGCAGGGCCGCGCGGAAGTGCTTGTCCGGGACCAGCAGCCGCAGGCCGACGTTGCGCAGCACTTTCTCGACGGCCAAGCGCCAGCGCTCTTCGTCGGGGTCGAGTTCGACGAGCTCGGCGACGTACTTCAGCTCGGACTCATCAATCTGGAGTCCGTGGGCGATGGCGCGGCGCATCTCGTGCTCGGTGCGCGGCAGCGCGGAGCCGGCGTTCTCGACGCGGCCGAGCTCCTCCATCGCGGCGTCGCGGCGGGTCCGCGCGGCGACCTCGCTGGCCAGTGCCTCGGCATAATGCGCGCGCCCGGCGTCGAGCTGACCGTCGATCTTGGCGGCCTCCTCCGTGAGTTCCTCGCGGAGCAGCCAGAATCCCTCGGCCCGGGTGGGCGGGGTGAAGCCGAGCGCGGAGACCTTGTCCTCGTACGCGTTGCGTCGGGCGGTGACCTCGGTGCTGAGCTTCTGTGCGCCGCCGAGCTGTTCGCGCAGCGGGGCAAGATCGCCGGTGGAGGTGGCGATCCGGGACAGCAGGAGGCTGTGATCTTGGCGGAGCTGGTCGTGCTGGGTGGTCAGCGCCGCGAGATCGCCGTCGAGGCGGGTGATCTGGTCGTCGAGGTCGGCGACCTCGGGCTGCGCGTTGTGGATCCGCAGGTTGTTGACGTAGCTGCGGATGGTGGTGTTGTCGATGGTGTCGAGGACGGAGAAGGTGGCCGACTCCCCCGCGTACCGCTCGTGCACCTCCTCGATGTTGCCGAGGATGGTGCGCTTGCGGCGCGCGACGTCGAGTAGTTCGCGGGCTTCGACGAGCGGGTCGATCTGGTCGAGGGCGTCGGCGATGCCGACGATGCTGGTCGGGGCGTCGAGCATGAACTCCCGCACGAACTGCGCGAGTCCGCCGACGCTCTTGAGCGACTTGGCTTTTCCGAGGAGCTGCTGGGCGGCGTCGGAGCCGCGGATTCCGATGAGTGAGTACAGCGTCGAGAGGTACTTGCCCTCGCCGGGTCCGCCGCGCCAGCCGCGGTCGCGGAACTTGGCCGAGTTGTAGTTGTTGGCGGCCCACTCGTTGCAGGCCTCGACGATGTCGGCGTCGCCGTCGTAGATAAAGTAGGAGCTGTGCGCGTCGGTCATCTTGCCCGCGGCAAGCCATTTCAGCACCAGGCCGGTGATGGCCTCGCCGGAGCTGGAGGTGTAGGTGACCGCGATGGCCGCCCACGCCGGGCCGGTGCCGCGCAGGTACATGATCTCGCGGTGGGCGTTGGTGCCGTCGCGCCGCTCACCCCACGCGCCGCGCACGTACTTGCCGACCGTGCGCTTGCCGCTGGAGGATCCGGCCGCCGTCGCATCGCCCGAGGCGTTGAAGTTGCGCCGATGATCCGGCAGGAACGCCAGTGAGATGGCGTCGAGCAACGACGACTTACCGCTACCCGACGACCCGGTGATCAGAGAACCGTTGGGACTGAACGGGATCGAGTGATACCCGTCGAACACGCCCCAGTTGATCAGCTGCAACCGGGACAGGTGGTACTGGTCGACCTGCCCGCTCACCAGTCGTCTCCTTCGTCGTTCTCGCCGTACGCGCCATCGAGGTCGGCTGGGTCATCGTCGCGTTCCGCAGGCTCGTCGGCGAGGTCCTCGGGCGGCACCTCCCCGGTGTCACCGGATCCGATGAACTGCTCGAACTGCCGTTGTAGATCGGTGATCACCGACGCCGTCATCACCGCGGAGATCACCGGGCTGACGATGAAGGTGTCGGCGTCGTCGCGCTGCTTGCGCAGGAATTCGAGCTCCTCCATCTTGTCGAGGGCGCGTTCGATGCGCTTGTCGAAGAGCGCGAGGTCGCGGTCGATGGTGTTGGTGACGCCGGCGAACAGCTCGTGAATCTCCTCGCGGGTGATCAGGACCGGCTCGTCGCGAGCGGCGCGCACGTACTTGGCCAGGTGGAGCGCCAGGATGGCGTCGTAGGTGTGAATCGTCTCGCGCTTAAGAATCTTTCGGCCCCAGCGAGAGTCGTAGCCGGCCTGCTCGACGAAGGCGACCTGCAGTTCGTCGACGATGCGCAGCCGGAGGTCGAGTTCGGAGAGGCGACCCCGCAGCACGTCCTGGTACTCGGCCACCCACGACCACAGCTGCGGCTGCCGGTCGCCGCTGATGTAGCGGCGGGTCAACAGGTTCTGCAGCGCCCAGCACGCGCGGTCGGGCAGCTCGCTGACGTCGCCGTCGAAGCGCGGAGCGTTCGGCGTGTGCGACGCCGCGCGGTTCGCGACGGTGGGTAGGTCGTCGAAGCCGGCGAATTCGTCGGGGGTCGCGGGGGCGCTGGTCTCGGGGTCGCCCTTCGTGGCTCGCTGCGCTCGCACCTCAGGGAGCACGGGGTTGGTCTCCTCGGCTTCCACGTCCGGGGGCAAAGATGTCATTCGGCGTCGACCTCCGCAGTCGGAATCGGTTCGGTGAAGGTCAGGTCGGGCACTTCGATGGCGTGGTCGTCGCCGATGAGGGACCGGAAGCGGACGGTGGTCATCGGCACCTTCTCCCCCGCCGCTTGCTGTTTCTGGGCCTGTTGTTTCTGGGCCCACGACCACAGGACGATGACGTGCGCGAGGTACGGCTCCTCGAGTCCGTCGATGACGTCGGCGAGGGCGACGGGTCCGGTGGCGACCGCGGCGTTGACGGTGTCGGTGAGTTCGGTCGTGTCGACCTGACCGGACAGCGAGGCGAACGACGTGAGGTCGGCGTCGACGGCCGCCGGGAGCGCCGGCGCGGGCGGCACGTGCTCGCGAATCTCGAAGGCGAGTCGGCCGATCGAGTTCACCGTCGGCGCGGCCAGAGGCAGCTCATAGCCGATGCGACGGTCCGCAAGCGACGTCTTCAGCAACTCGTTGGCGGTGGCCAGGGCGTCGTTGAGCTGCCGGGCGAGACCGCGGCTCTGCTCGAGCGTGCCGGACGCGACAAAGCGTCGGATACGACGGGCACACCGCTGCCTGGTGCGGCCGACTTCCGCCATCTGCTGGGTCACGAGGCCGAAGAAGTTGTCCATCACCGACCGCAGGCCCGCGTCCATGCTTGGGAAGCTGGCGATGATCGTCTCGATGTCGGACTTCAGGCGGGCGCGACGCTCCGGATCCTGGATCAGGTGCGAGAACGCCTGGTACGACGCGGACTGCGGTGAGTCGAGGAGCGCCTCGTAGTCGTCGAACAGCTGTCGCTGACGGTCGCGGTAGGCGAGGTCGGAGTCACCGGGGTCGTCGAGCAGCGCGGTGGTGATGCGGTCGAGCATCGTGCCGTACTGGCCGATGTCGGAGATGATCTGCTCCATCTGATAGCCGATGGTGCGGGCGGCGTCCTCGGCGACGCGCAGGTCGACCGGGGGTCGTCGGCCGGCGTCGAGGTCGGCGAGTTCGGCGTCGAGGTCGGACATCTGCGCCTCGATCTCCGAACGGATCTGGTCGGGATCGTTGCTGACCTGACCGGCGACACGTCGAAGCTCGGCGGCGATACCGGTGATGGATCCGCCGGTGGCGATCGAATCCTCACGGCGTTGACGTCGCATGAAGTCCAGGACCGACCGCGCCTCGCTGGTCAGATGGCAGAGGTTGGGGGCGTGTGGGTCGCTGGTGTCGGTGACGCGGTGCAGCCAGCCCTGCCGGGCCCAGAGTTTGACCAGTTCGAGGCCGGTGGCCTGGTCGGTGAGGTCGAGGTCGGCGAGGTCGCGGTCGAGGCGCACCGTCAGCTCGGTCTCGGACAGTTTGGCGCCGTAGTCGAGGTGACGTTCCATCAAGGTGACGTAGAGAGCCGAGTTGGTGGCCGCGAAGAGTCGTCCCACTGCCGACTTCTGGATCGAGCGGTTCGATTCCCACGCGTCGGCCAGCGTGAGCTGCACGGACTCGGGGCCGCTCGACGAGCCGGGGGCCTCGACCGGAGCCGGGAAGGCTGAGAACTCCATCGCCGCCTCACGGGGATCTCGGGGACTAGAGGACCCGGGTAGTCTGCCACGCCTACAGGCCGCCGCCCCACCCGGTGGGTCGCGTGTCCAGCCGCGTGAGACGCGCGTCGCTACCCTGAGGCGCATGGTGATGGCTGATCGTCCGGAGGTCCAGACCGCGTCGGCGCCGGTGACCGCGCTGACCGTCGTCGGACTCGCGCAGAGCATGATCAACGGCCTCGCGCGGGTACCGTTCCGCAAGCCGTGGTCGGGTCCGTCCGGGCTGCTCGACAACCTCGGCCAGTCCGTCACCCGCCAGACCATCCGAGCGTTCATGGGCTACTCGATGGGACTGCCGATCGAGGAGTTCCGGTCGATGGAGAAGATCCTCGACGATGTGTGCCGCGTCGTGATGCCGCCCTTCGTCGAACTGACCGACGGAGTCGAACTCACCGACGACATCGTCGGCGGCGTGCCCGGGCTGTGGTGTCGCGCCAAGGCGAGCTCCGACGCGTTCGTCGACGATTGTGACGACAAGCAGGAGATCGGCGCCACCATCCTGTACCTCCACGGCGGCGGGTACATCGGTACCTCGCCGATGATGTACTCGGCGTTCGCGTCGTCACTTGTACGCATCTCCGGGCACGAGGTGTTCATCGCCGATTATCGGATGGCGCCTGAATTCCCCTTCCCCGCAGGCGTTCACGACGCCGCCGACGTCTATCGCGGACTCCTCGGCCGCGGCGTCGACCCAGAACACATCATCGTCGCCGGTGACTCCGGTGGCGGTGGGCTCGCGGCTTCGTTGGTGGCCTACCTTCGGGACCACGACCTGCCGCGGCCGGGCGCTTTGGCGTTGTTCTCCCCCGAGATCGACCTCGACCTGGACCACCCGTCGATCACCGACAACGCGCCCTACGACATCCTCCCCTGGAGCATCCCGGTCACGCCGTATCTGCATGGCGTCCAACCGAACGACGCGCGGGTGTCGCCGATCAACGGCGAACCCGATCCGTCGTGGTTCCCGCCGACGTTCGTGTGCTGGGGCGGCAGCGAGATGTTCCGCGACGGCATACGCGACTTCGCGGCACGGCTCGAGGCGTCGGACGTGACGACGCACGCCATCGAGGAACCCGGCATGTTCCACGTCTTCCCCATCCTCATGCCGTGGGCCGAAGCGTCGAAGCGGGTGTTCCGGGCGTTGTCGGAGCTGGCCGACGGGCATGTCGAAGGAGACCCGGAGGCTGCGCAGACGCACTGAGGGGTGGGCTTTTGCGTTTGGGCGGGACCCTTCGACGGCCCTCCGCAAGCTCCGGGCCTCCTCAGGGAGCAGGGGGTGACGGCCCTCCGCAAGCTCCGGGCCTCCTCAGGAAGCGGGCGGGGTTGCGGGCGCCCTTCGTGGCTCGTCGCTTGCGCTCCTCGCACCTCAGGGAGCATGAGGTACGCCATCCTCGGGGAGGAGTAAGCGGTCAGCCGAGGACGAAGGCGAGGAGGAACCCGCCCGCGGTCGCGAGGCCGACCCACCAGCCGCCCTCGCGGTAGGCCTCCGGCATCAGTGAGTTCGCGAGGACGCCGAGCGTCGCTCCGCCGGCGAACGCCTGGACGACGCTGATCGCGGTCGGTGAGATGTTATCGGCCATCGCGTAACCGCCCACCGTGACCGCGACCAGGACGACGGCGGTGAACGTCCACATCGCGAGCGCCGAGCGGCCCGAAGCGTCGTGCTCGCGGCGCATCAGCGACGCGCCGCTCACCGCTTCCGGGACGTTGCCGACGGCGATCGCCACGACCAGCACGAGCGATCCACCGGCCGTCAGTGAGACGCCGAGCGCGGTGTTCTCCGGCACGCCGTCGAGGAAGACGCCGATCATCAGTGCGGGACCGATCGCCGTGGATCCGAGCTTTGTCTCGACGAGCCGGTCGGCCACTACGTAGACCGCGGTCCCGGAAAACAGTGCGAGGGCGGCGACGCCGGTGCCGGCCTGTGTGAAGGCGGGTTCGAACAGTTCCGTGGAGACGGCGGCGATCATCGTTCCCGCGCCGAACGCCATCAGCGTCGCCAGGACCGGATTCGGCAGGTTCCAGCGCAGACCGATCGCAGCACCGACCGCAATCGGGATGGCGGTCGCGAGGCCGTACAGAACTGCGGTGAGCATGAGGACAAGGTTGCTACGTGTCGCGGGCGATGGCGAGTGCGGCGCGCGGGGGTGTGGTGGCTTGGTTGCGGGGACCCTTCGTGACGGCCCTCCGCAAGCTCCGGGCCTCCTCAGGGAGCAGGGGGTGCATGGCCCGCCGCAACCCCCGGCGCTCTTTGGGGATCAGCTGGGGTCGCCTTCGCTCCCCGCACCTCAGGGGTCGAGTGGTGGTTGCTCTCACAGGAGGGAGCAAGAGCAGATCAAGGATCTGCAATCCGACAGGTCACAGAATTGCGGATACCTCGATGGACCGTCGTCAGGGACGAGGGATACACTGGGTCTCGTCCGACGAACCGGTCAGACCCCCGACCCGACCGGTTCGTCGGATTTTTCATATGCGGGCATGTCTGGTCGAGTCGGTCGACCGACCAGGGTCGTGTTACGCGAATCCGGGTTTTCTTTATTCCGCCGGAAACCATTCGGTAATCGATGGCGAGTGAACTAAGTGTCGTAGCAAGCAATAGCTACTCGATGAGACCGGATCTCCGGTCGAACCACTCTGGGCAATGATGCCCGATCCACCTCCCGCACGTCGAGCCGCCATGCGGCCGATCACTCACAGACACTGTCTCGTCTCGCCATCCCAGGAGTTCTTGTGCCTTCTTTCGACGAAACCATCACCGAGAACATCGCCGCGTCGTTGGCGGAGATCCCACACCCCTCACTTCCCAAGGGCTCTAACATCTATGGCGGAACCAAGATCTTCCCGGACTACCAGGCCGAGAACGGTGAGTCGTACTTCACGCTCGTGCACGGCATCGCCCACGAGTCGTCGGTGTCGTTCGTCGCCGTCCTGCAGGCCACTCGCGCGCTCCGCAAGGGCTTCGAATCGGCCATGTACTTCTACGGCCCCGGTGCCATTAATTGCCTTGCCACACGGGGCTTCCCGACGACTGGCGACTCCGGCTTCCCCGGTGAGCAGAACATCAACAACTCGCTCGAGACCTTCATCTCCGAAGGCGGCACCGTGTTCTGCTGCCGCTTCGGTCTCGCGCTACACGGCGGACGTGAAGAGGACCTGATCGAAGGCGTCATCCCGGCACACCCGCTCGACGTCCAGGACGCACTCATCCACTACGCACGCAAGGGCGCCATCATCAACTCGACCTACATGGTCTGATCGCCGCCAATCGCCATCCCTCTCAATATCTTCCGACCACCGAATCCGGGACACATATGACCACCATCGGAACCGTCGCGGCGAACTTCACCCGCGATCTCGAGCAGAACTACGCGACGATCGAACAGTACGTCGCCGAAGCACGAACGCGGGGCGTCGACTTCCTGGTGTTCCCGGAGGCGGCGATCGGCGGATACCTGTCGTCCCTGGGCAACCACGGCGACACCCAGAAGAACAGCGCCCGGTCGTTGCCGCCGGCGATCTCCCTCGACGGACCAGAGATCGCCCGGGTGCAGTCCATCGTGGGAGATCTCGTGGTGGCGATCGGGTTCTGTGAACTCGGCGAGGACGGTGAGACCCGCTACAACGCGGCCGCCGTCCTCGACGGCAACACCATCTACGGCAGCTACCGCAAGGTCCATCAACCGCTCGGCGAGAACATGTCGTACTCGTCGGGCACCGGGTACGACGTCTTCGACACTCCCGTCGGCCGGATCGGTCTCCAGATCTGTTACGACAAGGCGTTTCCCGAGGCCGCCCGCATAATGGCGCTCAAGGGCGCCGAGATCATCGCGAGCTTGTCCGCGTGGCCGGCGGCCCGCACCGCGACTGCGGAGAACCTACAAGAAGACCGCTGGACCTACCGGTTCAATCTCTTCGACACCGCCCGCGCGCTGGAGAACCAGGTCTTCTGGGTCGCGGCCAACCAGAGCGGCACCTTCGGGTCGCTGCGTTACGTGGGCAACGCCAAGATCGTCGACCCCGGTGGGAACATCCTCGACACAACGCTTCTCGGAAGCGGCCTGGCCGTCGCCGAGGTGGACATCGCGGAGAGCTTCACCGCCATGCGGGCCGGCATGTTCCATCTGCGGGACCGTCGGCCTGAGGTGTACGGGATGCTCGTCGAGGCCGACACCGATGCCGACACCTCGGCGGCCTTCGCATGGCGGGACCTCGCCCATGCCTGAGATGACCGTCCAGGTGCGCTGGCCCGACGGCCTGCTCCGCCAGTACTACTCCCCCAGCCTCGTACTGCACGACCACCTCGCGCCGGGTACGTACCGCGTCGACGACTTCCGGTCGCGGGCCACCACCGCGCTCGACGAGGCCAGCGCGCGTGTCCGTGCCAAGTACGGATTCGCCTGCACGTCGGCCGCGGCGTCGGCGGAGGAGATCGTTATCGACGCCTCTCGGCATTCCAATTCGGCTGAGGTCGAGGTGGTGTCGATGTACCCACCGTTGCCGGATGCGGAGGTGGCTTCGACTCGGGGCGTCGCTTCGCTCCGGCCCGGCTCAACCAGCAGTGGGGGCGCCGGCGTCGCGGGTGCGGAGGTGGCTTCGACTCGGGGCGTCGCTTCGCTCCGGCCCGGCTCAACCAGCAGTGGGGGTTCGGAAGTGGCTTCGACACGGGGCCTCGCTGCGCTCCGGCCCGGCTCAACCAGCAGTGGGAAGCCCGGCTCAACCAGCGGTGGAACCAGCAGAGAGGAGTTGTCATGAATGCACACGTGCCGGTCGTCGTCATCGGCGGCGGACAAGCCGGCCTCTCGGTCAGCTGGTACCTCGGGCAGGCGAGCGTCGAACATCTCGTCGTCGAGACCGACACCGCGGTTCATGCGTGGGCCGACAAGCGGTGGGACAACTTCACCCTGGTGACACCGAACTGGCATTGCAAGCTCCCCGGATACACCTACGACGGCCCGGACCCGGACGGGTTCATGACCCGCGACGAGGTCGTGGAGTGGCTGCACGGGTGGCTGCAGACCTTCGAGCCACCCCTTGTCGAACACACGAAAGTCACTCGTCTGCAACGACTGTCCGGTGATCGGTTCGAGCTGACCCTCGACGGCCCCGACGGAATGCAGTCGCTCACCTGCGACCAGGCCGTCATCGCAACCGGCGGGTATCCCCTTCCGGTGGTGCCGACGTTTGCGCCGTCGCTGGATGCGGCCGTGCATCAGGTGCACTCCGAGGAGTACTTCAACCCGGAACAACTTCCCGACGGTGCTGTGCTGGTCGTCGGGTCGGGACAGTCGGGCACGCAGATCGCCGAGGATCTTCATCTCGCGGGCCGGCAGGTGCATCTCGCGATCGGCAACGCGCCGAGGGTCGCTCGCTTCTATCGCGGCCGCGACTGCATGACGTGGTTGTCGGACATGGGTCTGTACGACACACCGACCCAGGAGTACCCCGGCGGACGGGCCGCGCAGGAGAAGACGAATCACTACGTCACCGGCCGCGACGGCGGGCGCGACATCGACCTCCGACGCTTTGCCGTCGAGGGGATGAAGCTGTACGGCGTGCTCAGTGACGGTAAGGACTCGACGCTGCGGTTCGCGCCGACGCTGACGGCCGCCCTCGACCGGGCCGACGCCGTGTACAACTCGATCTGCGGTGACATCGACCGCCATATCGACAAGCTCGGCATCGACGCGCCGGAGGCATCGCGGTACGAGCCGGTGTGGGCTCCCGAGGTCGATCCGACCGAACTCGATCTCTCGGCCGAAGACGTCACCTCGATCATCTGGGCCATCGGCTACCGACCCGACTACCGGTGGATCGAGGCCAGCGCGTTCGACGGCGGTGGCCGGCCCATGCAGACACGCGGGATCACCGAAGTCCCCGGGCTCAGCTTCGTCGGGTTGCCGTGGATGCACACCTGGGGGTCCGGACGGTTCCTTGGTATCGACCGCGATGCGAGGTATGTGGCTGAGCATGTTGTTGGATCGGTTCGTGGTGGACGCGCGCAGTTGGTTGTTGCGCAGTAGGTTTGGGGTTTCTGTGGGCACCGGGGTTGCGTTGTTGAGGACGGGTCAGCAGGTGGCTTCGACTCGACGCCTCGCTTTGCTCGGGGTCGGCTCAACCAGCGGGGGTCGGGTTTCGGGTCAACCGGCGGGGCGGGTCACCGGGTGGCTTCGACTCGACGCCTCGCTTCGCTCGGGGTCGGCTCAACCAGCGGGGGGTCGGGTTTCGGTTCACAGCGGAGGTCGGGTTTCGGTTCAACCAGCGGGGGTTGCGTGCCGGGTCGACCGGCGGGGGCCGGTCACCAGGTGGCTTCGACACGACGCCTCGCTTCGCTCGGGGTCCGCTCAACCAGCAGTGGAACATACGAGCCCTTCGAGGCTCGTCGCTATCGCTCCTCGCACCTCAGGGAGCAAACTATAAGGAGTACCCATGACGGTATCCACACGAGTTGACCTGGCGTTGCTCGGTATTCGCGGGGAGCCGCCGGTGCAGCGCACCGGTGGGGCGGGACCCAGCGACGACGGCCACCTGATGGTCGACGGGTTGCATGCCGCGATCCCGCGGAACCCGCAGAGTCCGTTTGTCTTCGACGGTGATCGCGTGCTGTACGACGGCGTCGACATCGGTGTCGAGGTCAGCGCGATCGGGCGGCCCCGGTTCTACGACCTGCAGACCGCGGACGGGGTGAGCTACGAGAAGATCGCCCGCCTGCACGGCCGGAACGTGTTGGCGACGACCGTCCTGCAGACCTGTATCCGCTACGCCGAAGACCAGCGGTGCCGGTTCTGTTCGATCGAGGAGTCGCTGAAGTCCGGTTCGACGATCGCGGTGAAAAAGCCCGAGCAACTCGCCGAAGTCGCCCGCGCGGCTGTCGATCTCGACGGCGTCACCAATATGGTCATGACCACCGGCACCAGCGGTGGACGCGACCGCGGGGCCCGTCACCTCGCCCGGTGCGTCCGAGCGATCAAGGCGGCCGTGCCCGACCTGCCGATCCAGGTGCAGTGCGAACCGCCCGCCGATCAGGCCGTCCTGACCGAACTCCGCGAGGCCGGTGCGGACGCCATCGGCATCCACGTCGAATCCCTCGACGACGACGTTCGGCGTCGCTGGATGCCGGGCAAGTCGACGGTACCGATGTCGGAGTACCGGGCGGCGTGGGCCGAGGCCGTCCGGGTGTTCGGGCGCAACCAGGTGTCGACCTACCTGCTGGTCGGACTCGGCGAGGACACCGACGAGATGATCGCCGGCGCCAAGGAACTCGCCGACATGGGCGTGTATCCCTTCATCGTGCCGTTCCGACGTCACGCGGGGACTCTCGCCGTCGACGTCGACAACGCGCCCGCACCCGACCCGGCGATCGTCGAGAAGATCACCCGTGAGGTGGCCGGTCATCTGAGCTTCATCGGGATGTCCGGATCGGACCAGCGTGCGGGCTGCGCGGCCTGCGGTGCTTGTAGTGTCCTGCCGACGGTCGGGGGCTGACGTGTTGTCACCGGGCGAACTGTCGATCCTGTCCGGGCTGCCGCGAACGACACCGCGGTCGGAGTTCCTGATCACCGTCGCGGACAGCCCGCGGGAACATGCGGCGTATCGCGCGCTGCGGTACCGCGAATTCGTCGAACGGCAGGCGCTTTTCGACCGCACCGACCTCGATGACATCGACGACGACCCACGCACCACCGTCCTCGTCGCGACGCTGCCCGACGGGACGATTGCGGGTGGCGTGCGGATCGCCCCCACGCCGTGGGCGGGGTCCGCGCATACCGACATCGGATGGTGGTTCGGGTCGCGGCTCGTAGTCGGCGATCCGGGCCACGCAGCCGGGATCGGGCCGGCACTCGTGCGGGCGGCGTGCGCACACGTCGAACAACTGGGTGCTCTGCGGTTCGACGCCACAGTGCAGGATCGGTACGTACCGATGTTCTCGAGGCTCGGCTGGCAGGACCGCGGGCCAGGCCCGGTGATCAATGAGCGGTCGCATCGGGAGATGGGCTACCCACTCAACCGAATTCAACGCACAGTCGATGGGACGAAAGCGGTTCTCGCCGAGGCGCTCGCGCCGTTCGCAGACCAACCGGGCGGTCTCGGTGCTACCGGATTCCGCGGCGACGACGGCGTTCCGCTGCCGGGCACCGACGTCATCGCCGCCTGCGACGCCATCATCCCGTCGATGATCGAACGCGATCCCGAATGGGCCGGTTGGTGTTCGGTGCTTGTCAACCTCAACGACCTCAGTGCGATGGGTGCTCGACCGCTCGGTCTCCTCGACGCCGTCGGTGCGCCCACGACGTCGCATCTCACCCGCATCATCCGCGGGATCAGCTCGGCTGCAGCGGCGTGGCGCACACCCGTGCTCGGCGGTCACACCCAGGTGGGTGTGCCGTCGGCGCTGTCGGTGACCGCGCTGGGCACGACGCCCAGTCCCCTGCCCGCGGGCGGTGGCCGGGTCGGCGACACCGTCACCCTGCACGCCGACCTCGGCGGCTCGTGGCGACCCGGATATCACGACCGGCAGTGGGACTCGACGAGTTCGCGTAGCAGCGACGAACTGTGGGCCATGACGTCCCATCTCGCGACCGTGCGCCCGGCGTCGGCCAAAGACGTCAGCATGGCCGGGATCGTCGGCACGCTCGGCATGCTCGCCGAAGCGTCGGGAACCGGTGCAGAAGTGGACGTGACAGCAGTGCCGCGGCCCGGCGACGCGTCGATGGGCGCGTGGCTCACCTGCTTCCCCGGTTATGCCATGCTCAGCACCGACCGGGCGGGTGCTCGACGCGACGTCCCTGCACCCGAGCCGGTGACGACCGCCGATTGCGGCCGGCTGACCGCCCAACCGGGCGTGCGGCTGCGGTGGCCTGACGGCGAGACGACTGTCGCCGTCACGTCGACGGTCACCGGACTGGGCGTCGCATGATTCCCCCGCGACCCGGCCGGCCGACGGATCCGACCGGTACCCTTCGCCCATGAGGACGGTCACCCTCGGCGCCCTCGCCGCGCACTTCGGACGCGACGTGGAACGCGGTGTCGCCAAAGCGGTCGGCATCGTCGAGTCCGCGGCGCGCGACGGCGTCGACCTCCTCGTCTTCCCCGACGCCTCACTGGGCGGTTACCTCGGCGATCTTCGACATCCCGACCCGGCCGAACTGCCGCCGGCGCTGCAACCGGACGGTCCGGAACTCGCGGCGATCGCGGCCGCCGCCGGTGGCATGACCGTGTGCATCGGGTACACCGAAGCCGTCGACGACCAGCGGTTCAACACGGCCGTCTGTGTCACGGGAGACGGGGTCCTGGGCACGCATCGCAAGGTCCATCAACCCGCCGGCGAGGCGCTCGCCTACGCGGCAGGCGATCAGTTCGGCTCTTTCGACACCCCTGTCGGCCGCCTGGGCATGCTGATCGATTACGACAAGACCTTCCCGGAGTCGGCGCGCACGCTTGCGCTCGACGGCGCGCGGATCATCGCGGCGCTGTCGGCGTGGCCCGCCAGCGTCACCGACCGCGCCGCGCGCCTGCCCGCCGACCGGCAGTCCCGGCTGTTCGACCTCTACGACTGCGCCCGCGCCGCGGAGAATCAGGTGTTCGTGGTGTCGTCGAACCAGACCGGGGTGATGGGGTCGCTGCGCTTCCTCGGACAGGCGAAGGTCGTCGGACCGGGCGGCGACATTCTGGCGACCACGCGATCGAAAGGCGGAATGGCGACGGTGACAGTCGATGTCGATGCCGAGGTCGACCGGGCGCGCCGCGTCCTGAGTCACCTCGCGGAACTCCGGCCGGACACCTACCGGTCGACGATGCCGGCGGACCAGCGATGAGCGGCGCGCCGAGTCTGCGCATCGCTCTGCTGACTTATTCGACGAAACCCCGTGGCGGCGTGGTCCATACGTTGAATCTGGCCGAGGCGATGTCCCGACTCGGCGCCGACGTCACGGTGTGGTCGCTCGCCCGCGGCGGTGACGAGGGCTTCTTCCGCGCGGTGAATCCAGCTGTGCGGGTGCGGCTCGTCCCGTTCCCCGACCGGGACAATGAGACGATCACCGAACGCATCGTGCGGTCCATCGACACCCTGCGCGCCGCCTTCGACCCCGCCGACTTCGACATCGTGCACGCCCAGGACTGCATCAGCGCCAACGCCGTCGGGACGTGCATCCGCACGATCCACCATCTCGACCAGTTCACGACGCCGATCCTCGTCGACTGTCACGAGAAGGCCGTCGTCAACCCCTACGCCCGCATCTGTGTGTCGCGTGCGGTGGCCGACGAAGTCGAACAGGGCTGGGACTTGCATCCGACGGTGATCCCGAATGGCGTTGCATACGAACGCTTCGCGAGCGCGGCGTCGGACTCCCCCGAGTCTCTCGAGGCACGACGACGCTGGTCGGATCAGCTGGGCGACTACGTGCTCGCCGTCGGCGGAATCGAACCGCGCAAGGGCAGCATCGACCTTCTGGAGGCGTATGCCGTACTGCGCGAACGTCACCCAGGCCTGAAGCTCGTCTTCGCGGGCGGCGAGACCCTGTTCGACTACCGCGACTACCGTGCCGACTTCGACCGTCGGCGAGCCGAACTCGACGTCGAACCGGTCGTGCTGGGCAACGTGCCGGACGACGACCTGCCGTCACTGGTCGCCGCCTGCCAGGCGTTCGCGTTCCCATCGGTGAAGGAGGGCTTCGGCCTGGCCGCGATGGAAGCCCTCGCCGCGGGGCGTCCCGTCGTCGCGCGCGACCTCCCCATCCTGCGCGAGGTCTTCGGTACGACCGTCTCCTACGCCTCGACCGTCGCCGAACTGGCCGACTCCCTCGACGCCTCCCTCGTCCCAGACCCCGACCGCATCGCATCGGGCCGACGCCTGGCCGCATCCCTCACGTGGGACGACGCGGCACGTCGGCACCTCGAGTTCTATGCGCGACACCCCCATCCGGCGTCGCCGGTCGGCACCTACGGATGAGCGAGTCCCGTCGGAGCGAACGCATCGGGATGCTGGCGGTCGCTCTCACCGCGATCCTGTGGGGAACCTCGGGTACCGCCGCGGCGATGGCGCCCGAGCTCAGTGCCGTGACCGTCGGCGCCGTGGCCATGTGTGGCGGCGGCTTGTTGCAGGCGGCGGTCAACGCCCGCGGGATTCGAGCCGCGTGGTCGTCGGTGACGGCACAGTGGCGGGTCGCTCTTCTCGGTGGGGTCTGCGTGCTGATCTACCCCCTCTGGTTCTTCGCGTCCATGCGCGTCGGCGGCGTCGCGCTCGGAACCGTCGTGTCGTTGGCGTCGGCGCCGCTGGTGTCGGCGGTCATCGAGCGTGTGGCCGACGGGCGGAGGCTCACCCTGCGGTGGACCATCGCGTGCGCGCTCGGCATCGTCGGCAGTGCGGCGTTGGCCGTGTCGCGCAGCGAGTCGTCGCATGCGGACGCACTCGGCGGGAGTTCGTCGTCGGCGCTCGGTGTCGGCCTCGGCCTGCTCGCGGGCATCACCTACGCCGGGCTGTCGTGGGCGATGCGTCGGCTCATGAACAGGTCGGTGCCGCGCGGCGCCGCGGCCGGGACGGTCATGGGCTTGGGCGGGGTGTTCCTACTGCCGGTCGTCGCGGTCGGGGTACCGGCGGTGGTCGCGCACCCCGAGACCCTCGGTGTTCTCGCCTACCTCGTCCTTGTCCCGCAGTTCCTCGGGTACGTGCTGTTCAGTCGTGGACTCGGTCGGATCGACAGTTCGACCGCCACCACCATCACCCTGGTCGAGCCCGCGGTGGCGACTGCGCTGGCCGTCGGGGTGCTCTCCGAATCCATCACCGCGACCGGTTGGGTGGGTATCGCGATGCTGGCGACGGCGCTGGTCGTCCTGCTGGCTCCTCGCCATCCTGCATCACGTGACCCGGCATCGGTTAGCGTCGAAGCCGAATCATCGACAGGGAGGTCGACGCATGAAGCAGTTCCGAGAGGCCGTCGAGGCGCGTGACGAGCAGGCGATGAGGGCCTTGCTCGCCGACGATGTGGTCTTCACCAGTCCGGTCGCGTTCAAGCCGTATCCGGGCAAGGCCATCACGTCGGCCATCCTGCGGGGCGTGCTGCGGGTCTTCGAGGACTTCCGCTATATCCGAGAGATCAACGACGCCGGCGGACGCGACTCGGCGCTCGTCTTCGAAGCCGTGGTCGACGGGAAGAAGATCACCGGCTGCGACTTCATTCACGTCAACGATGACGGCAAGATCGACGACCTCATGGTCATGGTTCGGCCGCTGTCGGGAGCACAGGCCGTCGCCGCGGCGATGGGCGCGCAGTTCGATCAGATCGCCGCCGAGGCCGCCGCGGAGTCAGGGAACACTGCGGAGTCCGAGGGGGTCAGCCGGTGAAACTCGGTCTGCAACTGGGCTACTGGGGCGCGCAACCGCCGACCCACCACGCCGAGATCGTCGCCGCGGCCGAGGAGTCCGGTTTCGACAGCATCTTCACCGCCGAGGCCTGGGGATCCGACGCCTACACCCCGCTGGCCTGGCTCGGGTCGTCGACGGACCGTGTCCGGCTCGGGACGTCGGTGCTGCAGCTCTCGGCCCGCACCCCCACCGCGTGTGCGATGGCCGCGCTGACCCTCGACCACCTGTCCGGCGGTCGGCACATCGTCGGGCTGGGTGTCTCGGGGCCGCAGGTCGTCGAAGGCTGGTACGGGCAGAAGTTCGCCAAGCCGCTGGCCCGGACCCGCGAGTACATCGACATCATGCGTCAGGTGTGGGCGCGCGAGGCGCCGGTCAGCAGCGCCGGACCCCACTATCCCCTGCCGTTCGACGGGGAGGGCGCGTCCGGGCTGGGCAAGACGCTCAAGCCGATCACGCACCCGCTGCGCAGCGACATCCCCGTCATGCTCGGCGCCGAGGGGCCGAAGAACGTCGCGCTCGCCGCCGAGATCGCAGACGGCTGGCTGCCGCTGTTCTACACGCCGCGTATGGCCGACACGTACAACGAGTGGCTCGACGAGGGATTCGCCCGCCCGGGTGCACGACGCAGTCGCGAGGACTTCGAGATCTGCGCGACCGCCCAGATCGTCGTCACCGATGACCGCGAAGGTACCTACGCCGCGATCAAGCCGTTCCTGGCGCTGTACATGGGCGGGATGGGCAGCGAGGACACCAACTTCCATGCCGAGGTGTACCGCCGGATGGGGTACGCCGACGTCGTCGACGAGGTGACCGCACTCTTCCGAAGCAACCGCAAAGACGAAGCGGCGCACATCATCCCCGACGCCGTGGTGGACGACTCGGCGATCGTCGGCGACCTGGAATACGTGCGTGAACAGATCAAGGTCTGGGAGTCGTGCGGGGTGACGATGATGCTCGTGTCGCCGGGCAGCGTCGCCGAGGTCGAGCAACTCGCGGGGCTCATCCGCTGATGCTCTCCCCCGCCCGCGTCACCGTCATCGACACGGTGGTCTCGTTCGACGCCCCGATCGAGGTCACCTTCGACTACCTCGCTGACCCGACGAACCGACCGGAATGGCAGTCGAGCCTGCGCCGCATCGACGACCTGCGGCCGATCGGTGACCGGGCGGGTGACGTCGGCACCAGCTGGACCGACGTCACCGTCGTACCCGGGGTGTCGCCGCGGATGGAGGTGACCGCCTGCGAGTCTCCTCGACGGTGGCAGGAGATCGGACGGTGGCGGTCCGTTGATGCGGTCCTGACGTTGACGTTCGCCGATCGCGACGGGGCCGACCGGAAAGGGGGCACCGACGTGCATGCCGAGGCGGTACTCACGGTGCCCGCGATCGGTGGGCTCGTGCTGACCGCGACGCGATGGCCGGCGGCGCAAGCCGTGCGCGCCGATCTCGAGCGGGCCGCTCGACTGCTGGCCGGTCGAGGCTCTCGGTGAGCGGGCGCGCCTCGGGTAGCGTTCCGAGGGTGAACATCAAGAACGTGACCCTCGCCGTCGGCACCGCTCTCGTCCTGGCCGTTGCCGGTTGCAGCTCCGACTCCGATTCCGGTTCGGGCACAACCGAACCAACGGCAACTGCAGCGACCGGCGAGTCCGAGACACCGGCGGCAGCTGAGAGCTGCCCGACCGCACCGGCGAACGCGGACGCCACACCGCAGTGGACCGAGCAGGGCGCCACCGGCGGTTTGCAGATGGTCGCGTCCACCGCGACCGAGGCCCCGGATATCACTGTCGAGAATCCGTTCAGCGTCGACGAGACGCAGGTCGAGGTGCTCGTCGAGGGTGACGGCGCCGTGGTTCCGGACACCGCGTCGGTGTCGGTCTGCTACGTCGGTGTGAACGGCCGCACCGGCGAGACCTTCGACAGTGCCTACGCAAACGGCTCCCCTGTGACATTCCCGCTCGACGGCGTGATCCCCGGGTTCAGCAAGGCCATCGCGGGACAGAAGGTCGGGTCGAAGGTGGGCGTCGCCATGACTTCGGCCGACGGTTACGCGCAGGGCAATCCGCAGGCGAACATCGAGGTCGGCGACACCCTCGTCTTCGAGATCAGCATTCTTGGGGCGTCGTAGGGGTTGTCGCGCGGAGTCACTTGGTGACTTCGGGTCACCAGGTGATTTCGACACGGCTCCTCGCTCCGCTCGGTGCCGGCTCAATCAGCGGGGGTGGACTTCTCGCTCCGCTCGGTGCCGGCTCAATCAGCGGGGGCGGAGGCTCCTCGACCTCGACGCGCTCCTTCGTCGCTTGCTCGGCCCGGCGGCTTCGCTCGGTGCCGGCTCAATCAGCGGGGAGGGGCTCTGCTGAGGTCGTCGCCGTCGCTCTTCACCCGTTGGGGTCTGAGGTTGCGCACAGTTGGACCACTGGCGTGCCAAAACCCGTCCCTCTCAGCGTGATCGAAGGGCATAATTCCCTTCGATCGTGCTCAAGGGGACGAAAATTTTCTTGCGCCTGTCTACTCCTGACCTTGAGTTGCAAGAGCCGCGAACCACGAAGGCCCCAGTCGTGAGATCGACTGGGACCCTTCGTGGCTCGTCGACCTCGACGCGCTCCTTCGTCGCTTGCTCGGCCCGGCGGCTATCGCTCCTCGCACCTCAGGGAGCGGTGGGCTGGTACTTGCGCTACTCGCACCCCGGGGAGCGGTGGGCTGGTGCTTGCGCTGCTCGCACCCCGGGGAGCGGTGGGTTGGTGCTTGCGCTGCACGCACCCCGGTGAGCGGTGGCCTGGTGCTTGCGCTGCTCGCACCCCGGGAAGCGGTGGGCTGGTACTTGCGCTACTCGCACCCCCGGGGAGCGGTGGAGCGGCTCGCTCCTCGGTTGTGAGGAATCGTCAGATCTTTCGGTGCCGCAAGTTGATCGGGAGGCCGTCGGCGGGGGTCGGACCGGTGCCGTAGGTGAGTTCCGGGCGGTAGCCGGCCGGGACGTCCCACTCGAAGCGCTGGAGCATCTGGTGCAGGATCGACTTCACTTCCATGCCACCGAAATACAGGCCGATGCACTTGTGTGCGCCGCCGCCGAAGGGCGCCCACGCGAAGCGGTGGACCTTGTCCTCGCGGCGTTCCGGCGAGAAGCGTTCGGGGTCGAAGTGGGTGGGGTTGGGCCACCATTCCTTGCGCAGCATCGTCGCCCACGGGTGGATGCCGAGTAGCGTGCCCTTCGGGATGTAGTGGCCGCAGACCTCGGTGTCCTCGATGGCCATGCGGAAGAGCATCCCGACCGGGGCGTTGAGCCGCAGCGTCTCCTTGAAGGCCAGCTCCATGCTGGGGAGCTTGTCGACGTCGTCGTAGTCGATCGTCGGCTTGTCGAGGGCCAGGGACTCCTCGCGCAGACGCTGCTGCCACTCGGGGTGCTTGCCGAGGAAGTAGGTCATCATCGACAGCGCGATGGTGCTGGTGTCGTGTGCAGCCATCATCACGAAGATCATGTGGTTGACGATGTCCTCGTCGGAGAACGTCTCACCCTCGTCGCTCTCGGCGTTGCAGAGCACGCTGAACAGGTCGTCGGCGTCGTTGCCTCGTCGCAGCGGGATCTCGGAGCGGAAGTACTCCTGCAGCACCTCGCGACCCCGGAGCCCCTTGGCCCAGGTCCAGTTGCCGACGTCCTTGCGCACGATCGCCTGACCGCCGCGAACCGCCGCCTCGAAGGCGTGCTCCAGTCGGTGGGCCTCGGCCTCGCTGACGTGGGCACCCATGAAGACCTCGGTCGCCAGCGACAGGGTGAGGTCTTTGGTGCGGGAGTACATCTTGAAGCCGTTGCCCACCTCCCAGTTGGCGAGGGTCTTCTCGATGTGCGGGGTCATGATGTCGAGGTAGCCGGTGAGGCGGGGGCGGCTGAACGCCTGCTGCATGATGCGGCGGTGCTGCATGTGCTCGTCGAAGTCCATCAGCATCACGCCCCTGCGGAAGAACGGGCCGATCATCGGTTCCCAACCGAGTTCGCTCGAGAACGCCTTATTGCGGTTCATCCACACCGCTTCGATCGCGTCCGGACCGACGAGGGTGACCATGTTCATGCCCAGCGCACCCGACCAGGAGACCTGTCCGTACCGCTCGAACCGTTCCATGGCCGACTTGAGCGGGTCGACGAGCGCTTCGAGGGTGTTGCCGAGCCACGGAACCCCTGGGTCACCCATCACCGGCTTGAGATCGGATCCAGCGGGCGGCTCGGCCAGCGGGCGCTCCGAGCTCGGGTACATGCTGCTCGCCTTCGCCAGCACGCTCTGGATCTGCTTTTTCCGACTCGTCATGAACCTGCCACTCCCCGTTGTTCCGATGTGCGTTACATCACTATACCCATTGGAACGGATTTTAGCGTCTGTTTCAAGGGGGGTGTGCAGACGGGGTGTTCACGCAGGTTGTGCGAGCGTGTCGGCCGACCGTCGGAACGTCAGCACGCGGGGCGCCGAGACCCCCAGCGCGACCAGCACCGCCAGACCCCAGAGCAGGTACGACGACCCGACGAGATGCTGCCACCAGACCCAGGACAACTCGGCGTCGTACCGCTGCGGGATTCGCTGATGCGGCGCGACGGCGAAGATGACGAGCCCGGAACCGACGAGCCACCACCACATCGCCGACGCCGCGGGCCTGGTCGCGAGGTAGGTCAGCAGGATCAGCAGCGGGACCACCCACACCCAGCTGTGGTCCCACGCGACCGGCGAGCAGTACAGCGCGGCGAACGCGACTGCCATCAGTGCCGCGACATCGTGCGGGCCGGACGGTTGTGGACCCGCCGGTGCAACCGACAGCAGACGCCACGCGACCCAGGCGATGAACAGGCCGACGATCAGCGAGACGAGGAACCACGCGACGTCGGACTCGATGCCGAGCCTGCCGAGCTCACCCTTGATCGATTGGTTGTTCGCGAAGTGCGGACTCCCGATGCGGTCGGTGTCGAAGAGGGTCGATGTCCAGTAGGTGCGCGAGTCGTTCGGTGTCAGGAGATGGCCGAGGGCGGCGTAGGCGACCGCTGACGCCGCGGCCACGCCGAGTGCGCGCCAGTCCCGGCGGACGAAGAAGAACAGCAGGAACACCGCGGGGGTGAGCTTGATCGAGATGGCGAGTCCGACGAGCAGCCCGTTCCACCACTTGCCGCGGCCCAGCAGTACGTCGACGACGACGAGCGTCATCAGCACGATGTTGATCTGTCCGAAGTTGAGGGTGTCGCGGACGGGTTCGAGCCAGAGGCCCACCGTCGTGGCGGCCGTTGCGAGCCACCATAATTCGTGCGCCGGCCGCTCGACGAGGCTAGACAGGACGATGCGGCACACCACCAGCAGGCAGCCGATGGAGATCGCGGTGAACAGGGCCTGACCGAGGCTGAGTGGAACGACCGTGAAGATCGAGAACAGCGCTGCGGCAAGCGGTGGATACGTGAACGGGAGGTACGAGCCTTCCGCGAGCCGGGGCAGGATGCCGTACAGGTCGCCGCCGTCGAGCAGGACCTGTCCGCCCATGCGGTAGACGTCGAAATCGATGCGATACGGGGCCGGCGGTTGGTTCGGCAGCACGACGATGGCGACCGCCGAACTGATGAGGAATACGGCGAGTGTCGCCCACCGGGCCCGGGCTGATCCCAGGTATCGATCCAGCGCACGTCGCGGGTTTACAGCAGCAGTCACGAGCCCTCACTTCCGAGCGGGATCGTATCGCGGAGGGCGTTCGCTTCAGGGTGGCCGGGCCGTCGAGGCGGCGGGCGGATCTATGGAACTCTTCGGTCGTCGGACGGCCGAAGTGTGGCGGGTTCGGTTGAGCGGGTGGACTGGGTTCGGTCTACAGGGCGTGGTCGGGTCCTGCCGGGGGGTTGGTCACGCGGCTCCGGGTTTGCGTCGATCGGCCGGCATGATGTCGACCACGCCGTCGTCCGGATAGCCGTCGAGCATGATCGTCGCGACCGCGCCCAGTGCGCGGTCCCACGCCAGCGTCATCGCCGGAGTCCACGAGTCCCCGCCGATCTCGCTCATCGCGGCGATCATGCATTCCGCGACCGCCGTGTACATCGGCCTGGTGACGCCGAGGCCGGCGTGTCGCCGCCCCAACGCGTGCAGAGTCGTCGTCAGCCACTCGGCGTCGTCGAGATGCTTTACGACCGAGACGACGGCGCTCCGCAACATCGCGGCCTGGACGCTAGTGTCGCGCCCGAACATGGCGCGAACGGTGGGATAGCGGTCGAACAGGATCTCGTAGAAGCGAACGGTGAGGCCTGAGTCGGGAAGGTCGACGAGTGCCAGGCTGCGTTCGAGCAGTTGTTTGTCCATGCACGGACCTTGGTGCACCGGCATTGCGACTGGGCGCGCTGCGGCGAAGGCCGAGGTAACAGTGGTCTCACAGCGAACCGCAGCCGGTGTGAGGTTCGGGATGGTTCGGGCGTTTGGTCCGTCTTCAGAGGTTGTCAGCTGTCCCAGTCGACGGTGCGGGCCATGTTCAGCAACCGGCGTCGGCGCGTCTCCCCCGTCGCACCGACCCACGCGATGAGTCCGTAGACGTGTGCGCGGAAGTCCGGGTGTTCGTCGTGATTCTGCGACGACGCCCCGTGCCGGCGGGCGTTGTGGAGCAGGGCCCGCAGATTGTCGTAGTCGGATCTGGCGACCTGCGGACGGTCGTTGACGACGAGACCGGCGAGACGCTGGCGCTGATGGCTGTGCATGATCCGTACCTTCTCCGGATGCACGGTGAATCGCTCGTCCTCGACGATGCGGAGCACGGTCCACAGCGCGCGGTCGGCGTTCATCGCGTCGCCCGAGATCGCGAGGTCGTCGCCGTAACGGGTGTAGCGGAGGCCGTGACGGCGGGCGTACCCGTCGAGCCGCCGATCGAGCGGCCGCATCACGAGGTTCGCCAGATGCGGCGAGGTCGGCGCACCCTGCGGCAGGTGTCGTTCCCGGAGGAGTGCCGCGTGCGTGTGACCGATACCGCGGAGTTCGTCCACAGGCGTTGCCGTGGTGCACAATTCGGCGAGCAGGCGGGCGATGTGCGGCGGGTAGCCGGCCTGCCGGAGCACTGCTCGGACGCGCGATACGGTGATCGTCTCGAAGCAATGCCGGAGGTCCACGCGCAGCACCACGGGACGGTCCGTGTGCGGCCAGGCGAAAGCAGCCGGTGACGACCCGGGAATGAAGCCGCGTGCTGCGGGATGCGCCGGAATGCGCTCGACCAACCGTCTCAGCAGACGCCGTTGCGTCTCGCGCATACGGGGTTTCGGAGCTTCGATGACCCGGACACCGTCCCGCTTCTCACGCCGCCAGATTCGGTAGTGACGCAACGGCGGGCGCGCCGTTCGTAGCCATTGGCCGCGGTCGGCGAACCATTCGAGCTCGGGCACGGTGAAGTCGAGCCAGTGCGCGAACTGCTCGACATCGTAGAGATCGGGCAGAGCGTCGGACACCGTTCCCGCGGAACGTGGTTCGTGCAGTACGACGGGTTGAGCGGCGAGGGGTGCCGGGTGGGTCCACGGCGCGAGGGCCTGGATCATCACGGTCGCGGGATGTCGCGGTTCGTGAGGCGAGAGTTCGATGATGCCGGCGGCGACTTCGGAGGTGACCTCAGCGGGCAGGACCGCTGTCACTGCCGCCAGGATCTCCGGCCACGTCCAGGCGGTATACGTGCGCGAGAAGGCCGCGGCGACTTCCGCTGCCTCATGCGGTTGCAGGAACGGTTCGGTCACGGCGCCGTGTCGCGTCGTGGGCTGTCGTGGTGATGAACGACGGATGGGGTGACCAGAACTGTGCAGCGGCGCCGTGTGGCACGTGCAGCGTGCGCGCCGGCGTCGGACGCAGGGACCAGCTGTGAAGTGCACCCAGGGGTTACCCCTGAGACGGATCGCGACGATCCACTCTCACCTTGCCCGTCGTTCATCAACCGACATGGTGCCACGGCGGTCTGACAGTCGAATGGAGAACGCGGGTGTCCGCGGGTCCGTGATGTCCCCCGCCTCGGGGTCGTGGTCTGGTAGACCCGGTGTCTGTGGGTAGCTATGAGATTCGGCCGGTGGTTGCAGGCGACATCGATCAGATCTCGAGCCTGCACACCGCCATCTGGAAGGCCACGTATGCGGGAATGGTGGCTCAGGACCGGCTCGATGCGCTCACTCCTGCGGAGTCGGCCTCACGCTGGCGACAGACTGTCGGAGACCTCGCAAGCCATGCTGGGCGCGGCATCCGCATCCGGTGCGCGACCTCACTAGACACGCAGGAGATGGTCGGTTTTGCAGCAAGCGGCTCGCGACCACGACGCTCCCGCACCGACCGAATTGTGGTCTCTGAATGTCGTTCTCCGCCATCACGGCACCGGTGTGGCGGTGGACTTGATGACCTCAGTGCTCGGCGGAACGGATATTCCGGCCTACCTCTGGGTTGCACGCGACAACGCGCGGGCGGTGGCCTTCTATCGCAAACACGGATTCGAACTCGACGGCGCCACACGTCACGACTCCGGCTGGGATTGTCACGAAGTACGCATGACCAACGCACAGTGATGACCGCCCGACCAACAGCACCCACTGGCGCACCTGAACCCCGGTACTCCTCGCGCGATCCTGCTCGCTTGTTGACCGACAGACTTCAACTCGACCGGTAGACCTCGATCGAAGTCCATAGGTCGAGTTGAAGTCTGTCGGTCGCGGGGCCTGGTTGCTGGGCCCTTCGTGGCAGTGAGAATGGGTGTGGGTGGTTGACCGGGTTTGGGTCTGACTTACTTCGTGGCTGACGGTGCTGTCATGGGCGAGATGTGTCGGCCCGGAACTCCGGTCGATCACCTGCACCAAGTGACCTGTGAGGACCGGGGCGGGTGTGACCTGATTAGGACCCTGTCTGGCTGGTAGGCCGTGACTCTTCACTGTCCTGTCCACCCGCCCCGGTGAGGTCATCCCACACCGCAGTGAAGGGAGACACCGCCAGAATGGCTGAGACAGCAGTGACCACGCAAGTGGTCGTACT
>NZ_LZMP01000035.1:0-223485 GCF_001691435.1 Gordonia sp. UCD-TK1 | reverse complement strand
CCCACGCTTTCGCTCCTCAGCGTCAGTTACTACCCAGAGACCCGCCTTCGCCACCGGTGTTCCTCCTGATATCTGCGCATTTCACCGCTACACCAGGAATTCCAGTCTCCCCTGTAGTACTCAAGTCTGCCCGTATCGCCTGCACGCCTGCAATTGAGTTGCAGAATTTCACAGACGACGCGACAAACCGCCTACGAGCTCTTTACGCCCAGTAATTCCGGACAACGCTCGCACCCTACGTATTACCGCGGCTGCYGGCACGTAGTTGGCCGGTGCTTCTTCTCCAGGTACCGTCACTTTCGCTTCGTCCCTGGTGAAAGAGGTTTACAACCCGAAGGCCGTCATCCCTCACGCGGCGTCGCTGCATCAGGCTTGCGCCCATTGTGCAATATTCCCCACTGCTGCCTCCCGTAGGAGTCTGGGCCGTGTCTCAGTCCCAGTGTGGCCGATCACCCTCTCAGGTCGGCTACCCGTCGTCGCCTTGGTAGGCCATTACCCCACCAACAAGCTGATAGGCCGCGGGCCCATCCCACACCGCAAAAGCTTTCCACCAACCACCATGCGACAATTGGTCATATCCGGTATTAGACCCAGTTTCCCAGGCTTATCCCAGAGTGCAGGGCAGATCACCCACGTGTTACTCACCCGTTCGCCACTCGAGTACCCAGCAAGCTGGGCCTTTCCGTTCGACTTGCATGTGTTAAGCACGCCGCCAGCGTTCGTCCTGAGCCAGGATCAAACTCTCCATGAAAAAACCGTGAAACAAAACCAACCCCACAAAAGGCCGGCGTTTCAACACAATCAGGAAAGCACAACCTGACCAAAATAAACCTAGCAAAATGTGACACCCAGGACGGGGCCCGGACGTCACACAAAAACAAACATCTACATCCACAAAGATGCACGATGCCAAAAATTGGCATCAGACAATTCATCATCACACTATCGAGTTCTCAAAGAACACACACCCACCAGCTACCCACCCCATATCAGGGCTCTCACCAGCAGACTTCGTATTCAACCTTGCCAGCCACCCCGTCTCCGGGGCAACTCTTCCAGCCTACCAGACCCCACCCGCAGCCCGCAACCCCGAAGAATTCCGAACCACTGAGAGGCCCAGCAACCCCAAACACTCTACCCAAGCCACAACGACTCAAGCCAAAACACTCAGGGGCGGCCAGCCAAGAAACCCGGTCTCCACTCCCCACCTCAGACCCTTCCAGGTCTTCCGGGGCGGCGCCGTGGCTCGCTGACTCGACATAAGTTACGCACCGCCGTACCCGTCGTCAAATCGCCTGGTCAGAGTGGGTACAACGCTCGATGCGACGACCTGGGAGTGCAGATTTCGCAGACTGTTCGGTCGGCAAGCCGGCCGCGACGGTGCCACGGGGACCGACCAGAGCGGATGATCCGCCCGCCGATGCGGCCGCATCCGGGCCTGCCCGGTTGGGTTCCCGAATCGTCGGGCTTGTCCCGCCTACGACAGGACCGCACATAGCAAGAACCCCCGCCCGGGCGTCCCGGGCGGGGGTTCTTGGTGTTGGTAGCGGGGACAGGATTTGAACCTGCGACCTCTGGGTTATGAGCCCAGCGAGCTACCGAGCTGCTCCACCCCGCGTTGGTGAACACAACGTTACACACCGGTTTGTCAGCGATGCAAATCGGTACTCCAACCCCATCCGACCTGGGAAAACGTCAGTGACGGCAGTCACTCGCACCTCTATAACCCCAGGTGACGTGACGACTCGAATCGCCCGCCCGTCGCCGCGGTGCAATGTGATGCCAGTCACATCAGGCGTACACTCGGCTCACGAGACGCCCCGCCGAGGAGGAACCATGAACACCCACCGCTTCCACCACGAGAGCCACGGGAACCATCCGATGAGTTTCGTCGGGTTCGTCTTGGCACTGACCGGATTCGCCATGGCCGCGCTCTGGCTGGTCCACATGGCGGTCGGGAATGTCGGCCCCGCGATCATCTGCGGCCTGCTGATGGTCGCGGCTTTCACGACGGCGGTGTCGATCTTTTTCTCGCTGGGCCACCGGCACCACCACAGCCCGGTGCTCCCCGACAACACCCCCAACGAAACCGAGCGCTACCTGCGGAAATACCGCGGATAGCGGTATGACTCGCAGATAGCGCCCGGCCTGGGTCGTCGTTCGACTAGTTGGGAGCCGCCAGCGACTCGTAGCGGGCAACCGCCTGACTCAGCTGGTCGAGCGCCTCGCCGTACGCTGCGAAGTCGCCACTCTGCTGAGCCTGGCGTAGCGCCGTGATCGCGTCACTGATGGCGTTTGCCGCGTCGTCCCGCTCGGGCGAATCACCCTGCTGCGGAGGTTGATTCGGTGCCGGCGTGGCCGGTGCGGGCGTTCCGGCCTGGTCCGGCGCGGGCGGTGCCTGCTGATCGCCGGGGACCACTCCGGCAGCGGGCGTGATGCCGACCTGCCGCAGAGCCTCGCGGGTCGTGGGTGCATAACCGATCCCGGATACCCGGTCTGCCGATTCGAACCTCGTGATCACACGGAACAGACGGGGGAAGGCCTCTTCGCCCTGGGCCTGTGCGTACAACGGGACGACGTACAGGATGCCGTTGTCGCCCACCGGAAGCGTGAGGAGATTACCGAAGGTCACCGTCGCCGTGTTCTCGAGCGACTTCAGTGATTCCGCCACCGTTCGGTCGGTGCGCATCGGGTTGAACGCCTGCTGCGGACCGGACCGTTGGGAGTTGCTGGGCAACTGCTTGACCGTCATCTGACCGTAGTTCTCGGGATTCGACGACACGGTCACATAGGCGCCCAGGATCGGTCGGTTGAGTCGCGTCAGCACCGAGGTCAGCTGGAACGTCGGCTCACCGCTCTCCGGATCCGAGGCCACGAAGTAGTACGGGGGCTGGTCCAGTCCGCGCTGCTCGGCGTCCGGGTCCGTCGGATCGGAGGGCACCGACCAGAAGTCGCTCGCCTGGAAGAACGTCTGGGGCGAATCGACGTGGTAGCGGGTCAGCAGCGACCGCTGGATCTTGAAGATGTCCTCGGGGTAGCGGACGTGATCCCGCAGGGAGGTCTGCGCGTCGAAGTCTGCGCGGGACTTGACCGTGTCGGGGAAGACCTCCATCCACGTCTTCAGCACCGGGTCATCGGTGTCGAACTGATACAGCTCGACCTCGCCGGTGTAGGCATCGACGGTCGCCTTCACCGAGTTGCGCACGTAGGACACGGTCTTGTTGATCTGCGTCCGACCGGTCTGCCCCGGGTTGAGGTCCTGGGCGTCGGCGGTCGCGCTCTGCAACGACGTGGGCTGCGAGTACGGGTAGTCGTCGAGGGTGGTGTAACCGTCGACGATCCACTTGATCGAGCCGTCCTCCATCACCGCGGGGTACGTCTTCGAATCGACCGTCAGCCACGGTGCGACCTGTTCGACGCGGTCCCGGGGATCGCGGTTGTAGATGATCTTCGATGCCGAGTTGATCTCGCCCGACAGCAGGAAGTTCCGCTCGGCGTATTTGCCGGCATAGAGGGCTCGGGAGAACCAGTTGCCGAGCGAGACTCCCGCCGGCCCCTGGTAGGTGTACTTGTCGTCCCCGATGTCGTGTTCCCGAGCCTGCCCGTCGTCGGAACCGACGATCGCGTAATCCGGGTCGATCTTCGCGAGCAGCTCGCCGAAGTAGATCCGCGGCTGTGACACCTTGATCGGGGCGTCCCGCTTGTACTCCTCGGTCTGGTAGTTCGAGGTGTCGCTGACGTAGTAGAACGGATCGCCGCCACCGTCGACGTTGTTGACGTCCGTCGACTCCTTCACCCGGTTGGCCGGGGCGGCGACGAACCCGTCGCCGTGGGTGTACACGAGGTGCTTGTTCAGCCAGTTCTGCTGGTTTTCGAGGTAGCGACTCGGATCGAGCTCGCGCACCGACACCACGAAGTCGCGTAGCTCGCCGTCGATGCGATAGCGGTCGACCGCCAGCTGCGTCGGGAATCCGTAGAAGTTCTGGCGCTGCTGCTGCTGGATGAACGTCGGGGACACCACATTCGGGTCCAGGATCCGGACGTTCGACAGCGTCGGTTCATCGCTGTTCACCAGCGCCGGGTTTGCCGGCCCGGCGGTCCAGCCCGGCTGGGTGATGACTTTGTCCGGCCCGATGCCGTACGCCTCGCGGGTCGAGGTGATCGCGCGTTCTATGTACTCGGCTTCCTTCTGCGCGGCATTCGGCTTGACCGAGAACTGCTCCATCGTCAGCGGCCAGCCGACCCCGATGAGCAACGCGGAGAACAACATCAAGACGGTGGCCAGTGCCGGCACCCGCAGGTCGCGGAGCACGATCCCGGCGAAGAACGCCACCGCACAGATGATCGCGATCGCCATCAGGATGAGCTTCGACGGCAGCACCGCGTTGATGTCGGTGTAACTCGCCCCCGGGAAGATCTCGGCCTTCCGCTGACTGGACAGCAGAGTGTACCGGTCGAGCCAGTAGGCGGCCGCTTTCAGCAGTAGGAAGGTGCCCGCCAGCACCGCGAGCTGAATGCGTGCCGCGGTCGTGACCGAACCACCGCCTTGCCCCAGACGGATACCGCCGAACAGGTAGTGCGTGACCAGGTTCGCCAGGAACGCCACCACGACCACGACGAACAGCAGGTTGAGCACGAAGCGGAAGAACGGCAGGTCGAAGGCGTAGAACCCGATGTCGAGGTTGAACTGCGGGTCTGTCCGACCGAACGACTGGCCGTGCAGGAACATCTGGACGGTCGCCCAGGACCCCTGCGCGACCAGACCGGCCAGGGCGCCGATGATCACCGCCGGAACGATGGCGAACCAGCGGACCTTGCCCATGATGGCCGTGCGGTACCGGGCGAGCGGATCGTTCGGGCCCGCGGTCGGTACGAACACCGGGCGACTGCGGTACGCCAGGGAGACCGCCCCGAAGATGATGAGTCCGACGACGATCGTCGTGATCAGGAAGAGGATCACGCGCGTCCAGATCACCTTGGTGAAGACGCTCGAATACCCGACGTCGGAGAACCAGAGCCAGTCGGTCGCGAGACCGATCAGGCGTGGCCCGACGAGCAACAGCACCAGGACGGCCACGCCGAGCCCGATGATGATCTTGCTCCTGCGTGACAGTGTCGGCATTCCCGCCGGCCCTCGGACGCCCACCAGACCCACTCTCCAAAGCTCTCAATCCGGACACCACCCGCGCACACGTGCCTGCTGGGCGTGGTGCCCACTGTACTGGCACCACCCGGGTGACCAACTCACTCGGGGCGCCCGCTCAACGATCGCCACACCTCAGCGGTTCCCTGGCGGCGTCGCAGACTCGCGGTCGCACCGCGATCCGGGGCAGGATGAGCACGTGCCCGACCTCCCGACGACCCCACGCGCCTTCTCCACCGACGATCTCGGCAGCGCGTTGAACGAGATCATGGAACACCTCGACTCCCGTGGCTGGGGTCAGTCACCGTCCGTGTTCGCGCTGGCGCCGACCGCCCTCCTCCACGCACAGCTTCCCGAGGTGATCGCCGACGACGGTTCGGTGTTCACCCCGGTGGAGGAAGACGTCGACGACCTCGACGAGTTCCTCGCCTCGGCGGTCTGGCCAGAGGAGGTCGCCGGGGCGGCGGTGAGTATGGAGATCGTCATCGCCGATCCCGAAGACGACGACGACCGGACGCCCCGCTTCGAGGTCACCGACACCGGCGATCACCATCCGGGCGAGGAGGTTGCGCGGCTGGTGGTCGGGGTGCTGCGCACCGGCGCCGATCTCGCGCTGATGCGTCTTCGACCCGAACCCGACGGGGAACCCGAACTGCTGACCCACCCGCAACTGGCACTCGAACTGCGGGCCGCGCTGCGCGACACCTTCGCTCCCGATCTACCGGAGTCGTCCGACCGGGGCTGACGCGGCAGTCCTGGCAAGCCTCAGCAGCTCGGCGCCGGACGGCCCGCGCCGACCGCGTTCAGCGCGTCGACAGCGCCCTCGAGGGTGTCGACCTTCACCAGCTCCAATCCGTCCGGTCGCTCCGAGACCGCCTCGGCACAGTTGCGGGCCGGGACCAGGAAGACCGTCGCGCCGGCGTCGCGGGCGGCCCGGGTCTTGTGCGTGATCCCGCCGATGGGACCGACAACCCCCTCATCGGTGATCGTGCCGGTGCCCGCGATGAACTTGCCGGAGGTCAGCTCGCCGGGACTCAGCTGGTCGATGACCGCGAGTGCCAGCATCATCCCCGCCGACGGTCCCCCGATGTCCCCCACGTTGTAGGTGACCTCGAGGCGCGGATCGGCATCGACCACCTCCGGAACGACGCCCAGGTACCCGGCCTCGGAGTCGGCCGGATGTGTGCCGAGGGTCACCGACACGGTCTGCCGGGCACCGGCGCGGACGATCTCGATGGGCAGGACGGTCCCCGGCGGATTGTCGCCGACGACCTTCCGCAGCTGTTCACCCGTTTCCACCGGCACGCCGCCGGCCGCCACGACCTCGTCGCCGGCGCGCAGCACGTCGACCGCGGGCCCGTCGGGTGCGACGCTCGCGATGCGCAACGCGGTGGGACGATCGAGGTAACGGAGCGCGGCGACCGTCGCGTTCTCCTCGGACCCCGTCATCTGCTGCGCGTTCTCCTGCTGAACCTGCTCGGTGGTGCGGTCGGGCGGATAGACCTGGTCGCGCGGCGTGAGCGAGTAGGTGCCCGACACCCACATGCCCAGGGCGTCGAACAGCGAGATCCCGTCCCGCACCGAGACGGTGGTGAGGTTGAGGTGGCCGGTCGTCGGATCGGTCGGCGCACCGTCGATCTGCACGACCTTTCGCTCCACCACCGCCCCGTCGTCCTCCACCTTCGTCGTGCCGAGGGTGTTGAGCGTGGGTCCGGGCCCGAGCGCGGCGTAGGGCACCTGCACCTGCGTGCCGAGCACCAGCAACGCCAGCAGAACCACGGTGGAGACCGCGGCCGCGGCGATTCTCCGGAATCGGGGGCTCGAACTCATTCCGCACACGATAGTGCCCCGCAGCGACCACGAGTCGGATGCGCCGGCGACCATGAGCCGACTACGCGCAGGGCGAACAGTCGTCGCCGTTTGCGGGCCTCACCGGGCGGTACGGTGGAACCCATGAGTGATCTGCCCTTCGGCTTCTCGTCGTCCGGTGACGGCGATGACGACCGCGACAAGAACAGCGGTGACAAGAACAAGCCGGGCGACAATCCCGGTGGCAACCCGTTCGGCGGGGCCAACCCGTTCGGATTCGGGGGCGGGCAGGGGTTGGGAGGCGGTCCCGGCGGCGACTTCGACCCCTCGAAGTTCGATCCCAACATGATCGGCCAGATGTTCTCGCAACTGGGCAACATGTTCAGCGGTATGGGCGCGGGCATGGCGGGCGGCGGAAACGGTCCGGTGAACTACTCGGTCGCGACCAATCTCGCCCGCCAGCAGATCGGTTCGTTCACCCCGATCCTCGAGAAGGAGATCTCGGCCTCGGCCGACGCGGTCCGGCTCGCCGACGTCTGGCTCGACGACGCGACGAATTTTCCCAGCGGCGTCACCCAGACGGTGGCGTGGACACCGGTCCAATGGCTCGAGGAGTCGATGGACACGTGGAAGGGTCTGTGCGACCCGGTCGCAGAGCAGCTGGCCCGAACTTGGCAGGACAACCTCCCCGCCGAGGCGGCCCAGTTCGCCGGCCCGATGATCGGGATGCTGACCCAGATGAGCGGCATGGCGTTCGGCACCCAGCTCGGCCAGGGGCTCGGTCAGCTCGCGAAGGAGGTGCTGACGTCGACCGACGTCGGGCTGCCGCTGGCGCCCGAGGGGATCGCCGTCCTGCTCCCCGAGGCGATCGCCAAGTTCGCCGAGGGTCTGGAACAACCGGCGCAGGAGATCATCGTCTTCCTCGCCGCGCGCGAGGCCGCCCATGTGCGCCTGTTCACTCACGTCGGCTGGCTGCGTCAGCGGTTGCTGACCACCGTCGAGGAATACGCCCGCGGCATCAGTATCGATTTCAGCGGTATCACCGACGCCACCGCCGGGATCGACCCGACCCAATTGCTCTCCGACCCTTCGAAACTCGAGGAGATCATCAGTTCGTCGACGTCGTTCGAGCCGACCACGACACCTGAGCAGAAAGCGGCCCTCGGCCGTCTCGAGACCCTCCTCGCCCTGATCGAGGGCTGGGTGGAGCAGGTCGTGACCCGAGCGCTCGGCGACCGGATCCCGAGTACCGTGGCACTCACCGAGACCATGCGCCGCCGGCGCGCGTCGGGCGGGCCGGCCGAGCAGACATTCGCAACCCTCGTCGGTCTCGAGCTTCGGCCCCGCAAGGTCCGCGAGGCGTCGGAGCTGTGGCGCCGCGCGCTGGAGGCCACCGACGTCGCGACCAGGGACAGCGTGTGGGCACACCCGGATCTGCTGCCGGATGCCGATGACCTCGACAACCCTGCGGGTTTCATCGACCGGCTCCTGGGCGGCGACGACCTCGACGACCCGATCGCACAGCTCGAGAAGACGATCGCCGAGGAGAAGGCGCGCGACGCCACCGACGAGTCCCGTAACGACGACGGCGGCGACTCGGCACGAGGCGGATCGTAGGAATCCACACCACCGGTGGAACACGCCATGCTGTGGATAACCTGCTCGCCGAGCGCCCGCGACGGCGTTCGGCTGGCAGAGTTGCCGCATGTCGCCAGCCCGGACGAGTTCCAGCGCCATCTCGGTGTCCCCCTGCGCTGTTCCGCCCGCGGTCCCGCGGCTGCTCCCGGGGACGCCCGTCATCGTCCAGCCGGGCAACTCGGTCCGCGTGGGCATCGATCCGGCCGACAGCCTGCTCCTCGACTTCGACGCCTCGGTGTCGGCGTATTCCGTCGCCGGGCTGCTTCGATCGTTGGAGGATCCGTGCACGGCGGACACCTTCTCTCGCCGCGCCCGACGGGCCGGCCTTCACGACGACGACCTCGATCTGGTCCTGAGCAGTCTGGTGTCGGCCGGCCGAGCGGTTGTCGACCGCCCGCCCACGGCCGCGGAGTTCCACATCCTGATCCATGGCCAGGGGCCGATCAGCGAACAGCTGTCGACCTCGTTGCGCAGCATGGGTTTGTCAGCTCGACGGACGATGCGGCGGCTACCCGACGGGACGCTCGATGCCGTCGACACCGACCTGGTGATCCTGACCGACTTCGTCGTCCACGATCCGCGGGTGGTGTTCGCACTGACCCGGGCCCGGATCCCCCATCTGCTGGTCCGGGTCCGCGACGGGGTAGGCATCGTCGGCCCGCTGGTGCTCCCCGGACTGTCGAGTTGCCTCATGTGCGCGGACCGTCACCGGTCCGACGCGGACCCGGACTGGCCGGCCCTGGCCGTCCAGCTGATCCGGACGTCGGGTCAGGCGAGCCCGGCGGTGGTGGCGATGACCGCCGCGATGGCCCACTCGCAGATCGAGCAATTGGTGGAGGCCGTACGCGACCGGCCGCATGTGGAGCCGCGACCCGATCCGCAGCTGCTCGACCATGTGTTGGAGTTCCGAGATGACCCGACGCGGCTGGACATCAGACAATGGTCGCCGCACCCGGCCTGCGATTGTCGTCCGGCACCGGATCAGCAAGCCAGGTCGTCTATTGTGTGACGCGGAAAGGATGCTATGACCGACATCACCAAAGGACAGGGTCGCCGCAACGCGAAACTGGCCTCTCTTCCGATCGGTATGGCCGGGCGGGCTGCGGCCGGTTTCGGCAAGCGCATGGTCGGCAGGGACAAGGACGAGGTCAACCAGGAGCTCCTGGAGAAGTCCGCCGAACAACTGTTCGCCGTTCTCGGCGAACTCAAGGGCGGCGCCATGAAGGTCGGGCAGGCGCTCTCGATCATGGAAGCCGCGATCCCCGACGAGTTCGGCGAGCCGTTCCGCGAAGCGCTCACCAAGTTGCAGGCCGACGCCCCGCCCATGCCGGCCGCGAAGGTCCACAAGGTGCTCGACCAGCAGCTCGGCACCCGGTGGCGCGAGCGTTTCCGGGAATTCTCCGACGAGCCCGCGGCATCGGCGTCGATCGGACAGGTACACAAGGGAATCTGGTCGGACGGCCGTGAGGTCGCGGTCAAGGTCCAGTACCCCGGGGCCGACCACGCATTGAAGGCCGATCTGAAGACCCTGTCCCGCATGTCCGGACTCCTGCAGCGCCTGTCCCCCGGCACCGACGTCAAGGCGATGATGGACGAACTCATCGACCGGACCGAGGCCGAACTCGATTATCTCGGCGAGGCCGACAATCAGCGCGCCTTCGCCAAGGCCTACGACGGCCATCCCGACTTCCTCATCCCCAAGGTCGTCGCGAGTGCACCCAAGGTCGTCGTCTCGGAGTGGGTCGACGGCGTCCCGCTGTCGAAGATCATCACGACCGGGGTCCAGCAGACCCGCGACGACGCCGCCGCGAAGATGGCCGAATTCGAGGTCAGCTCGCCGTACCGGGTCGGACTCCTCCACGGCGATCCGCATCCGGGCAATTTCTTCCGGGCCACCGACGGGCGGTTCGGCGTACTCGACTTCGGTGCGGTCGGCCACTATCCGGAAGGCCTCCCGCCCGAGACCGGACCGATTCTCCGTCTGGCGCGGGACAAGAAGTACGACGAACTCAAAGAACTCATGATCTCCGCCGAGTTCATCCGCCCGTCCCACGCGAGCAAGGTGACGAGTGCCGACCTCGAGGCCTACCTGCGTCCCTACGTCGATCCGCTCTACAGCGAGTCGTTCCACTTCACCCGGAAGTGGATGCAGCGGGCCGCGGGCAAGGCCACCGATGTTCGCGGCGAGGTGTACAAGACGTCACGAAACCTGAACGTGCCCAAGCGTTTCGTGATGGTCTTCCGCGTGCTCGGGGGCTGCGTCGGCATCGCCTCGCAGCTCGAGGCGCATGCCCCGTACCGGGCCATCATGGAGGAGTGGGTCCCCGGCCTGGGCGACTGACCCCACCCCGCAGACACGACACCGACGCCGCGAGCATTTCTGCTCGCGGCGTCGGTTTTGTTGTCAGGCAACGTTCTTACGCGGGCGACCGCGGGGACGCTTGCGTGCGATGACGGCTCCGCGCTCGAAGATCTCGCCTCCCCAGACCCCCCAGGGCTCGGATCGATCGAGTGCGGCCTGCAGGCACTGGGCCCGCAACGGGCATTCGGCGCACATGGCCTTGGCACGCTCGAGGTCACGGGGGTCTTCGGCGAACCACAGATCTGCGTCGGCGACCTGGCAGGGCAGGTCGAGCCGGGCGGTCGCTGCGCGGTCCGCCGACATACAGGACTCGAGGACGCATTCGACAGTCATTGGTTTCTCCACATCTGCTCGTTTGGGGTGTTGAACCCGAGTCCTCGATGTGGCTCTGTGTCCGAGACCCCTGGATCGGGGTGGAGATTCGGTGACAGAAAAAGAGGGCCACGGGTGTCGCCTCTGCGATTCGCCCGTGGCCCGGAATGTCTCGGAGATCTAACTCCGGGAACTTCGGAACAGAACGGGGAACCGACGCGGCGCGGGTGCTACTGCTGCTGCGGGCGGTGCGATTCGCGCGACGCGCGCTTCGGCTGCCAGGTGCAGAACCGCCGGCGGAACGGCGACCGGGCGTGCAAAGCTCGTGCACGCTCGGGCGACCGGCATCCAGGAGCGGGTGCGACCGGTACGCGCGATGGCGGGCTGATTCGGCTTCAGCGCATGCAATTTCGGCGCATGCGTGTCGGCTGCTCTCAGGTTCGCCGCAGACTGGCAGATGCCGGCCTGGCTCACGGTGATTCCGTTCACTGATCCACTCCCTTCTGGTCTCGTGGCTTTCCGCGTTCGTGTCGGTCGTCGGTGACTGTGGCGGGCTGGTGTGACGGACGCACACAACCCATCCCCGTACTGACGGGACTCAGAGTAGACGCTGGGCCGAAACCCGCACAACCTATTTTTGACCTGCGGTTTTGACGAGTTCGATGATGTCGGCGCCGTACTCGTCGACCTTCTTCGCCCCGATTCCCGAGATCGCCACCAGCGCAGCGGTATCGGTCGGTCGTTGCTCGGCGATCGCGGTGAGCGTCTTGTCGGAGAAGACGACGAAGGCCGGCACCTTTTTCTCCTGGGCCCGCTCGCGACGCCACTCCTTGAGCGAGACCAACAGTCCTTCGTCCAGATCCGACGGGCACCCGGCGCAGCGACCGAGCAGCGTCGCGGTCGAATCCATCAACCGGGAACCGCATACCCGGCAGGTCGGTCCGCGGCGGGGCGCGCGCTCCTTCGCGATCGGCGACGCGGGCGAGTCGTCGGGCACGAGGTCGGCGAGGAACCGCGAGCGACGCCGGGCACGGCCGCCCTCGTTGCGGGCCAGGGCCCACGACAGGTGCAGGTGCTCGCGGGCACGCGTGACTCCGACATAGAACAGTCGCCGCTCTTCCTCGACCTCTTCCCAGGAGCCCTTGATCGCCTGGCTGATGGGCAGCGACCCGTCGGTGAGTCCGACGAGGAACACCGCATCCCACTCGAGTCCCTTGGCCGCGTGCAGCGACGACAGCGTCACGCCCTGCACCGTCGGGGGATGGCGCGCCTCGGCGCGGGCGGCGAGTTCGGCCGACAGTTGCGGCAGCGTCAGTTCCGGGTTCTCGGCGACCATGTCCTCGGTCAACTGGACCAGCGCTTTCAGTGATTCCCACCGGCTGCGCGCCTGCGCACCGGACGGCTGCTCCTCGCTGAGACCCAGCTCGCCCAGCACCGCGCGCACGACGTCGAGGATCTCCACGTCGGGTCTGACCTCGCGGCCAGCGACCGTCGCGAGCTGCCGCATGGCCTGCCGGACCTCGGTGCGCGCGAAGAACGCCTCGCCGCCGCGCACCTGGTACGGGATGCCCACCTCGGTCAGGGCCTGCTCGTAGTTCTCGGACTGTGCGTTGACGCGGTACAGGATCGCGATCTCGGCGGGCGCGACCCCCGATCTGATGAGGTGTTTGATCTCGATGGCGATCGCCGTCGMGGCGGCGGGCTCGTCGTCGTACTCGGCGAACTGCGGCGCCGGCCCGGGCGGGCGCTGTCCGATGAGCTGCAGGCGGGTTCCCGCGATGCGCCCCCGGGCCGCACCGATGACGCGGTTCGCCAGATCGACGACCTGCGGGGTGGACCGATAGTCGCGCTCGAGACGGACGACCGTGGCCTCCGGGAACCGGCGACTGAAATCCAAGAGATGGTTCGGCGAGGCACCGGTGAACGTGTAGATCGTCTGGTTGGCGTCACCGACGACCGTCAGGTCGTCGCGTTCCCCGAGCCAGGCGTCCAGCAGACCCTGCTGCACCGGCGTCACGTCCTGATACTCGTCGACGACGAAACACCGGTACCGCGAACGGAATTCGTCCGCGGCGCCCGGTTCGACGGTGAGGATCTGGGTCATGTAGATGAGCATGTCGTCGAAATCGAGCAACCGGTCCCCGTCGGGCGAGACCTTGGCGTCCTCGTAGTGCCCGTACACGGCCGCGACCTTCGGCGGCGGTGCCGGAGACTCGCGGCCGAGTCGGCCGACCGCCTCGACGTAGTTTTCCGGTGAGATCAGCGAGGCCTTGGCCCACTCGATCTCCGACGACAGGTCTCGCAATGTGTCGGTCGAGGTGTCGAGGCCCGAGCGGCGAGCCGCCCGCGAGATGAGCGGGAACTTGTTGTCCAGGAGCTCCCACCGGGCGTCACCGAAGGCACGCGGCCAGAAGTACCGCAGCTGACGCATGGCGGCCGCGTGGAAGGTCTGGGCCGCGACGCTGCCCCCCGAACCGCCGACACCGAGACTGCGCAGGCGGGTGCGCATCTCGCCGGCGGCGCGGGCGGTGAAGGTGACCGCCAGGACCTGGCCGGGATTGACCTGGCCGGTGTCGACGAGGTGGGCGATGCGCCTGGTGATGGTCCGGGTCTTGCCCGTGCCCGCCCCGGCCAGCACACACACCGGTCCGCGCGGCGCCAGGACTGCGGCGCTCTGCTCGGGATCGAGTCCCTCGACCGCGCCGCCACTCGCCGACACCGCAGCACGACGCGGGGACTCGGGTTTCGCGGCAGAAGTCGGATGAGGCACGGCGTCCACTATGTCACCAACCACCGACGCCGCCGGCAGGCGAACAACGCGGACGGGAACAGCAGGCCCGGACATGGTGTTATGGGACCCATGAGCAACGTGATCGACGACGAGGCCGGCGCCCGCACCTCCGACTCCGGTGAGCTGACCATGTACACCACGTCGTGGTGCGGCTTCTGCGCGCGCCTCAAGCGCGGCCTCAAGAGCAGCGGTATCAGCTGGCAGGAGATCGACATCGAGCTGAACCCGGACGCCGCCGAGTTCGTGGGCAGCGTGAACGGCGGCAACCATGTCGTCCCGACCGTCCTCTACGCCGACGGCACCACCGCCACCAACCCGTCGATCGCCGACGTGAAGGCGAAGCTGGGCGTCTGAGTCCGGTCGGCCGGCGATGAGTCCAGCGCGACGGCGGCCGGTCTATCCGGCCGCCCAGGCCTCGATCATCGAACGAGCGATGGAGATCGATCCGGGGAGGCGCAGACGGTCGGCGTCGTCGGAACCCGGCGCCTCGGCGCGGGACCAGCCGTCGCCCCGGGCCAGCGCCGCCCGGACCTCGTCGCGATGGAACCACTGCGCATCGCCGATCTCGCCGTCGAGGAACGCCAACTCGTCGGCCGGGTCGCCGAGTGCGGCGAATCCCAGCATCAGCGACCGCGGGAACGGCCACGGCTGACTGCCGAGGTAGCGCGGTTCCCGCACCACGATCCCGACCTCTTCGTACACCTCGCGCAGGACGCACTGTTCGAGCGACTCCCCCGGCTCGACGAAGCCGGCCAGCGTCGAATACCAACCCTGCGGCCACACCGACTGGCGGCCGAGCAGGATGCGATCGGCGCCGTCGTGGACGACGGTGATGATCGCCGGGTCGGTCCGCGGGAACTCGTCGCGGCCGGAATCCACACTGCGCCGGACCCAACCACCGCGGGCCGGCCGGGTGACGGAACCGTCGACCGGTGAATGACTCGCGGTCGCATGCCAGTTCAGGATTCCCAGGGCGGTCGCGAGGAGCCCCGCCTCGTCGGCGGACAGTCGCGTCGCACCGCGTCGGGCGTCATCGGTCGGTCCGTCGATGTGGTCCACCCGGCGCGTCCACAGGTCGGCTCCACCGGCGCCGCCCGACCCGTCGAAGCCGAGGATCACCGCATCCCCCGGCGGCGCCTCGGCCACGGTCGGAGCCGCAACCCAGTGCAGCGCACCGGAATCGGTGACCGGGTAGCGGCCGGCCGCGTCGATCAACAGCACCTTGGCCGTCGGCCAGCCGGCGGCCATCCGCTCGACGTCGTCGCGGATCGCGTCCGCCCGGTCGAACACCGCCCGCGACAGCAGCGGCGGCTGGGGCATGTCGAAATGCACGGTGACACGGCCTTTCTCGATGACGGAACGATCAGTCGTCGTTGGGGTTGGTGCGGACGTACAGCAGCCGGTCACCGACTTCGATCTGTTCGACCTCGCTGTCGTCGACGCGGTGCAGCACACCGTTCCGCACAACACCCAGGACGATGTCGCGGGTGTGGGCGGGCGATCCGCCGGTCTCGGTCGGGTCGACCTCGCGCTCGGCGATGGCGTAGCCGGCATCCGGGGTCAGGAGGTCCTCGATCACCTCGACCACCGACGGGGTCATCGTCGCGATCCCGAGGAGGCGGCCGGCGGTCTCCGACGACACCACCACCGAGTTGGCGCCGGACTGGCGCATCAGGTGGGTGTTCTCCGACTCCCGGATCGACGCGACGATCTTCGCCCGTGGATTGAGTTCGCGGGCGGTGAGCGTGGCGAGGACTGCCGTGTCGTCGCGGCTGGTGGCGACGACGATGCTGGCGGCGTGCGCGACACCGGCGAGGCGGAGCACATCCGACTTGGTGGCGTCGCCGCGCACGGTGACCAGCCCGTCGGAGGCGGCTGCCTCGAGCACGGTGGCGTCCGCGTCGACGACGACGATCTCGGAGGGCTTGATGCCGTCGCCCCGCATGGCGTCCACCGCGGTGCGGCCCTTGGTGCCGTAGCCGATGACCACGGTGTGATTGCGCACGGTATTCCTCCAACGCTGGATCTTGAGCGCCTGGCGCGACCGTTCGGTGAGCACCTCGAGGGTGGTACCGATCAGCACGATCAGGAACAGCACGCGCAACGGCGTGATGATGACGAGGTTGATGAAACGGGCGAACGGGGTGATCGGTGTGATGTCGCCGTAGCCGGTCGTGGAAAGGGTCACCGCGGAGTAGTAGAGCGCGTCCAGGTACGACAACTCGTTGTCCTGGGCATCGCGATAGCCGGCGCGATCCAGCCAGACCACGACCGAGGTGAACAACAGGGCCAGGGTCGCCCAGAAGACGCGCCGACCGATCGCCCGGCTCGGGCTCTGCTGGAGTTCGGGGATGCGGACGACGCCGACCAGTGCGTGGTCGGGCCGGTTGGCCAGCTCGGTACCGCCGAAGCGTCGGCGCAGACGGTTAGCCACCGGCACGCACGCGCACGTCGAGTTCGCTCACACGCTGCAATGTAGCCCACCTCGGGGCATCACAAGGCATGTGGCGGGAGCTGTCCCGGGGCACCGGCGCGCTCAGCGGGCCAGCTTCGCGGCGAGGGTCGCCTCGTCGGGCAGGTCGTCGGCCTCCAGGGTGTGCCCGTCGCGCACATAGTGGAACGCGGCGCGGACCTTGGTCGGCTCCACCCCGGCCAGCTGCGCCCACGCCAGGCGGTACGCGGCCAGCTGGATGAAGAGTGATTCCCGGCGGGCGGGTTCGGGGATGACACCGGTCTTCCAGTCCACGACCGTCCACGAACCGTCCTTCTCGGCGAACACCGCGTCGATCCGTCCGCGCACGACGATCCCGCCGATGACGGTCTCGAAGGGCACCTCCACCTCGGTCGGGCTGCGATTCGCCCACGGCGAGGAGAGGAACGCGGCCCGCAGTTCCTCGAGATCGGCGTCCGGGCTCGCGGTCGCGTCGGCGGCGCCGGGCAGTTCGTCGATGTCGAGGAGCCGTGTCGCCCCGAACCAGCGTTCCACCCAGGCGTGGAACGCGGTGCCGCGCCGGGCCATCGGGTTGGGCCGGAACGGGGTGGGCCGGCGGAGCCGGCGAGCGAACTCGGCCTCGTCGGCGTCGAGTTCGACCAGCTGGCTGACGGACAGATGGGTCGGCAACGACACCTCGACGAGCGCCTGGTTGGCCTGATGGTGCTCGGCGAGCAGGGCCGACACCTCGGCCTCCCACGCCCCGATCTCGTCTGCGGGGTCGGCCGGTGGCGTTGCGGGGGTCTCGGCGTCGGCGGGGCCGGACTGGGCAGCAGGTGTGTCGAACAGCGCGGGTGCCGCGCGGCCGGCGATGGCGTCGGCGACCAGATCGGCCGCCCGCTGTACCGAGTCGCGGCGGCCGGCGAGCGGATCGCGCGGCCACGGCGCCGCGATCGCGCGTTCGGCCAACGGATTCGGGCTGTCCGGCTCGGGCGGTGGCGTACGCACCGCGATCGACAGACCGGTCGAGTCGACGCTCGGGTCGGCGATCGCCTCATCGATGCCGGTCATCAACTCGTCGAAGAAATCCGAACCGCCGCGCGGCTTGTCGCCGGTCTCCGACCAGTGGTGCGCCGAGATCAGCAGGTCGTGCCGGGCGCGGGTGAGCGCCACATAGAGCAACCGGCGATCCTCCTCGAGTCGCCGTTCGCCGATCGCGGCCTTGTGGTCGGTCAGGGCGTCCTCGAGCTGCTTGCGGTCGGCCACGGTGTCGATCTTCAGGATCGGGAACCCCTCCGGCGCACCGTCGGCCGCCTCGGCCGGGATCGCCAGATCGCCGCGCAGGTCCGCCGGGAGTTCGCGCGCACTGCCCAACCATGTGGTGTCGGCCTTGGCGCTGGGGAAGATCCCCTTCGCCAGGTGCGGGATCGCGACGACATCCCATTCCAGGCCCTTGGCCGCATGCACGGTGAGGATCTGCACCCGCTGTTCGGCCACCTCGATGCGGCCCGGTTCGAGACCCTTCTCGATGGTCTCGGCAGCGTCCAGGAAAGCGAGCAGTCCAGGCAGATTCGCTCCCGGACGATCGGCGTAATGACTGACGTAGTCGGCGAAGGCGTCGAGGTGTTCGCGTCCGGTGATCGCACCCCGCATGCGGCGCGCCCGGATCTGCGCCTCGACGCCGACCCCGATCGTGTTCTCCACGTCGGCGACGAGTTCGGGCAGCGGTTGTCCGATGCGACGGCGCAGTGACTCCAACTGCGCACCGAACGCCCGGATGCGGGCGTAACCCTCGGGGCTGTAGTCGGTGGGTTCGCCCGGGTCGACGACGGCGTCGGCGATGCCCGCCCGGTCGACGATCTCGGTGGGCAGCACCGCGTCGAGTGCGGCGTCGAGCGCTTCCCTGCTGGTGACCACCCCGCCCGCCTCGGCGAAACTCTCCGCCGCCAGGTTGGTGGCCCGACGCCAGAGCGCGGCGAGGTCCTTGGCGCCGAGCCGCCAGCGGGCCCCGGTGAGCAGACGCATGACCGCGGTCCCGGCCATCGGGTCGGCCATCACGCGCAGGGTCGCGACGATGTCCTCGATCTCCGGGACGTGCAGCAGCCCGCCGATGCCGACCACCTCGGTGGGGATGCCCCGACTCTCGAGCTCGGCGGCCAGCGGAGCCGAATCCTCGTTGCGGCGCACCAGGATCGCAGTCGTCGGCGGCGCGACGTCCGCGGCCTCGGCTGCCCGGTATCGTTCCTCGATGGCGTCGGCGATCCAGTTCCGTTCGTCCAGAACCGTTTCGGTCAGAGCGATCGACGCCGTTCCGTGCGGGGCATCGGGACGCGGCCGGAGCACACTGACCGGGATACCGCGGCGTCGGAGCTCCGCGGAGATCTGATTCGCCAGCCGCAACCCCTGGGCCGAGTTGCGCCAGCTGGTGAGCAGTTCGAGGCGCCGGGCCGGGGTCCCGTCGGGTCGTGGGAAGTCGCGCGCGAACCGCGGCAGGTTGGCCGCCGAGGCGCCACGCCACCCGTAGATGGACTGGATGGGGTCGCCGACCGAGGTGACCGCGACCGGCGCACGGCCGTGCCCGCCGAACAGGGTCGACAGCAACACCCGTTGCGAGTGGCCGGTGTCCTGGTACTCGTCGAGGAGAACCGCGCGGAAGGCGGTGCGCTCGGCGGTCACGACCTCGGGATTGGACACCACCAGCCGTGCCGCCAGCGACATCTGGCTGCCGAAGTCGAGCGCGGACTGGGCGCGCATCGTCTCGCCCAGCGCGATGACCATCGGGATCAGCTCGCGACGTTCGTCGATGACCTCCTGGACCTTCAGCAGCGCCTGGGTCGGTTTGTCACGCTGCTTGGGGCCCTTCGGGAGGGTGTCGACGAGTTCGTACAGCGTCGAACCCGCCTGCGCGAGGTCGGCGATGTCGACGAGGTGCTCGGACATCTCGCCGTACAGCTTGAGCACCGCCTCGGTGACACTCGCCGGCACCTTCTTGGTGTTCAGTTCGCCCGGCCACGCGGAGACGAGGGAGAACGCGAGCTGCCAGAGCTCGGTCTCGGTGAGCAGCGTCGACGACGGTTCCACCGGCAGCAGCAGCCCGTAGTCGGCGATCAACCGGCCGGCGTAGGCGTGATAGGTGCTCACCTCGGGGTCGGCGCCGCGCAGGCGGGCGGCCAACGCGCCGTCGGGATCCCAGTTCCGCAGCGCCGGCGACCCGGCAAGCATCGAGAGCCGACGCCGGATGCGGGCGCCGAGTTCGCTCGCGGCCTTGCGCGTGAACGTGAGCCCGAGGATCTCGTCGGGGGCCACGAGCTGGTTGGCCACCAGCCACACCACGCGCGAGGCCATCGTCTCGGTCTTGCCGGCTCCGGCCCCGGCGACGACGAGCATCGGCTCCATGGGCGCCTCGATCACCGCCACCTGCTCGGGCGTGGGGTCGGGCAGACCCAGCGCCGCGGCCAGTGACTTCGCCCCGACCATCGGCCGTTCGGTCCGATCCTGCAGGTCAGTCATCGGTCACCGCCTTCCCCGGGATCTGGGCCGGACAGCTGGTGGTGAGGTTGCAGTGCACACAGCCCGGGTTGGGCGTCGCGCTGTACGTCGGACCGATACTCGCGCGGGCCGCGCGACGCACCACCCCGATCCACTCGTCGAGCAGCTCCGGCGTGAGCGGCGACTGAACACGCTCGGCCGCACCGGAATTACGGTTCGCGGTCGACACGTAGACCAGTCGGGCGCCGCCCGGCGCGGCGTCGCCGAACTGGGGCACGCCGCCGTGCGCCAGCGCCACCTGATAGGCCGCCATCTGCGCGTGCTCGTCGGCGTCGGCCTTGGTGATGGGGTTCTTCGAGGTCTTCACGTCGACGACGACCGGCCGGCCGGCGCCATCGGTCTCGAGGCGGTCGACACGCCCGCGCAGACGGACCGCGGGCTCATCGGAATCCGGCCCCGAAGCCGCGGGAATGGTTGCGTCGATCGGCAATTCGACGCCCACCTCCTCGAGATCGGCACGCGAGATGCGCAGCCACTCCCGGAAGTGCCCCAGCATGCCCTCGGCCCGTTCGAGTTCGCGAGCCGAGTACCAGCCCGCCCCGGTGTCGACCCGTTCCCAGATGCCGCGCAGCGCCGCCGTCACCTCGGCCGGGTCGAGCTGGCCTGCCACCGCCTGGACGAGCGTGTGCACGAGACTGCCGGTCAGCGCGGGGGTGCCGTCGCCGTCGCGGCCGCCGTTGCGTTCGAGCACCCACCGCAGCGAACAGCGGGTCAGTGCATCGACATTCGACGGTGAGAGCGTCAGCGCCCCCGACTCCGGCGTCCACAGCGGATCGTCGGTGCTGGGTGCGGCGAGCCCGAACCAGTCGCGCGGGTGGGCACCCGGGATGTCGGAGTCGGCGAGCTCGGCCAGCAGACGCGCCGCGGCCTTCGTCCGGGGTGCATCGGGTTCATCGACGCCGGCGATCACCGCCGACCGCAGTGTCGCGACGAGGGACGGCAACGAGAGCACCCGGTCGACGCCTGGATCGAGCCGTACCTCGGCGCGGGCCGACTCGGCCGGATCGTCGGTGTCCCCCACCAGATCTGCGAGCTCGGTGATGAACCGCGACGGCGAGGCGTCCCCGCTGCCGTCCTCGACCGCGGTCACGAGCAGCCGGTTGCGGGCCCTGGTGCAGGCGACGAGGAAGAGCCGACGCTCGTCGGCGAGTGCCGTCGCCCCACGGGCGACGGTGTCCACGGCGTCGGCGGCCATGCCGTCGAGGAGGTCGACGAGTTGCCCGGTGGCGAGAACGCCACCCCGGCTGCGCAGCGACGGCCACAGTCCGTCCTGGACCCCGGCGACGGCGACGACCTCCCATTCCCGCCCCACCGCGGCGTGCGCGGACAGCACGGTCACCGACTCGGTTGCGGCGGTGGCTGTTCGGCTGTCGCGCGGGATCTGCAACTGGGACAGGTAGTGCACGAATCCGGCGGGCCCGGCCGCGGGCAGCGTGTCGGTGAAATCCGCGGCGGATTCGAACATCGCCATGACCGCGTCGAGGTCGCGGTCGGCCTGCTCACCGGCCGGGCCGCCGCGGACCGCCGATGCCGCCCACCGCCGCTCGAGTCCCGTGGCCTGCCACGCCGCCCACAGGGTCTCCTCGATCCCGCGGCGCGCGTCATGGACCCGCTGGGCCGCACCGACGACGTCCAGCACGCGGGCCAGCGGCGCCGCCTCGGTCTCGGTGAGCCGTCGGCGATAGCGCGCGCCGACCTCGGGGTCGAGGATGGCGCGGGTCAGCGACGTGAGCGAATCCGGTTGTCCCGCTGGTTCGTCGGCATCGTCGAGACGCCGCACACCGCGTCGGAGACGGCGCATCGAGCCCGGGTCGGCGGCCCCGATCGGACCGGACAGCAACGTGAGCGTGTCCTCGGTGGTGAAAAGGTCGGTGGTGGCAGAGTCGGTGGGGTCGGGGTCGGACAGGTCGGTACCTGTTTCCGCGGCCGCCCGCGCGGCGACGGCGCGCAGCACCAGCATCAGTCCGATGACGGCTCGTTGCCGATGCAGGGGCAGGTCGCTCGCGGGCGTCGTCAGGGGTACGCCCGCGGACCGGAAGGCGCGTCGGAGCGGCGGCAGGGCCAGGGACACCGACCGGACGACGACCGCCATCTGCGACCACGGGACCCCGTCGAACAGATGCGCACGCCGCAGGAGGTCGGCGATGGCGGTGGCCTCTTTCGCGGCAGACCCGTACACGCGCACCGCGGCCGCGCCTCCCCCATCGGCAGCGCCCGGGTCGGCGTCGGCCGAATCCGTCACCGGGTCGGGATACGGGTGCGGGCGAGCGCCGGGCAGCCGGGCGGCGATCGCGCGCCCGAGGCGGGACAGCTCGGGCCGGGCGCGGTGATCGTGTTCCAGCAGGATGTCGAACGGGCTGCCCGGTTCGGCCAGCCCGTCCGCGAATCGCGGACTCGCACCCCGGAATCCGAACACGGACTGGTCGGTGTCGGCGGCGATGATCGTCGAGAGGGTTCCGGTGCCGACCAGCGTGATGAGCTGCGCCGCCTGCGGGTCGAGATGCTGCGCGTCATCGACCAGCAGATGTCGGATACGACGGCGCTCGCCGCTCAGCAGGTCGGGATCGGTGGCGAAGGCCGACAGGGCCGACCCGATCAACTCGGCCGCGTCGACCGCGGGCGCCGAGGCCCCCGGGGTCTCGAGCCCGACCGCCCCGCGCAGCAGCATGTTCTGCTCGTACTGCGCGTAGGCCCGGGCGGCCGCGGCCCACTCCGGTCGTTTGTGCGTACGCCCCAGCGCGGCAAGCTCTTCCGGACCCACCCCGCGTTCGGCGGCGCGCATCATCAGGTCGCGCAACGCCTGGGCGAACCCGTCGGTGCCCAGCGCGGGCCGTAGGTGGGCAGGCCAGTACCCGGCGCCGTCCTCGATGTCACCGGCGAGCAGTTCACGCAGGACGACATCCTGTTCGGACCCCGTGATGAGGCGCGGCGGCGGATTGTTGTGGGCCTGCGCCTGTAAGCGGAGGATCGCGAAGGCGTAGGAGTGCACGGTCCGCACCAGTGGCTCGCGCAGCGCACCGCCGAGCACCCGGCGACCGCTCGAGCCCGCGGACAGGACGCGCCGGGTGATCTCCTCCCGGAGCGCGACGGCGGCGCGTCGGCTCGACGCCAGGACGAGGACCGACTCCGGATCGGTGGCGGGGTCGAGCAGGCGGGCGACCGCGGCGTCGACGATCAGCGCGGTCTTTCCGCTCCCGGGGCCGCCGTGCACCCGCACCGGGCGCCACGCCTGCTCCTCGTCCGCCGGCCGACTCGTGGGCGGGTCGATCACCTGCGCCACCGACGGTGGCCAGTACCGGGTCCGGTCCGTCGGGTCGGGGGCCGCGACGAGTCGCGCACGCAGCGCGCTCCGCGGGGTCTGGGCACCCGGTTTCCGACTCATGCACCCATCGAATCACGGCCCACCGACGGCCTCGTCGGCCGTGCCCGCGACCTGTGTCCCCGCGACCTGTGTCAGAGTCCGCCGCGCGGCGTACGGCAGGATGGACGGGTGACAGCTCTCAACACGCATGTCTTCGGCAGCGGTCCTGCGGTTCTCGCGATCCACGGACTCACCGGGCACGGCCGCCGCTGGGCAGCGCTGACCGATCACCTCCCCGGCGTGCGCCTCGTCGCGCCGGATCTGATCGGTCACGGCCGGTCCCCGTGGCGACCGCCATGGAGCATCGAGCACCAGGTGCGGGCGTTGTCCGCGGTGATCGACGAACACATCCCCGCCGATGAGCATCCGGTGGTCGTCGTGGGTCACTCGTTCGGTGGCGCGCTGGCGTTGCACCTGGCCAACCGCCGCCCGGATGCGGTGAAGGGGCTGGTGCTGCTCGACCCCGCGCAGGGCCTCGACCCCGAATTCGCGCTCGACGTGGCCACCGACAGTCTCGACAACTGGGACTACGCGGATGCCGACACCGCCCGCGCCGCGAAACGTGCGGAGGGCTGGGCCGCCGTTCCCGACCAGCTCATGGAGGCCGAACTCGCCGAACACCTCGTCCCCCGGCCGCGCGGCCGGGTCGGCTGGCGGGTGAGCGCACCCGCCGCAGCGGCGTCGTGGAGCGAGATGGCAAGGCCCGCAGTGCTTCCGCCGCCAGGTGTGCCCACCCACGTGGTGGTCGCCGACCAGGTCCAGCCCCCGTTCGTGCGGCCGGCCTTCCTCGATGCGTGCGCGAGCGAGCGCAGCGACGAGGTCACCGTCCACCATGCCGACTGCGGCCACATGGTGCCGTTCCTCGAGCCCGGGCTCGCGGCCGCGCTGGTCCGATCGCTGCTGTAGCGACGACATCTGTCGAGGCGACGATGGCAGCCATCACCGAGGAGCAGGTCGAACAGGTCCGCGCACTCGTGTCGGCCATTCCGGCCGGCCAGGTGAGCACTTACGGCGACCTGGCCGCCGCGGCCGGGTTGTCGAGCCCGCGGATCGTCGGCTGGATCATGCGGACCGATTCGGCCGACCTGCCCTGGCACCGTGTGGTGCCCGCCGGCGGCCGGCCGGCGCCGCATCTCGCGACTCGTCAGCTGGAACGGCTGCGGGCGGAGGGTGTTCCGGTCACCGACGGGCGAATCCGACTGCGCGAGTGCCGGTGGGACCCCGCCACGTGACCGACCCGCAAACCCACCYKTTYTCGGCATACCCACCCCCTTGGAGGGTGCTGGATATGCCGAAAAAGGGTGGGTTTGCGGGGCAGCTCAGACGTGGCGCGGGACCGGCACACGTCGGTACGGACTGATGGCCGCACGCATCCGCGTGACGATCAGGTCGACGATCCTGGGGTCCGGCCCCAGGGGTGCGGCGACCGCGTCCGCGCCGTAGGTGCTCAGGCGCTGATGGAACAGGCCCGGGGCGAGGAGGTGGCTGGCGATCACGACCCGCCGTCCCGTGCGCCGGGCCCGCTCGACCGCCTCGGGCACAGTGGGGGTCGCGGTCGTGATGAACCCGACCTCGACCCGTCCGCCGATCAGCGATTCCAGCTGCCGGGCGGCCAGATGAACCTGCCCGCAGGCACTCTCGTCCGACGACCCGGCGGCGGCGAGCACGACCGCGTCGCCCGGTTCCCAGCCCGCTTCGGCCAGCCGGAGTCGGGCGACCGAGGCGATGGCCGGATCGGGACCCAGCGCCCGGGTGACGACGGTGTCCGCCCGGCCGGCGGCCGCGACGTGTTCGGGCAGGTCCTTGCGGACGTGGTAGCCCGAGGCGAGGAACGCGGGCACCAGCACCGCCGGACGTTCCAGGTCGGCGATGACCTCGCTCGGCGTCGGTCCGAGGACGTCGACGAATGCGGTGCGGGTGAGCCCGATGCGGGCGCTGACGGCCTCGGCGATCTCTGCGATCACGTTGACCCCGTGCGGGTTGCGGGTCCCGTGCGCGACCAGGACGGGGCTGTACCCCTGCAACCGGTCACCGTGCGGAAGCCGTACATGGTTGTCGTGCATGTGTTCTCGCTTCCTTCTCACTCGTCTTCGGCGTCGTACTCGAGGTCGACCGCGAGCCGGTAACCACGCTTGACGACGGTTTGTACCATCTTCGAATCCCCCAGTGCGGCACGGAGTCGCGCGACGGCGACCTCGACCGCATGGGTGTCGGAGCTGTCGCCGGGCAGACCGGCGAGCAACTCCTGCCGCGAGACCACGCGACCGGGGTTGCGGGCCAACAGTTTGAGCAGGAGCAGACTCGTCGCCGACATCTCCCGGAGCTCACCGTCGACCACGACCGCCTGGCCGCGGATGGCGGTGTCGTGCCCGGCGACCCGCAGCAGGTGGCTCCGCCGCGGCAGTTCGTCGGTGATCAGGCGCGCGAGCGCGCCGAGACGGAACCGGCGCGGGTAGATCGTCGGGATCTGCAGCGCCTCCAGCGGACTGGCGGTCACCGAGCCCACGCACATGACCGGTACCGCGGTCCGCAGTGCGTGGATGAACTGCTGCAGCTTGCCGAGTTCTTTGGCACGGGTCAGGATCGACGCCGCCGCCGGAGCGCTGGTGAAGGTGATCGCGTCGAGATCGCCGCGGAGCACCGCGCCGATCATCTTGTCGATGCGCGCCACGTCGGGGTGCATGTGCCAGCGGTACACCGGGATCGCCACCACCTCGGCACCGGCGGCGCGCAGCACCGTGCAGAAGTCCGGCAGCGGTTCCCACTCGCTGGTGGCACCGTGCAACTGCACCGCGATCCGGACGCCGTCGACGCCCTCTTCCAGCAGCCGGTCGAGGACCTCCGAGGAGGACTCGCTCTCCGGCGACCACTCCTCGCGCAGCCCCGCCGCCCGGATCGCGCCCTTGGCCTTCGGGCCGCGTGCGATCAGCCGGCTATCGGACAGCGCCCGTAGGACGGCCTCGGCGTTACCCCACCCGTCGGCGGCCTCGACCCACCCGCGGAAGCCGATACCGGTCGTGGCGACCATCACCTCGGGCGGGTGGGCGATGAGTTCCTCGGTCACCCGCTCGAGTTCGGTGTCGTCGACCAGCGGCAGGATGCGGATGGTCGGGGCCTGCATCACCTCGGCACCGCGTCGTTCCAGCAGTACCGCGAACTCCTCGGCGCGACGCGCGGCGGTGATCCCGATCGTGAAACCGGCGAGCGGCAACGGGTCGGGGTCCGGTGAGGTTGCGCCGGCAGGGTCTGCACCGGCGGGGGTCATGGTGTTCACGCCGGGAAGAACACCTCGACGATGCGGTTGACCACCCGCACACCGTAGCTGGGGACCGACACCGTCTCGTCGTCCAGGCAGATCCCGGTGCGCAGCGCGAAGACCTGTTTACCCAGCGGCGAGGCGACGGTGGGTTCGCCCCCGCGGTCGCCGGTGAGTCCCCGGGAGAGGACCGCGGCGCGACCGAACGGATCGATGTTGCCGATCGCGTACAGGCGGGAGCGCCCGGGCGCCGCCTCGCGATCGGACTCGGCGGCGGGCAGACGGAACAGCGCGGCCTGCACACCCTCGGGACCCAGCACGGCGACGCCGCGACCGACGATCAGGTCGTCGATCAAACAAGCGCGCACCCAGCTCCCCTCACACTCCGTGGCGGCGCCGGTGGGTGTCGTCTCTGCGGACATGGTGTCGGCCTCCCCTGGCGCGATGGTCATGTGGGCACTCCTTCTCTCACCGGTCGCTCGCTCACTCCATCGGGGCCCGACGGAGCGGTCGCACCCGGACGGACCGCCGGCATGTCGAGCAGCACCGGCGCCTTGCGCTCGTACTCGGAGAACCGGATCGTCGGGTCGACGACATCGGGCGCATTCACGAACGAGACGAACCGCTTCAGCTTGTCCTCGTCCGCGAGCACCGCGGCCCACTCGTCCTGGTAACCGCCGACGTGGCGGGCCATCGCCTCCTCGAGTTCGGCGGCGAGCCCCAGGCTGTCCTCACACACCACGTCCTTCAGATGGTCGAGACCACCTTCGAGCGACTCCAGCCACGGCGCCGTGCGCTGCAGTCGATCGGCGGTTCGGATGTAGAACATGAGGTACCGATCAATGTAGGCGACGAGGGTCTCGTCATCCACTCCGCTGGCGAGCAGCACCGCATGCTTCGGGCTCTGGCCGCCGTTGCCGCCGACGTAGAGGTTCCAGCCGTGCTCGGTGGCGATGACGCCGACGTCCTTGCCCCTCGCCTCGGCGCACTCGCGGGCACATCCCGAGACCCCGAACTTGATCTTGTGGGGTGAGCGCAGTCCGCGGTACCGCTTCTCCAGGAGCACGGCCATGCCGACCGAGTCCTGCACGCCGTACCGGCACCACGTCGAACCGACGCAACTCTTCACCGTCCGCAGGCTCTTGCCGTACGCCTGCCCCGACTCCATCCCGGCGTCGACGAGGCGCCGCCAGATCTCGGGCAACTGATCGACGCGCGCACCGAACAGGTCGATCCGCTGCCCACCGGTCACCTTGGTGTACAGCCCGAAGTCGCGCGCGATCTCACCGATCACGATCAGCTGCTCGGGCGTGACCTCGCCACCGGGCATCCGCGGCACGACCGAGTACGAGCCGTTCTTCTGCATGTTCGCCAGGAAGTGGTCGTTGGTGTCCTGCAGCGCGGCCTGCTCGCCCTCGAGGATGTGGTCGCTGGAGGTCGACGCGAGGATCGACGCGACCGTCGGCTTGCAGATCTCGCAACCCTGCCCGCTGCCGTACCGGTCGACGAGTTCGGAGAACGTGCGGATACCGGTCACCGCGACGATCTCGAACAGCTCGGCGCGCGACTGGGTGAAGTGGTCGCACAGCGACTTGCTCAGTTCGACCCCGGACGCGGCGAGCAGTTGCTTGATGCTGGGCAGGCAGCCACCGCAGGTGGTGCCGGCCGAGGTGCAGCCCTTGACCGCGGCGATGTCGCACGCGCCGTCGGCGATCGCCGAGCAGATGGCACCCTTCGAGACGCCGTTGCACGAGCAGATCTCCGCGTCGTCGGGCAGTGCGTCCATACCCACCGCAGCGCCGCCCTCGGGTGCGATGAGGGCCGCCGGGTCGCCCGGGATCTCCCGGCCGACCATCGGCTTGAGCATCGCGTAGGCCGATGCGTCGCCGACCAGGATTCCGCCGAGCAGCGTCTTCGCGTCGTCGCTGACGACGATCTTCGCGTACCGGCCGGCGACCGCGTCGTGGTAGGTGATCTCCAGCGCGTTCTCAGTGGTGCCGAACGCATCCCCGAAGCTGGCCACGTCGACGCCGAGGAGCTTCAGCTTCGTGGACAGGTCGGCACCGGGGAACTCCGACGTCCCGCCGAGCAGACGGTCGGCGACCATCTCGGCGGTCGAGTAACCGGGGGCGACGAGGCCGTAGCAGCGGCCTTCGACGGCGGCGACCTCGCCGATGGCGTAGACGTTCTCGTCGTCGGTTCCACAACCGGCGTCGACGAGCACGCCGCCGCGCTCGCCGACGGCCAGTCCCGCGTCCCGAGCGAGCTGATCGCGCGGTCGGACGCCGGCGGAGAACACCACGAGCGAGGCGTCGATCGTCGACTCGTCGGACAGCGTGACCCGCAGGCCGCCGTCCTCGGCGTCGGCGATCTCCGACGTCCCGACCCCGGTGTGGACCTCGAGTCCGAGCTCGGTCACCAGGTTCTTCAGGATCGCGCCGCCACCCTCGTCGACCTGCATCGGCATCAGACGCGGGGCGAACTCCACCACGTGCGGGGTCATCCCCATGAGCTTGAGTGCGTTGGCGGCCTCGAGTCCGAGCAGGCCGCCGCCGACGACCACACCCGTCGCACCCGGACCGGCGGCCTCGGCCGCGGCCCGGATGTCGTCGAGGTCGTCGAGGGTGCGGTAGACGAAGCACCGGTCGTTGTCGTGGCCGGGAACCGGCGGGACGAAAGCGTAGGAACCGGTGGCCAGAACGACTGCGTCGTAGTCGATCTCGCGACCGCTCGAGGTGACGACCCGGCGGGCGTCTCGATCGATGCCGGTGACGGTCTCGCCCAGATGCGTGACGACCCGATCGTCCCCGGCGTACGTGTTCCCCTCGAGTGCGAGAGAATCCCGAAGCCAGGCACCGACATACGAGGACAGCCCCACCCGGTCGTAGGCCGGGTCGATCTCCTCGCTGACGATCTCGATACGCCACAGGTCGGTCGCGTCACGCTCGCGGAGCGCCTGGACGAAGCGGTGACCGACCATGCCATGGCCCACCACCACAACTGTCTTGGTTGTGCGCGTTGCGGTTTCGCTGTTCACTGCTCTTTGCTCCCTTGCCTCGCCGGTCCCGTGAGGATCAGGCCAGCGCTTCCTTGGTTGCCTGCTTGTCGGTGCCCTCGGCGGCAGCACCGGTCGATGCGGTCCCGTCGACAGTCGGTGCCGTTTCGTCATGGGCACCGGTGACCGCGAGATCGGTGGTCTCCGCGATGACGATCGGGCGCCGGGCGTAGAACCACCAGGTCACGACCGCTGCCAGGACGTAGAAGAGCATGAACACCCAGAAGGCCATCGTCGCCGACTTGTTGGACTGGTAGCTGGCGCGCAGCACCAGGTTGATACCCACACCGCCGAGACCGCCTGCGGCACCGGCGATCCCGATGAGCGCGCCGGACATGCTCCGCGACCACTTCGTCTTCCCGAGCGAATTCAGTCCGCTCTGCGCCTGCGCCTTGTGCTCCCAGATGGTCGGGATGATCTTGTAGACCGACCCGTTGGCCAGGCCCGAGAGCAGGAACAGCAGGATGAAGCCGATGATGAAGGCCGTCAACGTGGCGCCGGTGATCGTCTTGCCGTTGTTGTCGGCGATCGTGCCGGCGACCACGAGGATCGCCGCGGAGAAGACCATCGCGATGAAGGTGTACAGCGTCACCTTGCCGCCGCCGACGCGATCGGCCAGTTTTCCGCCGTAAGGACGGATGACCGACCCCAGCAGCGGACCGATCCAGACGATCTGCGCTGCTGCCAGCGCCGGCTTCGCGACTCCGGCCTCGGTGAAGCTGATGTTGAGGACCTGGCCGAACGCGAACCCGAAGCCGATGAAGGAACCGAACGTACCGATGTAGAGCAGGCAGATCAGCCACGTGTCGCGGTACTTGAGGCAGTCGAGCATCGCCCGGCCGCTGGCCGTCTGGTGGTCCAGGTTGTCCATGTAGAGGGCGGCACCGATACCGGCGACGGCCAGGGCGACGAGGTAGATGGCGCACACGATCTCGGGTTGGTCGGCGGCGAGCCAGATGACCAGCAGACCGATGACCTGCACGACCGGCACGCCGATGTTGCCGCCGCCGGCGTTGAGTCCGAGCGCCCAGCCCTTCAGCCGTTGCGGGTAGAACGCGTTGATGTTGGTCATCGACGACGCGAAGTTGCCGCCACCGAAACCGGTGATGGCCGCGACGGCGAGGAACCAGCCGAACCCGAACTCGCCCGGGTTCATCATCAGCATCATCGTCAGCCCGGTCGGGATGAGCAGCACGACGGCGGAGAAGATCGCCCAGTTGCGGCCGCCGAACTTGGCGGTGGCCTGCGTGTACGGGATACGCAGGCAAGAACCGACCAGCGTCGCGGTGGCGGCGATGACGAACTTCTGGTCCATGCTGATGCCGTACTCAGGGCCCATGAACAGGGCCATCACCGAGAACAGGGACCAGATCGAGAATCCGACATGCTCACAGATGACCGACCAGATCAGATTGCGCTTGGCGATCGCGGCATTGCCGTTGTCCCAGGCGACCCGGTCCTCCGGGTCCCAGTCGGTGATCGTGTGGTCCCGTGTCAGTTGTGCTCTGAGATCTGCGAATGCCAAGGCTCCGCCTCCGATGGTTGCTGGTCTACGTGGTGTCACTGCCGTGCACAGGGCTGCGTGCAGTGGTGGCTGTCGTGGAAGACGCCGACACCGGTGTCGTGCGACTCGAGACCAAGTGTGAAGGGGGCGTGTTGCGCGGATTTTCCGCGAGGTGACCGCATCGTCACGTTGTCCTCACTCCGTCACGCGGGCGTTGTGAGAACCCTGTCAGCGGTCAGTCAGGGCTGTGAGCTGCGGTTATACGAGTAAACGTACATGTTCGACGACTCGCTGCAACCCGGGCAGTGCGCCCGAGGTCGACCGCGGGTGCAGCGCGTGGACTGCCAACCGGAACATCGTCGCCCGCAGCATCATCTGCGGCCACTCGGGCTGATCCGACCATCGCTGGATGAGTTCGGTGTCGGCACCACCCCACGCCAGGGCGTCGACCACCGCGACCGCCGCCGCCCACGGGGCGGGCCGCCAGTACGGGACGATGTCGGTGATCCCCGGGGCCGCGGCACCGGCGAACAGCACCGTGCCGAAGAGGTCACCGTGCACGACCTGAGACGGCAGGTCCACCGGCTTACGAAGCTTCGCAAGGGTTTTCAGCATGTCGACGCTCTGCACACCGTCGGGTGCGGTCGGCTCGGCCATACCGGCGGCCCGGGCCGAGCGCAGCGGGACGTCCTCCCAGGCGGCACGATCGGCCGCGGTGAACACGTCGACGTCGGTGTGCGGCGGAGCAGGCGGCTGCAGCAGGAACCGGGGCCGTTCGAGCGAGGCGGTCGCCTCGTGCAGCCGGTCGGCGACCAGGACGACCTCGTCGTGCCGCGGTTCGGGCGTCCCGGCGATGTAGGTGTCGGCCCGCCAGCCCGACACCACATACCGGCCGTCGGTGGCGCGGAACGGACGCGCGATGCGCATCCCCTCCACGAACAGGGATTCGCGCACCGACGCCGACCACGCGGCGCGCGCGTGGTCGGGAACCAGTGAGAGCACGACTTCGCCGACACGCCACCCGCCGACCCACGATTCCCCCATCGCGATGGGCGGGTGGGCGGTGAGCCCGAACGTGTTCAACACGTGTCCGGGCGGCTCGACGGTGTTCACGTCGGCCAGATTACCGAGCGCGGTAGTCCGTTTCCGGAAGGCACGCGGCAACCACCCGCACCGACGTGCGGATCGATGACCGGGCTCAGTAGACCGGCAACGTCTTGTCGACCTGGTTCGCCCACGCGGTCACGCCGCCCTGCAGGTGCGTGGCGTCGGCGAAACCGGCTCGCTTCAGCGCAGCGAGCGCCTCGGCGGACCGGATGCCGGTCTTGCAGTAGAGCACGGTGGGCCGGTCCTGCGGCACCTTGGCGAGACCCTCGCCGGAGAGGATGTCGCCCTTCGGGATGAGGGTCGCGCCGTCGATGCGGACGATGTCCCATTCGACGGGCTCCCGGACGTCGATGATCGCCAGCTTCTCGCCCGCGTCGATCTTCTGCTTGAGTTCGACGGCGGTCAGCGTCGACCCCGCGGCGGCGTCGGACGCCTCCGAGGAGACGACACCGCAGAAGTCGTCGTAGTCGATGAGACCGGCGATCCGCTCACCCTCCGGATCCTTGCGGATCTTGATGGTCCGGTAGGTCATGTCGAGGGCGTCGTACACCATGAGACGACCGAGGAGGGGCTCGCCGATCCCACAGATCAGCTTGATGGCCTCGGTGCCCATGATCGATCCGATCGAGGCGCAGAGGATGCCGAGTACACCGCCTTCGGCGCACGACGGCACCATCCCGGGCGGCGGCGCCTGCGGGTAGAGGTCGCGGTAGTTGAGACCGCGGCCGTCGGGGGCGTCCTCCCAGAAGACCGATGCCTGACCCTCGAAGCGGTAGATCGACCCCCACACGTAGGGCTTGTGCGCGAGGACCGCGGCGTCGTTGACCAGGTACCGGGTCGCGAAGTTGTCGGTGCCGTCGAGGATGAGGTCGTACTGCGAGAACAGTTCGATCGCACCCTCGGGCTCGAGCCGCTGGTCATGCAGGTTGACGGTGACGAAGGGGTTGATCTCCAGGATGGAGTCCCGCGCGCTCTCGGCCTTGGGCCGGCCGATGTCGGACTGGCCGTGGATGACCTGGCGCTGCAGGTTGGATTCGTCGACGATGTCGAACTCGACGATGCCGATCGTCCCGACGCCCGCCGCAGCGAGGTACAGCAGTGTCGGCGAACCCAGTCCGCCGGCGCCGATCACCAGCACCTTGGCGTTCTTCAGACGCTTCTGACCGTCCATCCCCACGTCCGGGATGATCAGGTGACGGCTGTAGCGGGCCACCTCTTCGTTGCTCAGTTCCGCGGCCGGTTCCACCAGCGGCGGCAGCGACCCTGTGGGCGACCCTTGCGATGACACGAACGCCTCCATTGTTCGGGCTGACTACGTACCCCCGGCACAACGGATGAGTCCGCGGCGGCATTCCCGGTCAGCGGGTGGGGAACGGCCAGGGATTGGGACGGCACACGAAGGTCCGGTTGGCCTTCATCTGCGGGTCGAGAGCCATGATCTCGGAGTTCGCGACGCCGAAGGACTGCTGCATCATGATCGGCGCGAGCGCGCCGTCCTCCCGGCACGCCTCGTGCGCCTCGTAGCCGATGCCGTGACCGACCTCGTGGTTGATGAGGTACTGCCGGTAGGCGACGTCGTCACCCTGATAGGACAGCGCACCGCGCACCCATCGGGCTTCGTTCAGCGTGACCCGCGCCTGCGGCGGGTAATAGCACGAGGTCTCCAGGCGGATCTGGTAGCCGCACAACTCGCGGGTGGTGCCGGTCGAGGTGAGCGAGATGCGGAGGTCGGGTTCGCCGCGATCGACACGGCGGAAGGACACGCGGCCGTCGCCGATCCAGCTGCGCGGGTTGGCCAGCGTCGTGTCCACCATCTTCGCGAAGGTCGGGTCACCGCCGTAGTCCTGCGGGTTGAGGCCGTTCTCCACCTCCACCGTGTAGGTGTACACCTGCCCGCCGGTGCCGACGGGCGGACCGCCGCCGCGCAGGACCCGGAACGTCTTGCGGGCCCGGTCGGTGAACGGGCCGCCCTGGGGCAGCGTCCCGGCGGGCAGCGCGGCCGCCTGGATGTCGCCGGTGGGGGCACCGATCGGGCGGGTCTCCTTGCTGATGTCGGTGTTGCGCGCGGCGGAGTCGGGGCTGGCGGCCGCCGCCGGCTCGAGCGCATCGGTCCGGCCGTCCCGGATGGTGACGACGATCAGCGCGATCGTCAGGATCGTGAGCACCGGGATCGCATAGGCACGCCACCCATAGGTCGAGACGAACCGCCCGAGCGCCGACTGCTTCTTGTATTCCGGCTGGGCATCGCGGTCGACGCGGGGACGTCCGCTGTCGTCGGTCGGGTCCCAGCGCGCTCGTAGCGGCTGGTCCGGTCTGGGGCGTCCCGACGATCTCGGGCCGACATCCTTGGCACGCACCCGGCCACGCTCGGACCCGGGGCCACCGTCCTCTGTGCGGCTCACCGGTCAACTTTCTCACAGCAGACCACCGATACTGCGCAGGAAGCTCCGCCGAGTACTCTCTTGGGCATGTCGACCGCAACCAACGCGTCCGCCGTGCCCGGCCGCAGCACTCGCCTGCCGCGCAGCGCACGACGTATGCAGTTGCTCGACGCGGCCAGTGAGATCTTCGTCGAACGCGGCTACCACGCGGCCGGCATGGATGAGATCGCGGTGCACGCGGGAGTGAGCAAACCCGTTCTGTATCAACACTTCCCGTCGAAGCTCGACCTGTACATCGCGGTCGTGGACAGCCACGCCGAGAAGCTGGTCAGCGACGTCAACACCGCCCTGCGGACGACCACCGACAACCGCAAGCGCGTCCGTGCCGCGGTCCAGGCCTTCTTCGACTTCATCGACCAGGACAACTCGGGCTACCGGTTGRTCTTCTCCTCCGACGCCTCCGATCCCGCCGTCATCCGCCGGGTGGAAGGCGCGACCGAGGCGTGCGTCGACGCCGTGTACGGCCTGGTCATGCACGATTCCGGTCTCGATCCGTACCGTTCGCGGATGCTCGCGTCGGGGCTCGTCGGCGCCAGCCAGGTGAACGCCCGCTACTGGCTCGAGGCCAAGCGCCCGGTCGACAAGCAGACCGCCGTGGACACCACGGTCGCCCTCCTCTGGGGCGGCCTGTCGCACTTCCCGCGACAGACGGCGTCGGCTGACGCGCAGCCGGTTGTCGAGCCGAGTGTGGCCGACGCGCAGCCGGATGCGACCGGCGCCGGGAGCGAGCCGAGCGGGCCGACTGTCAACGGCACCGCCTGAACCACTTGCGGCACGAGAAGGGGCCTGCACGCCATCCGGCGTACAGGCCCCTTCTCGTCGATCTGGTTGTGCGGCCGGTCAGGAACCGAATCCGACGCGGCGGTTCTCCGACGCGCCCACCTCGACATAGGCGATCTTGGTGACCGGGATGAGGTAGCGGGCGCCCTTGTCGTCCACGAGGGACAACAGCTGCTGCTTGCCACCCAGTGCCGCCTCGACCTCGGCGAAGGCCTTGTCGCTGGTCAGGGTCGACGCGATGGTCAGCTCCCGCGGGCTGTCGGTGATGCCGATCTTCACTTCCACGGCCATGTGCCGCCCTCCTCGTGTCTGTCAACGCTTGCCGCACAAGGCTAGTGCAGCCGGGGTACGGCGGGACAGCCACTCCGCTCAGAGCGAAACACCGTCGGCCGAGACCGCCGTGGTCAGGTCCGGGTCAGGCGAGGCCGAGGTCGGCCATCCGCTCGGCGTGTTTGCCGGCGACGACGTCGAAGAACCCGGCGACGCCGGTCAGCGAACTGGCCCCGGCGAAGAGCAGATCGGTGACCTCTTCCTCGGCGGCGAGAACCCACTGCGCATGGGTGATGGCCTCGCCGAGTAGCCGGCGGCCCCACAGCACCAGGGCCGATTTGATCGACGGGTCGGCCTCGACGGCCGCCCGGACCTGGTCACGGGCGAACTGGGAGTTGGCGGTTTCCGACATCACCTCGGCCATCACGGCCTGCGAGTCCGGCGGCAGCATGTCGGAGAGCTCGGCGTAGAAGTCGGCCGCGAGTCCGTCGCCGACATACGCCTTGACCAGCGCCTCGTACCAGGTCTTCGGCGTCGTCGCGCGGTGATACTGATCGAACACCGAACGGTAGCGCTCGACGGCTTCCGCGGCGCCGAGGCCGGTCATCGCCTCCACCCGCTCGGCGAGCCGGTCGAAGTGGCCGACCTCGGAGGCCGCCATCCGGGCGATCGCGATGCGGCTGGGCACATCCGGCGCCATCGCCGACTCCTCGATGAGCCGGTGGAACGCGGCGAACTCGCCGGCGAGCAGCACGGCGAACAGCTTCCCGATCGCCGAATCCCGCATCTCGGCCGACGCCACCGAGGTGGACGTCGCAGGTGACGGGGTCGACTCGGACGGGTCGGATGCAGGCGCCATGAGGTGATGGTAGCGGGCCGCCGCGGGGCACCAAGTACACTCGACGGCGGTGCACTCCGACGGGACCCCCCGTCGCTTGCCCGCTGAGCTGCGCGTCGAGCGCGTGCTCGCCGGCGCGAGCGTGTGGATGTGACGACGGCGTTGCTCGCCGAACTGCGAGTTCCTCGCGATACCCGGTCACATCCCCGGTGCCACTACGACATATGCGCGTGCACTTTCGAGCCTTCTCCGTGCGCGCACCGAAACACATCGCGCGCAGACCGGCCCAGAAAGGCACACAACCGCACATGAGCGATTCCGCCGTGCAGACGACCATCGTCGACGACACCCACACCGCCCCCACCTTCGCCGAGCTCGGCGTCGACGACCGTATCGTCTCGGCCCTCGCCGCAGACGGCAAGACCCACACCTTCGCGATCCAGGAACTGACCCTGCCGCTGGCGCTCGAAGGCCACGACCTCATCGGCCAGGCCCGCACCGGCATGGGCAAGACCTTCGGTTTCGGCATCCCGCTGCTGCACCGGCTCGCCCATGCCGAGGAGTCCGGGGTCCGTCCGCTGGACACCACGCCCCGCGCGCTGATCATCGTGCCCACGCGCGAGCTGTGCGTGCAGGTGACCGGCGATCTCCAGGTGGCGGCGCCGTCGCTCGAGGTCACCCTGGCCGATGGCACGAAGCGTCCCCTGAAGGTCACTTCGATCTATGGTGGCCGTCCGTACGAGTCGCAGATCGCCGAGCTGCAGTCCGGCGTCGACGTCGTGGTCGGCACCCCGGGCCGGCTCCTCGACCTCGCCCAGCAGGGCCACCTCGTCCTCGGCAAGGTGTCGATCCTGGTCCTCGACGAGGCCGACGAGATGCTCGACCTCGGCTTCCTGCCCGACATCGAGCGCATCATGTCCGCATTGCCGACGCCTCGTCAGACGATGCTGTTCTCGGCGACCATGCCCGGTCCGATCGTCACCCTGGCCCGCACGTTCCTGAACCGGCCGACCCACATCCGGGCCGAGAACGCCAACGACTCCGCGGTCCACGACCGCACCAAGCAGTACGCCTACCGGGCGCACGCGCTGGACAAGGCCGAACTCGTCGCCCGCATCCTGCAGGCCGAGGGTCGCGGCGCCACGATGATCTTCACCCGCACCAAGCGCACCGCGCAGAAGGTCGCCGACGACCTCGCCGAGCGCGGCTTCAAGGTCGGCGCGGTCCACGGCGATCTCGGCCAGGTCGCCCGCGAGAAGGCGCTCAAGCGGTTCCGCGACGGCACCATCGATGTGCTGGTCGCCACCGACGTGGCCGCCCGCGGCATCGACATCGACGACGTCACCCATGTCATCAACTACCAGTGCCCCGAAGACGACAAGACCTACGTGCACCGCATCGGCCGTACCGGTCGCGCCGGGCGCACAGGCATCGCGGTGACCCTCGTCGACTGGGATGAGCTGCACCGCTGGGAGCTCATCGACAAGGCGCTGAGTCTCGGTATCCCCGATCCGCCGGAGACCTACTCGACGTCGGAACACCTCCGGTCGGACCTGTCGATCGACGAGTCGAAGACGGGGCGGATCGCCGCCGCCAAGCCGCCGCGCGACCCCGACGAGACGCGGGAGACGCGCGCGGACCGCGAGCCGCGCAAGCGCTCGACCCGCACTCGCCGTCGCACCCGGGGCGGGCAGACGGACGCCAATGGGACGTCCACCGAATCGGCCGCCGAGACCACGACAACCGAGACCACGACGACCGAGTCCGGCAGCGACACCTCCGCCGGTGACGGCACCGCGAAGCCGCGTCGCCGTCGTCGCCGTCGGGGTGGCGCCAACCGCAAGCCCGCCGGCGAGCAGACCGCCGCGTCCGACGCCGGCGCGTCGGAGTCCACAGCAGCTGTCGCCGACTGACCACCGGCTGACCCGCGTGGCACGAGTCAGGCCCGAACGGCGCCGCCCGATCGATCTCGCGGTCACCGCGGCCATCGTGGTCGTCGTCGCGGCCCTGTGCGTCACCGCCTGGGCCCTCAGCCCGGTTCGCCACACCGTGAGCGTGCCGGCCGCGGCCGAACCCGCCGCGGTGCAGCCGGCACAGTCCGTGCCCGCGAGTTTCGTCGCGCGCTGGCGGGCCGACTCCGACGCCACCCGCGCCCCCGCGATCGGCACCTCCGCCGTCGTCACCGGGAACGGCGGACGGGTGGTCGGGCACGACCCGGCCACCGGACGCGAACTCTGGTCGTACAGCCGCGATCTCGACCTGTGTGCGGTCGGTACCGCCTGGACCGGGAGCGCCGATCTGGCGCTGGCCGTGTACCGCAACAGCCGCGGCTGCTCGGAGGTGACCGCTCTCGATGCGGGCACCGGCAGCCGGAAGGGCGCCCGCACCAGCGACGCCGACCCGGAGGTCCGGCTCGCGACCGACTCGGGGTACGTCGTCGCGCAGGGCCCCCGCCGGATGGAGACCTGGGGTTCCAATCTCGTTCGCGGAATCGAATACGGCCGGGTCGAGGCGCCGGTCCGACCGGAGGACGCGCCCGATCGCGTCGACTGCGAGCTGTTCTCGTCGGTGGTGTCGGGAGATCGCGTGGCCGTCGTCGAACGCTGCGCCGACGACCCCGGGTATCGGCTCACGGTCCTCGGCGCGGTACTCGGCGACGACGAGAAGGTCGAACAGTACGGGTCGACCCTCATCACCGGCGACGTGAGCGGACCGCCGCCCGTGGTCATCGCGATGTCGTCGTCGGGGATCGCCGTGTACGACGGTGGCGCCGCACCGGCCGAACCGCCCACGTTCGACGCCGAGAGCGGGCCGGCGATCCGCCGGTTCGACACCGACGCGAACGGGGCGGGGACCAACACCGTCGCAGGCGACTCGACGCCGCCCGCCGGCAGCGTCCCGATCTCCTCCGACGGGATCGTCACCTACTGGACCGGGAAGGCGACCGTCGTCCTGAATGCCCAGACGCTGAATCCGATCTACCAGGTCCCCGGCACATTGGGACCCGGCCAGATGATGGCGGGACAGCTCCTGCTGCCGAGTACCACCGGGATCAGCGTCCGCGATGTCGCGACCGGCCGGGAGATCCGGTCCATCCCGCTCACCCGGAGTGAAGCGGCCGCGCCCGTGGTGAGTCTGCGTGTCCTCGGCGACATCGTCGTCGAACAGCACGGACCCCGGATCGAGGCCTTCGGTCCGGGCTGACCCCCACGGCCCCCCGGACCTCAGACCCGACTCAGACCTCGAAGGTGCCGACCTCGGCGCCCGCCTCCCAGTGCTTCCACAGATTCTCGGCGAGCGCGCGATATGCCGTCGCGCCCTTGTTCTTTCGCCCCCGCATGACCGACGTCCCGGATGCGGAGGCCTCGGCGAAACGCACTGTGCGCGGGATGGGCGGGTCGAGCACCGGCAGGTCGTACCGATCGGCGACGTCGGCGAGAACGTCGCGGCTGTGCGTGGTCCGGGCGTCGAAGAGGGTGGCCACCGCACCCAACATCGTGAGGTTCGGGTTGGTGATCTGCTGGACCTCCCGGACCGTGCGCAACAACTGTCCGACGCCGCGATGGGCGAGCGTCTCACATTGCAGCGGCACGATCACCTCGTCGGCCGCGGTGAGACCGTTCAGCGTGAGGACGCCGAGCGACGGCGGGCAGTCGACGATCACGACGTCGAAGTCCTCGCTCACCTCCGCGAGTGCACGCTTGAGGGCATACTCCCGCCCGGGGCGCATCAACAGCAGCGCCTCGGCGCCGGCCAGGTCGATGGTCGCCGGCAGCAAGGTGACCTTGTCCTCGGTGTCGAGCAGGACATCGGCGATCTCCTCGTCACCGAGCAACACGTCGTGGACCGAGGAGGTGAGCTGATCGGGATCGTGCCCGAGCGAGAAGGTGAGACACCCTTGCGGGTCGAGATCGACGACGAGGACCGAGACGTCGAGATCGGCGAGGGCGGCACCGAGGGACTCCACCGTGGTGGTCTTGGCGACCCCACCCTTCTGATTGGCAATCGCGAGGATGCGCGTCATGCGCCCTACTGTACGACCGCCCGGGCGTGGATCGTCGGATGAGAGTCCACCTCGGCCGCGCGGCGTACCCGGACGGAGGAGAACCGGCCGGAGGAGGATGTCAGCGCTCGGGTTCGAGTTCGTCGGCGAGCCACCTCATGGACGCCGGACTGAACAGCATCACCAGGACCGCGAGCGCCGCGAGTGCCAGCGGCACGCCGAACACCGGCCATCCGCTCGTGAACAGGTAATACGCCACCGGCAGCAGCAGGATCTGCGCCACCATGGCGATCGAGCGTCCCCACCGCCGCCCCGAGAGCAGCGCCAGACCGCCGACCAGCACTCCCCCGCCGATGATGCCGAACCAGGCCGCGGTGCCGTAACCGCTGATGGTGGTCTCCTCGTGCCCGGCCAGGCCGCGCACGACCAGGATCACCGCGACCGCAACACCGGCCAGCCCCTGCAGCGTGGTCACCGCACCCGCGATCTTGATCTGGCGCGGGGTCACCGACGGATCGGTGTCGGACTCCGGACGGCCGTTCTCGGTGCTCACCGTCCCAGGATATTTGGTCCTCTCGCGCGGACCTCCGCGGGTGTGCGCACCGGAGCGATGGCGCCGTACACATCCGCGCGATTACGCGCGGGCGGCGACGACCCCATATCCTCGGGTGTCGTGCGTGTCATGCTCATCGTCAACCCGTTCGCCACCGCGACCAGTCCGGCCGGCCGCGACGCGCTGGCGCACACCCTGAGCGCGCATTTCCACCTCGACGTCGAACTCACCACGCACCGCGGGCATGCGTTCGAGCTCGCCGCGCGCGCCGCGGCCGAGGACTTCGACACCGTCATCGTGCACGGCGGCGACGGATCGGTGAACGAGGCCGCCAACGGACTGCTCGACCCGCCGTCGAGCAGCGATCCCGACCGGCGGCGGCCCGCCCTGGCCGTGATCCCCGGCGGTAGCGCCAACGTCTTCGCGCGCACGCTGGGGATCGATCCCGACCCGCTGCTCGCGACACAGCAGATCATCACCCTCCTCGACGCGGGACGCAGTCGCCGGATCGGACTCGGCCACACCGACGACCGCTGGTTCCTGTTCAACACGGGCATGGGCATGGACGCGGTCGTCATCCATGCGATGGAGGACAAGCGGCACGCGGGCAAGACCGCGACGCCGGCCCGATACCTGTGGACCACGATCACCAGCTTCCTGAAGCAGTCCGGTTCGTCGGCCACGTTCGACGTCGAGATCCCCGGCCGGGACCGGATCGTCGGCGCGCGTTACGGTTTCGTGTCCAACACCAGCCCGTGGACCTATCTGGGACCGCGTGAGATCCGCACCAACCCCGGCACCGGTTTCCACACCGGCCTGGGGGTGTTCGTGGCGACCTCCACCGGCGTGTTCCGTAACCTCCCACTGGCGACGCGACTCCTGTCACAGGCAGATCCGAAGGCACGCCACCTCTTTCGGGATGACGACGTCGACGAGGTGTGCTTCCGCGCGGAGGCCCCGATCGACGTCCAGATGGACGGCGATTACATCGGGGCGTTCCGCGACATACGTTTTCGTCATCGCCGTGACGCCCTCACGGTCATCGCACCGCCGATCAGCACCGCCGACATCACGACGTAGGGCAGCGCCGCCGCCGCGAAGAGCCCGGCCGGACCCAGCCATGTCGACCCCAGCGCCCAGCCGGCGAAGGCCAGGATCGCGACCACCTCCTCGCCCATCCCGGCCAGCGAGGTGACGGTGGCCCGCGATGCCGAACTCAGATGGTCCTGCAGCTCGGCGTCGGCCACGACGCGCGCCCACCCCAGGATGCCGAACGCCGTCGCGACGCCCGCGGCGCCCACCGGGTGCCCCCACAGCGCCGACCCGATGAGCACGACCGCACCCACCCCCACCGCCGGCCCGATCGCGTCGACCGACCGGAACCGCCCCGCCGCGAGCGCGCCGCCGATGTCACCGGCCGACACCACGATCATCAGCAGCGCAACCGCCGCCGGATCGGGCTCGGCGGCGGCGTCGACCACGAACGACGCGATCAGCAACGGGAGATACTCGTCGAGCGCCGCGACCCAGGTCAGCGCCACACCCAGCAGCAACATGCGCCGTGCGACCGGCTGCGTCCGCACCGAGCCCCAGCCGTGGCGGACGATCTCCCGCCAACCGAGGTCGGGGTCCGCGTCCTCGGGTTCCGGTGGATCGGCGGCGGCCTCTCGACCCTCGGGCAGCATCGCCGACATCACCGAACACAACACGCAGGCGACGACGCTGGCGGCGCCCGCGGCGTCGTAACCGCCCCACGCGAACAACGGTGCGGCCGCCGCGGTGCCGCCGATCACTCCGATGGCCCCGGAGGCCCGCATGAGCCCGGTCAGTCGGGCGTAGTCCTGCGAGCGCCCCAGCCGGTTCAGCTCGTCGTAGACCAGCGCCTGTGTCGTGCCGGACCGCAACGCGCCACCGAGGGCCCACAGGACGAATCCGGCGGCGAAGGCGACGAACGACGGCGCCACCGTCCACAGCGCGAAACCCGACGCGGTGATCAGCGGACCGGCGACCAGCAGCTTCCGTCGGGACACGCGGTCGGCCAGCACACCGGTGGGGACCTCGACGATCACCGACGACACCGACCAGATGACGAACAGCGCCGAGATCTCGGCGGGTCCGAGCCCGGCGCCCGGAATCCCGGGGTCGGCGAAGAGGACGGCGTACAGCGGGTAGAGCGGGATGAGGTCTTCGAGGAGGGCGGAGCCCACCGCCGCGGCGGTCAGCCTGCGGTGGGGCCGCCGGGGCGGTGTGGATCAACATCGTCGGCGCATGTGGTGAACAATACCCTCGGCGTCCGGCCACGTCACGAGCGTTTTTCACCGGCGACGGGGTCCCGACCTGCAGAAAGTCGTCGACAGCACCGCCGCGAGACGCGTAGGGTACAACAAGGCCGTGAGACAAAGTGCCCGGACCCCCCTTCGGGAGTCCGCGACCGGAGTGCTAGGCGGGCGACGTGATGTTGCCCACGTGTGAAGCAAACCCATTGACTTCGGCCCGATTCGTGAAAGTATTCACAAGCAACAACGCGGAAACATTTGGTGCGCCGCGTGAACTGAGAGTTACAGCCGACAATCACCAGCAAGACGATCGAGTGGTGCGAACGCGCCCGAAGGAGTAGTGGAATGGACTGGCGTCACAAGGCCATCTGTCGCGACGAGGATCCGGAACTGTTCTTCCCCGTGGGGACCAGCGGCCCGGCCATCGCACAGGTCGCCGACGCGAAGCTCGTCTGCGCGCGGTGCCCCGTCACCGCCGACTGCCTGTCGTGGGCCCTCGAGTCCGGCCAGGATGCCGGAGTGTGGGGCGGCATGAGCGAGGACGAGCGACGCGCACTCAAGCGCCGWACCGCACGTACGCGTACCCGGAGCAGCGTCTAGGCCTCGACGGCCGGCGTCGTCCCGGACTCGAAGAAACCCGGCCACGGCCGGGTTTTTTCGTGCACTCGTCCCCACTGTCCGGCGGAAACCGCGGTCAGACAATGCGGTCCGCGACCACGGCTCACGAGCGTAGCGGAATGTAGACACCCACTTCGGTTCCCGGGCCACCCGGATTGGACCGGACATCGAGTTCACCGCCCAGTTCGATGGACACCAAGGTCTTGACGATCTGCAGGCCGAGATGGTCGGACGTGGCCAGATCGAAATGCTCCGGAAGACCGGAACCGTTGTCGCGGACCGCTATTCGAAGGCCGCGCACATCCCGTTCGGCGACGACCGCGATCTCGGCGTCATCGTGCGGCGCGCCGTCGAAGCCGTGTTCGATCGCGTTCTGGATGAGTTCGGTGAGGACCATCACCAGCGGCATCGCGAGTTCGGCGGTCAGCACGCCGAGCCGATCGCGATGGCGCACAGCCACCCTCGCCTCCCCCGACGCGACATCGACCAGGATCGGGACCAGACGATCGACGACCTCGTCGAGGTCGACCTCCTCGTCCACGCTGCCCGACAACAACTCGTGGACGAGCGCGATGGAGGCCACTCGGCGCACCGCCTCGTTGAGCGCCTCGCGGGCATCGGAGTTCGACGTGCGCCGCGCCTGTAGTCGCAACAGCGCCGAGACCGACTGCAGGTTGTTCTTCACCCGGTGGTGGATCTCGCGGATGGTGGCGTCTTTGCTGATGAGTGCGCGGTCGCGTCGCTTGACCTCGGTGACGTCCCGGATCAGGACGACGGTTCCGGTCGTCTCGCCCCGCGGACGGAGCGGCACGGCGCGGATCAGGGCCGTCGCGCGGCGGGCGTCTGCCTCCACGCGCATCCCGATGTCGCGGTAGGGGCCGGTCGGGATCTCGGCGACGCCGGCCGCGATGTCGAGCATCAGTGCGACGTCGTCGGCCTCGAACGGTTCGGTGATGAGTTGCTTGACGACGTCGGACAAGCGCGTGTGATTGAGTTCGGCGGTCCACCCCATCCGGTGGAAGGCCGACAGCGCGTTCGGGCTGGTGTAGGTGACGAGGCCCTGTCCATCGAGACGGACGAAGCCGTCGCCGGCGCGGGGCGTCGACAGCCCGCGCGGATTCCCCTCCTCGTGCGGAAACGTGCCGTCGGCGACCATCTGGCACAGATCGTCGGCCGAGTCCTGATAGGCGAGTTCGAGCGGCGACGGCAGGCGCGGGTGGGTGAGGTCGACAGCTCGGGTCGCCACGGCGATCACCTCGCCGTCGAAGCCGACCGGAACCGCTTCCTGCCGCATGGCCGTCGCGCCGAACCAGGTGGGGTCCTCGTCGCGCAGGATGCGGGCGGAGGTGAAGGCGCGCAACACCTGTGGATGTGCTTCGGTGTCGATGACGCGGCCGACCTCGTCCGTCGGGAAGACCGTCGAGGCCGTGTTGGGACGGCATTGCGCGACCGTGACGACCGCGCCCGCCTCCGTGCGCACCGACAACAGGAGGTCGGCGAACGAGAGGTCGGCGAGCAGTTGCCATTCGGCGACGAGTCGCTGCAGATGCGCGGCTGCCGAGTCGGACAGCGTGGTGTGTTCGGCGAGCAGGTCGGAGAGGGTGGACATCTCAGGACACGGGGGCGACGACGGGCCGGGGCCGGTTCACTACTACTCGTAGACGGCGATCACATCGCCGGCCTGGATGACGTCGCCGACCTCGACCTTGACCTCGGCGAGCGTGCCCGGCTCCTCGGCCAGCACGGGGATCTCCATCTTCATCGACTCCAGCAGGACCAGGGTGTCGCCGACCTCGATCTGCTCCCCCGCGGCGACGCGCACCTCGAGGACACTCGCGACGATCTCTGCCACAACGTCTTCTGCCATGCACCCAAATTAGCCCACGGCGTCGTACCCGGAGGTCCCGGTGCCGGGGGCGTCAGCAGAGGTGTTTTTGGTACGTGGGAGAATCCCTGAGACACTGTGATGTCCCGATCACCAGGGATGTCTTCCCCGGATGACACCAGGGATGTCCTCCCCGGCCGATGCCAGGGTTGTCTCAGCACAGCTGAACCAGTACACGGCGGGCCCGGTCCCACGGCGCCCGCCCCGCAATGAAGGAGATGCGTCATGGGAAAGCGCGGACGCAAGAAGCGTGCTCGTAAGAAGAACGCTGCCAACCACGGCAAGCGCCCCAACGCCTGATCACCGCACCACGCGGTCTCGGCGAGCGAGCAAGCCAAAAAGCCCGGTACGGCCTTCACAGGCCGCCCGGGCTTTTTGGTGTGTTCTCGACGCGATCAGCGATCGGATTCGGAGACCTCGTGCACGATCACGGTCTTGCGGATCTCGATGCGCAGACGGTCGCGCAGGCTCTGCGGTGCCTGGTCGCCGCCGCACTTCCGGTTGACGAGCGCCTTGAGCTGCTGCTCGATGCCGTAGTGCGCCAGGCACGACGGGCAGGAGTCGAGATGGCCCTGGAGTCGTTCCCGGGCGTTCTGGTCGCACTCGTTGTCCAGCAGGAGCCAGACATCGGCGATGACGGCCGAGCAGTCGAGCTGGGTCAGCTCCGGATCGACGTCGCTCATCGCGCCACCTCCGCATCCGCCGCCGCACGTGCGGAACGATTGAACCCGCGCTCACGCGCGACGTCGGCCAGCAGCTCACGCAGCTGACGGCGACCGCGGTGCAGTCGGGACATGACGGTACCGATCGGGGTGTCCATGATCTCGGCGATCTCCTTGTACGGCAGGCCTTCCACATCGGCGTAGTAGACGGCCATCCGGAAGTCTTCCGGCAGATCCTGCAGCGCGGCCTTGATCTCGTCGTCGGGGAGGGCGTCGAGCGCCTCGATCTCCGCCGACCGCAACCCCTGCGAGGTGTGTTCGGCGGTCGCCGCGATCTGCCAGTCGGTGATCTCGTCGGTCGGGTACTGCGCGGGCTGACGCTGCTTCTTGCGGTAGCCGTTGATGTAGGTGTTGGTGAGAATCCGGTAGAGCCAGGCCTTGAGGTTGGTGCCCTCCCGGAACGACGCGAACGCGGTGAACGCCTTGATGTAGGTCTCCTGGACCAGGTCCTCGGCGTCGGCGGGATTGCGGGTCATCCGCAGCGCGGCACCGTACATCTGGTCGAGCAGCGGCAGCGCGTCACGCTCGAACCGCTCGGTCAGCTGTTCCGGCGACTCGTTCGGATCGGCCCGGCGAGGCGCCTTGGCGCTCCCGGTACGGCCGGAATCGGGTGACTCTGTGTCGGATGCTTCTGTGTCGGACACTACGATCCCTTCGATGGGAGGCATCACGGAGATGTTGTCGATCAAGCTTACCGACCCGTCCCCCACCGAGAGAGGCCTCGGTTCGACGCGCTGCGGGAGCTCCATCACGGCCGCTGTGCTCATATGCCTCTGACCTCCTTCGTGTCCGTCTTCATACGTCCGTTGTCCGATCAGTCCCAACAGAGCGCACCGCGCGGTTTGTTCCCGGCCCGCCCCCGCGATCGTCTCGGCGCGGATCACCGCGGCCTCGTGCGCACGCGCTCAGCCGCGACCCCGCTCACGACCAGGAGGTAACCGACCATGGCGTCCACCCCGGCGATCGCCGCGCTCGAACGCGCCCGGATCGACCACTCGGTGCACCGGTACGCGCACGACCCCCGATCGGAGGCCTACGGCGCGGAGGCGGTCGCCGCTCTCGCCGAAACCCTCGGTGTCCGTGCCGAGCAGATCTTCAAGACGCTGGTCATCGAACTATCCGGCGGGGACCGGCCCGGCCTGGCGGTGGCGGTGGTCCCGGTGCCGGCCAAGCTGTCGCTCAAATCGGCGGCCGCCGCACTCGGCGCGTCGAAGGCGAAGATGGCCGACGCCAAGGCGGTCACCCGGACCACCGGCTACGTTCTCGGCGGCGTGTCCCCGGTCGGCCAGCGGACCCGGTTGCCGACCGTCGTCGACTCGTCGGCCACGCGCTTCGACCGGGTGCTGTGCAGCGCCGGCAAGCGCGGGCTCGAGATCGAGCTGGCCCCGGCCGATCTGGTGTCCGTCACCGAGGCCGTCGTCGCCGACATCGCCGTCGCCTGATCGTCGGTCATCGGAACGGGCACTCATCACGAGGCCGGGCCACCATTAGGGCAGCATGGACACCATGTGCGGACGCTATGCGGTGACCACCGACCCGGCGAAGCTGGCAGCCGAGATCGATGCGGTCAACGAGGTACCCGAGCCGGCGGGTGCGGACTCCACCGATCTCGATGCGGCGCCCCGGTCACCGGGCGTGAACTACAACGTCGCGCCGACCACGACCGTGATGACCGTCGTCAAGCGACACTCGCCCGACGATCCCGACGACGATCCGCTGCTCCGCGTCCGCGCGATGCGCTGGGGGCTGGTGCCGCCGTGGGCGAAGGAGGTCGGGAAGGGGCCGCTGCTGTTCAACGCGCGCGCCGAGAGCGCCGCGGAGAAGAGTTCGTTCCGTTCGTCGGTCAAGTCGCGGCGTTGCCTCGTGCCGATGGACGGCTGGTACGAGTGGAAGAAGGGTCCGGCCGACAGCAAGGGCAAACCCACCAAGATCCCGTTCTTCATGTCGCCGCAGGACGGGACCCGGCTCTTCATGGCCGGGTTGTGGTCGGTCTGGCACCCCAAGACCGACCCCGAGTCGTCCGAGAAGGCCGCCCAGCCACTGCTCAGTTGTTCCATCCTCACCACCGACGCGGTCGGGGAGCTGCGCGACGTCCACGACCGGATGCCGCTGATCATGCCGTACGAACACTGGAATGCCTGGCTCGACCCGGACGGCCGGGCACCCGATGAGCTGTTCGCCCCACCCGCCGAGTCGCTGGTCGATGCGATCGCGATCCGCGAGGTCGCCCCGCTGGTCAACCGCGTCGCCAACAACGGGCCGGAGTTGCTGAACCCTTCGTGACGCGCCCTCCGCAAGCTCCGGGCGCTCCTCAGGGAGCAAGGGGTGAGGGCGGGCCCGCCGCAAACTCCGGGCGCTCCTCAGGGAGCTGTCGGAGAGGAGCGCTCAGCTGAACTCGTAGTCGCGCAACGGGAACGAGTCCATCTCGCGGAGAGTCCGCAGCGTCGAGGCCGGGCGGAGCAGCGTCGCCTCGCCGTGCTGGTTGAAGTAGTAACTGCGTGACGTCGCGCAGTCCCCGTTGTAGAACACCGAGGACTGCAGACGATCGGTCACCTCGTCGAGGAAGGCGTCGTTGGCCTCCTCGGTCACCTCGAACGTCCGTTGCCCGCGGCGGCGCAGTTCTCCGAAGAGGCGGGCGATGTGCTTCATCTGCCCTTCGATGGTCGTGAAGTACGACAGGCCGCTGTAGGAGTAAGGACTGTTGAGGGACAACAGGTTCGGGAACTTCGGGACGGTGACGCCCTCGTAGGCCTGGAAGCGGTTCTCGCGCCAGAACTCGCCGAGGTTGCGCCCGTCCCGGCCGACGATGTCGAAGGCCGGGAAGTTGGTGTCCCAGAGGTTGAACCCGGTGGCGAGAACGAGGGTGTCGATCTCGGTCCGGGTGCCGTCCGCGGCGAGGATCGCATCGGCTTCGAGGCGGGCGATGCCACTGGTCTGCAGGCTCACGTTCGGCTGGGCGAAGCTGGCGAAGTAGGTGTTGGAGAAGGTGGGGCGTTTGCAGCCAAAGTCGTAGTCCGGGGTGAGCTTCCGCCGTAGTTCCGGGTCGGCGATCTGGCGCCGCAGGTGCGCCTGGGCCAGTCGGGCGGCGAGTTTGTTGCCGGGCTTCACCTGCTTGTAGTGCAGGACGCCGAACACCATCAGCAGTTCGAGAAGCGACGAGTTCACCAGTCGCGCAGCACGCTGGGTGAGCGGGAACCGGCCGAACAGTTGCTGGACGAGCGACGGGATCGCGAAGTCGATCTTGGGCACCACCCAGATCGCGGTGCGCTGGAAGACGGTCAGGGCCTCGGCGCGGGCGGCGATCTCGGGGATGAGCTGCACCGCGGTCGCGCCGGTACCGATCACGGCGACCTTCTTACCGGTGAAGTCGAACCCGTCCTGCCAGTCCGCGGTGTGCAGGATCGTGCCCGCGAAGTTCTTGATGCCCGGGAACTCCGGGACGTGCGGCTGGGACAGGAACCCGGTCGCGGTCACCAGATAACGCGCCGTGCGTTCGGTGCCGGATGCGGTGCGGACGCGCCACAGCTGCTCGTCGGGGTCCCAGGTCGCGGACTCGACGACCGTTCCGAATTCCATGTGCCGCTTGAGGTCGTACTTGTCGGCGACGTGGTGGGCGTAACGCTTCAGCTCTGCTCCGGGGGCGAACAGCCGGGACCAGTACGGGTTGGGCTCGAAGGAATAGGAGTAGGTGACCGACGCGATGTCGACGGCGAGTCCCGGGTAGTGGTTCACGTGCCACGTCCCGCCCAGGTCGTCCTCCCGCTCGAGGATCGCGATGTTGTCCAAGCCCTGTCGCTTCAGTTCGATCGCGGCACCCATCCCGCCGAAGCCGGCACCCACGATCACGACGTCGAGTTCTGGTTGCATCCGACACCCCCTCGTCGCTCACCCTTAATTACCGTTACCGACAGTTACCGTAACCCAGCACACAGCCGGGAGACCAGGGCCGGACCCTCCCGGACGCGGCGGTAGCGTGTCAGCTGCCATGTCTGACCGTTCGCATACCCCCGCCTCCCCTGCGCCGACCGGCGCATCCTTCGCCGCGGCGGTCTACGCCTTCGCCGTGATCATGCTGGGCACCACGCTGCCCACACCGCTCTACGCGATCTACGGCGAGGAACTCGATTTCGGCGTGACCACCACGACCGTGATCTTTGCCGTGTACGCGGCCGGCGTCATCGCCGCGCTGATCGGCTTCGGACGCTGGTCCGACGTCATCGGCCGGCGCAAGATGCTCATCGCCGGCGCGATCCTGTCGGCGGTCAGCGCCGTCGTCTTCCTCACGGCCGGCCCGGTCTGGCAGTTGCTGCTGGGCCGGGTGCTGTCGGGTCTGTCCGCGGGCATCTACGCCGGCGCCGCCACCACCGCGGTCATCGAACTGGCCCCCGCGTCGTGGCGGGGACGCGCCCCGGCCGTGGCGACCGCGGCCAACATCGGCGGCCTGGGCCTCGGACCGCTGATCGCCGGAGTCCTCGCCGAGTACGCCCCGTCCCCGCTGCACACCCCGTTCGTACTCGATCTGGCGCTACTGGTCCTGGTCTTCCTCGGCATCTGGCGGCTGCCCGAGACGGTGGACGTCGTCCCCGGCGCCCGGCTGAGCATCCAGCGGCTGTCGGTCCCGGCCGACATCCGCGGCGTCTTCGTCCGGGCGTCGATCGCCGCATTCGCCGGATTCGCGGTGATGGGCACCTTCACCGGCGTGATGCCGTCCTTCGTCACGAACATCCTCGGCATCGACGACCACGCGTTCACCGGTTTCCTGGTGTTCGTCCTGTTCGCGTCCTCGGCGGTCACCCAGATCGTCGTGCGCCGGATGCCGACCGAACCGGCCCTGATCGCCGGCTGCGCCATCCTCATCCTCGGGACCGGCCTGTCGATCCTGGGACTGGTCGCCGCATCGACCCCGGCGTTGCTGGGCGGAGCGGTGATCTGCGGTGTGGGGCAGGGCATGTCGTTCAGCAAGGGACTGGCGTCGGTGGTCGCGGCGACCCCGGCGGGACGCAAGGCCGAGGTCACCTCGACCTACTTCGTCGTCGCCTACGTCGCGATCTCGATCCCGATCGTCGGCCAGGGAATCACCGCGCAGCACTGGGGTCTCCGGCCCGCCGGGATCGCCTTCAACATCGGGGTCGCTCTGCTGGCCCTCATCGCACTCGTACTGACCATCGTCTCGGTCAGGAACCTGGCACGCCCGACTCGTTGAGCACCGACACGAGGCGGCGGAAGCGCACGCTGCTGACGAGGTCCTCGACGAGCACGACGTCGCCCTCCGAATTGGCCAGCGGGACACACCAGTTCGGGTACTGACTGCTGTCGGTGCCCGGCTGGTTCTGGATTCGTCGCTCCCCCACCGCATCCACCAGGGCGACGCTCAGCAGTACCGACGGGCTGTGGGCGATCACGGCGTAGAGAGCGTCGACGACCTTCGGGTCGGTCAGCGGGGTGTCCCGGGACAGCAGGCCGCGTTCGTAGGCGAGTTCGAGGACGGCGTCGCGTTCACGTGCATCGCGCGCCCGCTCCGCGTCCTCCCCGGAGGCGAGCAGGCCCAGCCGCGATCGCAGCGTGATGTGGTCGCCCGCCAGATATCCCACGGTCGGGGGCAGATCGTGGGTCGTCACCGAGGTCAGACACAGCTCGCGGTAGTCCTCGGGCGGGGTCGCGGCGTCGGGCCCCTGTTCGAACCACAGGATCGACGTGCCGAGGATTCCGCGTTCGCGGAGTGAGTCCTGCACCGACGGTTCGAACACCCCGAGATCCTCGCCGACGACCACCGCGTCGGCGCGGTGCGCCTCGAGCGCCAGGATGCCGATCAGCGCCTCGCTGTCGTAGTGCACATAGGTGCCCTGGGCCGGGCTGCTGCCGTCGGGTATCCACCAGAGCCGGAACAATCCCAGGATGTGATCGACGCGCACACCGCCCGCGTGTCGGAGGACGGTGCGGATCATGTCGCGGTAGGGCTCGTAACCGGCCTCGGCGAGGCGTCGTGGATGCCACGGCGGTTGGTCCCAGTCCTGGCCCTGCTGGTTGAAACCGTCGGGCGGCGCCCCCACCGTCGCACCGGAGGCGAGCACGTCACCGAGGGCCCATGCATCGGCGCTGTGCCGAGCGACCCCGACCGCGAGATCGGCCATCACACCGATCTCCATGCCGGCCGATCGCGCCGCGTGCGCGGCGGTGGCCAGTTGCTCGTCGCAGATCCACTGCAGCCACATGTGGAAGTCGATGCGCCGGGCCATCTTTCGACGCTTCTTCTTCATGTACGCGGGGTCTGCGAACTTGCCCTGCCAGCGCGGGTCGTCGGCGTCGTACCGCTCGGCCAGCGCGCACCACGTCGCGAAACGCTTGAGGCCCTTCCCCTCCCGGCGCCGGAATGCGCGGTAGGCGTGCGCACGAGCCGGGGCGAGCGGGACGCCGTAGATGAGTTCGAGTGCTTCCAGCTTGGCGCGGAATGCCTTGTTGCGCCGGATCTTGTCGGTCGCGGTGTTCTCGTCGAGGAAGCTGCGCTTCAACGCCTTGACCCACTTGCGCTGCGACTTCGACAGCCCGTCCAGCTCGGGGATGTCGGTGATCCGGATGTAGAGCGGGTTGACGAATCGTCTCGTCACCGGCAGGTACGGCGACGCCTCGATCGGCGCTTTCGGCTGGGCGGCGTGAAGTGGATTGACCTGGACGAAGTCGGCGCCGTACGCACTGGCGGCCACCTCGCAGATCCCGGCGAGATCGGCGAAGTCGCCCACGCCCCACGAGTCAGCCGATCGGATCGAGTACAGCTGCGCCGCGAGTCCCCATCGCTTCCGGCCGATCAGCCGGTCGGCGGTGTGCAGTCGGCGCGGCGTCACGATCAGGGGCGCGCTCGAGGCCGATGAATCGTCGAGATCGAGCGCCTTGATCTGGTGATATCCGGTGGGGAGGTCGTCGGGCACCGCGAACGTCGCACGGCCGATCAGCACGCCGTCGACCTCGCGCGGCTCGACCCAGACATCGAGTTGGGGGGCCGCGACGTCGTCACCGGTTTCGCTGACCACCCACACCTTCACCAGGTGCCCGTGCGGAACATGCACGGCGAACGTGGCTCCCGAGCCCTCGGTCACGACGGTCACGGCCGGGACGAACTCACGCCACGGTTGTTCGTCGATCTCGCGAATCGAGTTCTCGATCTCCTCGGGCGAACCCGCGGGGACGTCTAGCGCCCGGAGCACCGCGACCAATGTGTCCGGATCCACCTCGTGCCGCTCGTCACCCCAGCCGACATAGCTGGAAGCGACGCCGTAGCGATCCGCCAGTGCGGTCAACCCATCGAGGTTCACATCAGCCACCCGTGCATGATCGCAGGATTTCCGTGCGCCCGCCGCCCGCGCCGCCCGGTTCGGTCCACCGGTACGGTCCTCACGGAAAGATCACCCCCGGGTTCAGGGTTCCCCGCGGGTCCAGCGCGTCCTTGATCGCGCGCATGGTCGCAAGGTCGGTGGCGTCACGGCCGAGGTGCGTCCAGGCCGACTTCGCGCGGCCGATACCGTGCTCGGCACTGATGCTCCCGCCGTTGGCGGCCACGATCCCGAACACGTGGTCGGTGACCGCGCCGGCCTGCGCCGGCGGGACGTCGAGCAGGTTGACGTGGATGTTGCCGTCACCCACGTGTCCGAAAAGAATAGGGCGACAGGGAAATTCGTTTTCGGAACCCACACGGGACAGTTCGGCGAATGCCTCGGGCAGTGCCCGGATCGGAACCGAGATGTCGAGCTTGACGACCGGTGTCGCGCTCGACCGGGCGATGGCCTCGGTGTGGCCCTCGCGACCGGACCACAGGGCGCAAGCCGGCGCCGGCGCGAGCACGGCGTCGATGATCCCGGTGGCATCACCGAAGAGCTCCGCGGTGGCGGTCTCGATGTCCCCGGTCCCCGACACCTCGAGAAGGACATAGAACGGTCCCGGCGTCGTCGTCGGGCGCCGGTGGCCGTACTCGGCGACGAGCGCAACCCCGGCCTCGGTCATCAGTTCGGCGGCCTCGACGGTCAGTCCCGCCGCCGACGCGGCGCCGATCAGCCCGATGGCGTTCTCGACGCGCTCGATCGAGGCGACCGCGACGGTCGCGGCCGAGGGCGGCGCGACGAGTCGGAACAGGACCCGGGTGATCACCGCGAGGGTTCCCTCGCTACCGGCCAGGAGGGCTGGAAGGTCGTATCCCACATTGTCTTTGACGAGGGATGTCCACCGGCGGAGCACGCGGCCGTCGGCCAGGACGGCCTCGATCCCCGCGATCTGCGACCTCGCGTTGCCCCGCCGGATCATCCGCGTCCCACCGGCATTGGTCGACACGACCCCGCCCGCGGTCGCGCTCTGGCGGGAGGCGAGGTCGATACCGAACGACAGGCCGTGCGCCGCGGCGCGGAGGTCGATGGATTCGACGGTCGCGCCGGCCTGGGCGCCGACACAACGACCGACGGTGTCCACCTCGTCGATGTCGGTCATCCGCACCGTCGACAGCACGATCCAGCGCTCGCCGACGGCGGCGGCCGGTGGCACCGAGCCGCCGACGAGTCCGGTGTTGCCGCCCTGCGCGCAGACCCGGATGCCCGACCGGTCGCATTCGGTGAGCACGCGCGAGACCTCGTCGGTGGTGCGGGGCCGGACCACCGCCTCCGCCGCTCCGCGATACCGCCCGGTCCAGTCGGTCAGGAACCCTGCCGTGGCGTCCGGGTCGGTGAGGACATGCGCGTCGCCGACGATCGCGCGACAAGCCGCGATAACGGCGGCAAGAGGGGAATCCGGCTCCTCAGGACCGTGGGAAGGCATCGAGGATCGGGGTGTCGCCGTCGTTGAACTCGATCACCTCGTGCACCGCCGCCGGATGGTCGAGAACGGCCGCCGCGACCTGGGCGACGTTGTCCCGGCTGACCTGGTCACCCTCGACCCGGTCGCCGCCGAGCGTGATGCTGCCGGTGCCGTTCTCGTCGGTCAGCTTGCTGGGTCCGAGGATCGTCCAGTCGAGTTCCGTGGACTTCAGGTACGTGTCCGCAGCCGCCTTGGCCTCGGCGTAGGCGTGGAAAGAGTTGTCCTCGGGCACACCGTGATCGGGTCCGGCGCCGAAGTAGGACACCATCACGTACCTGCGGACTCCGGCCCGCACGGCGGCGTCCATGGACCGGATCGCGGCATCGCGGTCCACGGCGTACGTCCGCTTCGGATCGCCGCCGCCGGCCCCCGCGGTCCACACCACCGCGTCGTGGCCGGAGATCGCGGTGGCGATGCCGGTGGTGTCGAGGGTCTCGACGTCGGCGACCACGGGAACGGCCCCGGTGTCCGCGACGTCTTCGGCGTGTTCGGGATTGCGGATGATCGAGGTCACCTCGTCGCCGCGTTCCGACAGAATCCGCGCCAGCCGCAGCGCTATCTTGCCGTGTCCGCCGATGATCGCCACTCGAGTCACTGGATGCTCACTTTCGGTTGCTCACTTGTGCGGTCGCCACTCTCGTACCCAATCCAACGTACGCACATGCGCGCACCGGACACGGCCGAGACACGACTCCGCCCCGGCCCGACGTTCGATGCGAACGTCGAGCCGGGGCGGAGTTGAGTCGGACGAATCCGGTGGACCTCAGACGCGGGTACGACCGCGGCCGGTCACCAGCTTCACGAGGAACAGCAGGATGCATGCGCCCGCCAGGCAGGTGATGAAGCTGAAGATCCAGCCCCCGCCCTCGACGTCGACGCCGAACAACGTCAGCAGCCAGCCGCCGAGAAGGCCGCCGATGACACCGACGACGATGTTGAGGATGATGCCCTGCTGCGCATCTGTCTTCATGATCTTGCTGGCGATCCAGCCGGCCAGGCCGCCGATGATGATCCACGCGATGATGCCAATTCCCAGCATGTCTGCCTCCTATGGTCGTCGTGATCCGTTGTGCAAATCGTTAGAGATCGCGAAGACCTCTCGAATCGCTACAAATCGGAACGTACCCAGACTGACAGAGCGTCAAACAGTGTCCGCGGAAAATGTGTACACATCGAGACCGGACCGGTCACCGGACCGAGACCAAGCGGGGAAACGGGATCAGGGGCAGGTCACCTTGATCTCGTAGGACTTGGTCACGGGCTCGGTCGGATTGGCGGGATCGATCCCGGATGCGTCACCGGTGACCGTGTAGGTGTCCCCGTCCTTGGTGACCTCGCCGCTGCCGCCGCCGGCACCCTTCTGATAGGCCAGCACCACACCGTCGAGCGAGCCCAGCCCCACGGACTCCACCTCGGGCGAGTCACCCGACGTCAGGACGACGCCGATACCCGAGCCCCCACCCGATCCGATCCCGATGGTCACCTTGCCCGCGGCGTCGGTGCACCCGACCGTCTTGTCCGCCAGTTCCAGTTCCTGACCGTCGACGGTCACGGTGGCCTCCGCGTCGGTGCCACCCGACGCCGAGTCATCGGAACCGCACGCCGTGAGGGCGACGGCCAGTGCTGCGGCGCCGAGAACCGAGGTGATGTGCACTTTGCGCATGATGGGAGCTCCTGAGGAGTCGAACGAGGCGCCACCGGTCGGCGGCTGAGACGAACTTAGACGCCTGAGCTGCGGTTCGGCGTCGGTCGATCGAATGGGCCGCGGGAACTCGGAACCGCCCCCGAGAGTTCGGCCCGAGCGAGTTCGGCCCGAGCGAGTTTGGCGTCGGCCTCGACCATCACGGCGCGGGTCAGATCGCGGAACTGTTCGTAGTGGCCGTGGTAGCCGTACTTCGCATGCAGGCTCGGCCAGGTTGCGAAGTCGGCGGCGGCACCGATCGCGTTGCCCTCGTGCAGATAGGTCGGGAGGACGTTCTGGATCGAGGTGTCCCGTCTCAGTCGTCGCACCGTGTCCTGATGGAGGGTCGACGCCGCCCGGTACTTGGTGATCACGACCCCCAATTCGACGATTTCTCGCCCCAATTCGGTGCCGAAATCGGCGACCTGACGCTGGATGTGCGGAATCGCATATGTGGACAGGACATCCGGGATGGTCGGGATCAGATATGCGGCGGCCATCGCCAGCCCGTTGAGGCTGAACGGTCCGACGTTGGGCGGGCAGTCGACGAGAATGTAGTCGTATTGCCCGGCGATCGGGGCCAACGCGTTCGTCAGGACCTCGACGGCCGCCAGATGGTCGTCCGCAGCAACCCGGTGAGCACTGAGCTCCTCGGCCAGTTCGATCAGGTCCAGGGACGACGGCAGCAGGTCGATCCCGGTGAGCCCGGCGACGGTCGAGACATCGCGCTGCACGCTGCCCTCGAGGTCGAACGATTCCGTACCGTCGAGCAGGTCGGTGAAGAGTGTCGCGACGGTGTGCCGCCGGGCGTTGCACGTCAGCCAGTGTTCCTGCCCGATCATCATCGTCGTCAGGTTGGTCTGGGCGTCCAGGTCGACGAGCAGCACCTTCTTGCCGAAGACGCCGGCGAGGAAGTCGGCGAGGCCTCCCGTGAGCGTGGTTTTCCCGACCCCGCCCTTGAGACTGATGGTCGCGATCACCGTCGGCATGGCGTCCCCGGTCTGTTCGGTCGCCCTGCTGTTCGGGCGTCCTGCGTCGCGAGTAGATTACCGAGCCGACGCGTAGGCCACCGGGTGTTCGGTGGCGCCGCGACGGCCGCCCGGCCCCTCGAACCTGCGAATCCGACGCCGAATGTCTTTTCCACCCTCATTCTGCGGGCATTACCCATATCTGTAAGAATGACCGGGTCGAGCATTGACCGGATATTTCTGTCGATTCGGTCGTGTGATTCAGAGTCAGGTGAGAACGACTTGACAATCGTTGACGAGAATCGAACGGGATGCGAAATCCCGCATATTTTCGACGACCGTGCGACTTGCTTTTTCCTGGTCGGTACTGAAAACCCATGTGGAAGGACACCCGTATGAGCAACCGAGTCCGGACAGCCACCGTCGGCCTGGCGGTGTGCGCCGCAGCGGCATTCGGAGCCGCCCTCGCGCCCGTCGCCACCGCAGCGCCGAGCGATGTGACCGCGACACCCTCGGTGTCCGGCAACACCGTCACCCTGACGGTGACGAACAACGCCGCGAAGCGCATCGGCTGCGAGATCGTCGGCGTCCCGGCCGGCGGAGCCCCGACCAATGTCGTCTTCGGATACCAGACACCGGAGGAGCTCGGTGCGCTCATCTCCCCCGGCTCGTCGAAGTCGTTGCCGCTGCGAATCTCTCAGGGCACGCCGCCGACACCCAGTGGGACGACGACGATCCCGGACGGCAGGTACGACATCTACTGGGGATGCACCACGATCACGCTGCCACCGGGCACCGGGGCAGCCGAGGAGTTCTGGGGCACCAACCCACCGGTGACAGGGACGACCCCGACGGTCGCCGCACCGCTGCGGGTAACCGTGCCGGGCGGAGCGGCAACGGCACCGGCCCCGGAATCGGAGACCCCGGCGGCGCCCGGATTGCCGAGCATCCCGGGCCTGCCCGACATCCCCGGACTCCCGGGGATCGAGCTGCCGGAGGAGATCTGCACGACGTCGTCGTGCGTCCCCGTCGGATGAGCTGAGCGGGCCGTTCACCGCGCGTGATCGCCGTTTTGCCCAATGCACTCCCGGGACCCGGGTGCGGTTGTGCATACTTCGACCATGTCAACAAGCGATGTCACGCGCGTCCATCTCGCCGCCGAGGGTGGTGGAGCGGCACTCGACCAGGTCTTCCTGATGTCGGCGGTGGCGGCCGTCGTGTCGGTCGGACTGCTCTGGATCGGTTATCTGCATCGCACGCGCAAGATCACGTGGCTGACCACGCTGTCCGAATGGGCCGCGCGCCGGGTGAACCGCCCACCGTGGGCGGCGCTGCCGATCTTCCTGTTCACCAGCACGATCATCTGCGCGCTGTTCGGCTTCCTCTGGGACGTGAGCCTGCACATCGGCGACGGTCGCGACGAGGGGCCGCTGGCGAACCCGGCGCACTACTTCATCCTGGTAGGCCTGTTCCTGCTGTTCATCTCCGGCATGCTGTCGGTGTTCCTCCCCTTCGACAAGCCCGGCCGCTCGGCGATCCGGATCACGCGTCACTGGTACGCACCGGTGGGCGGAATCCTGTTGGCAGGCTGCGGTTTCTACGCACTGCTGGGGTTCCCGCTCGACGACGTCTGGCATCGGATCTTCGGCCAGGACGTCACCCTCTGGGGCCCGACCCACCTGATGCTCATCGGCGGCGCGGGCCTGTCGCTCATCGCCGTCGTGATCCTCGATCGTGAGGGCCGGGCCGCCATGGGTCCCGACGCCCCGGACGACGGCCGGAGCCAGTGGCTCGTGCGCTGCCTGGCCTTCGGCGGGCTCGTGATCGGCATGTCGGTGTTCCAGATCGAGTACGACTTCGGCGTCGAGCAGTTCCGGCTCGTGCTGCAGCCGATGATGATCGCCGGGGCCGGGGCGTTCGCCCTCGTCGCCGCGCGGATCTGTCTCGGGCCGGGCGCCGCGCTCGTCGCGGCCGTCTTCGCGATCCTGCTGCGTGGTGTCGTCGCGGTCGTCGTGGGTCCGGCGCTGGGTGCGCCGATCAACGTCTTCCCGCTCTACCTGGGCGCGGCCGTGGTCATCGAACTGCTCGCGCTGACCCCGCTGCTCAAGCGCCGCGTGCTCTTCGGCGCGGTGGCCGGGCTCGGAGTCGCGACCCTCGGCCTCTGGATCGAATCCTGGTGGATCGCCGCGGCCTACCCCTTTCCGTGGGTCACCGGCATGTGGGGCGAGGCGTTGGCGATGGCGATCCCAGTGGGCATCGCGGCCGGTGTGTGCGGCGGGCTGCTGGGTCTCGTCAGCGTCGGCGAGCGGCTCCCGACCCGTTGGGTCAGCATCACCGCGGTCGTGCTCTCCGTCCTGGTGATCGGCGGGGCCGTTGCCAACGGTCTACGGGTCTCGGTGCCCGCGGATGTCACCGCGCGCGTCGTCCTCACCCCGGCCGGGCCGAACGAGGCTGCCGACGAGAACGTGACGGCCGAGGTCTTCCTCGACCCCGCCGACGCGCTCAGCGACGACCCAGAGTGGGTCACGCTGATGTCGTGGCAGGGCGGGATCGACAATGACCGCGGCATCGTCATCGACCGGCTGGAGCGCGTCGGCCCCAACCACTTCCGGTCCACCGAACCGATGCCGGTGTCGGGATCATGGAAGACCATCCTGCGCGTACAGGACGGCACCACGATGGCGGGCGTGCCGGTGTATCTGCCGGCCGACCCGGCGATCGGCGCGGAGGGCGAGCCGGCTCAGCTGACGTCGACGAAACCGTTCGTCGCGGAGATATCGATCCTGCAGCGCGAGCGCACCTTCGACTACCCGTCGTGGCTGTTCGGCGCCGCCTCCCTGGTGGTGCTCGTGTGTTCGCTGCTGCTCATCGCGGCGCTGTCGTGGGGAGCCGGCCGGGTGAACGCTCGGGAGGCGACATCGGGCGCGCGGGAGCCTGAACTCCAGCCGCAGCCGTGATCGCTCTCGCTGCCGACCCCGGCGTCCACCACCTGGCGACGCATCCGCTCGTACTGGCGCTGCCGGCCGTGATCCCCGCGTTCCTGGTGGTGGGCGTCATCGTCGCGATCGCGATCATCGACCGTCGACGCGGGGACGACGAGGACGACGAAGGCGACGCCGAAGACGTGGCGGGCCGCCAAGGCCAGGCCGGCCGCACTGCCGCCGAGCCGGCAGGCGGCGACCCCGATTCCACCGCTCCCCCGACCAGAGACGAGGCCGATGACCCCGCCCGCGAGGCCGACTGACGTTCTGCTCGCCCACGGACTGGGTGGTTCGGAGTACCTACCCGTCCCGCTGACCGCGGTGTTGATCGGCGGCGCCTGGGCGCTGACCATCTCGTTCGCGGTCATCGCGTTCGCTTGGCGTACACCACGATTCGGTCGGCCGGACGCCGGCCGAGAGCTCCCGAGATGGGTGACGGCGACCGTCGACAACCGTTGGGTGCGCGGCGTGATCAGCGGCGCCGCAGTGGTTCTCACCGCATGGCTGATCGTGGCCGCCGTCGGCCCCGACGACGACGAGAACCCCCTACCGGGTGCGTTCTATGTGCTGCTCTGGGTCGGCATGACCGTGCTGTCGGTGCTCCTCGGACCGGTGTGGCGACTGCTGTCCCCGGTCCGCACCCTGTTGCGGGCCGCCCGAGGTCTCGGCGGCCCGCGGGTCGTCGGCCTGCGGGAGTATCCGCGCCGGCTGGGCTGGTGGCCCGCGGCGTTCGGCCTGTTCGCCTTCGTCTGGCTCGAATTGGCGTCGCCCGACCCGAGTTCGGTGTCATCGGTGCGGATCTGGCTGCTCTGCTACCTGGTCATCACCCTCGTCGGTGGCGTGGTCTTCGGGTTGCGGTGGACCGCGGACGCCGACCCGTTCGCGGTGTACAGCACCGTGGCCTCGCGCCTGTCCCCGTTCGCGCGCAACAGCGCCGGCCGGGTGATCCTCCGTAGCCCGATGAACTCGCTGCCCACGCTCCCGGTGCTCCCGGGTACCGTCACCGTTCTCGCGATCCTGCTCGGCTCCACCGCGTTCGACAGCTTCTCGGCGATCGCGTTCTGGCAGGACCTCGTCGCCGACGGTGCCGGTGACAGCCGGGCGGCCGCCACCGTGTACTCGACCGCGGGCCTGTTGGTGTTCATCGGCGTCGTCGTGGTGACGTTCTGGACGGCCGCCCGCGCGGTCGGCGGTGTGCAACCGGACCTCCGGCGCCGCCTCCCCGGCCTGATGGCGCACTCGCTGGTCCCGATCGTGATCGGTTACATCCTCGCCCACTATCTGCAGTCACTCGTCGAACAGGGACAAGAAGCCGTCCTCGCGCTCGGCGATCCGCTGGGGATGGGATGGAATGTGTTGTGGCTCAGCGATGCTCATCCGGTGTACGTGATGAGTGACCACCCGACGGTCACGGTGACCCTGAAGGTGGCGTTCGTACTCGGCGGCCACCTGTTGGGGGTGGCCGCGGCGCACGACGCATCGTTGCGCCTCCTGCCCCGCCGGCATCAGTTGACCGGGCAGCTCACCATGATGGTGCTGATGGTCTTTTACACGTTCCTCGGGCTCTGGCTGCTGTTCGGCGGGTGACGCCCGGTCAGTAGGTGGTCGGGGGCGTGTTCTTCTTGTTCGAACGGAACAGCATGTAGCCGCCGTAGAGGGCGAGTGCGACGAGGGCGATCCAGAAGAGTCCCTCGAGTAGCGGGCCGAGGACGGCCAGTGCGATCAGCGCGACCGCGATGATGCCCAGAACCTTCCAGAAGGTCATGCCGGTGGTGTTGTTCGTCGATGTGGTCATGAGCCCAGTCTGCGCCCGCCGAAGCCGGAAAGCGATGCTCGGCGGCACTTCTGGGGCGAACTTCAGGGACTTCCCTGAGGGACCCCCTACCGCTGGAACCCCTACCGTCGGAACCACGCCTCGGCGTTGCCGGCCAGCGCCTTCTCGATCCGCAGTGCCGACGTGTCGGTCAGGTCGGACGGCAATGCGTCGGGCGCGAACCACGCGACGTCGGAGTTCTCGTCGTCGGCGGCCCGGGGATCGCCGTCGACGTGGCGCGCGAGGAAGCAGACGTCGAGATAGCGGGTCCGGTCGCCGTTCGGGTAGGTGATCAGCGGGGTGACGTCGATACTGGTCAGTCGGATGATCTCGGCGCTGACATCGGTTTCTTCGCGGACCTCGCGCAGGGCCGCCCGCGCCGGCTCCTCTCCCGGTTCGAGGACGCCGGACACGACGGCCCACTGTCCGTTGTCGACGCGGCGCGTGAGGAGCACCCGCCCGGCGTCGTCGCAGACGACGACGCTGACGCCGGACAACCAGAGTTCGCGGGTACCGACCTGGGCACGCAGATCGCGGATGAATTCGGGAATGGGCACCCCCACATCCTGCCTGCCGGTGCGTGTCGCCGCCGGAGAGGTGGGGTCGGGTGCCAGATATCCCGACGCGCACAATGTCACCCATGAGGATCTCCCGACGTGCCGAAGGGATCGCCCCGTTCCAGGCGATGGAGTTCGCGAAGCGCGCCGCCGAACTCGAGGCGGCTGGTCATTCCGTCGTCAAGCTGAACATCGGCGAACCCGATTTCGGGGCACCGCCGGCGGTCCTCGCCGCCGCCCGCGAGGCGACCGGCCGTCCCCTCGCCTACACCGGTGCCCTCGGCCTCCCGGAGTTGCGCGAGGCGATCGCAGACTTCTACGGCCACCATTTCGGGGCGTCGGTGGATCCCGCGCGGGTGGCGGTCACCGCCGGCGCGTCGGCGGCCCTCCTGATGGCCTGCGCGGCACTGATCGACCCGGGCGACGAGGTCCTCATCGGCGACCCGTCCTATCCGTGCAACCGCCAGTTCGCGCACGCCTTCGGCGCACAGGTCCGGCTCTTGCCGACCAGCCCCGCCAACCGGTTCCAGCTCACCGCCGCCGAAGTCGACGACGCGTGGACGGAATCGACCCGCGGCGTCATCGTGGCGACCCCGTCGAACCCGACCGGCACCTCGATGTCGGCTGAGGAACTCGTGACCATGTGCGAGCTCGCGGCGGCCCGGGACGGCTGGTCGATCGTCGACGAGATCTACCTCGGGCTGTCCGACCCCGGACCGGACGGTCGGCCGCCGCGCAGCGTCCTGGCCGCCGATTCGCCGGGCGTCGCGGAGACGGTGGTGATCAACAGCTTCTCCAAGTACTTCGGGATGACGGGTTGGCGGCTGGGATGGTGCATCGTGCCCGCGGAACTCGTGGGGGTGCTGGAGCGGCTGGCGCAGAACTTCTACGTGTGCCCGCCCACGCCGTCGCAGTACGCGGCGCTGGCCTGCTTCACGCCGGATTCCCTGGCGGTGGCCGAACAGAACCGTCGTGAGTTCGCGCGACGCCGGCAACTCGTCGTGGACGGGCTCGCGGACATCGGACTCGRCGTGCCGGTCATCCCCGACGGCGCGTTCTACGTCTACCTCGACGTCGGCTTCACGGGCCTGACGTCGGCCCAGTTCTGCGACCGGGCGCTCGCCGAAGCCCATGTCGCCCTGACCCCGGGCCACGACTTCGGGGTCGCGGGCGCGGACCGGTACGTCCGTCTGTCCTATGCCGCATCCACCGACGACCTCACCCTCGCCATCGACCGACTCCGGACGTTCGTCGGGGCCGGTCACGTTCCACTTCGATGAGGAGAGACCATTCCATGACCTCTGCGGGACCAGTCCGATCCGAACGCCTCGCCAAGGAGGTGACCCCGATCCTGACCGCCCGGACCGAGGGCGCGCCGCGGGTGCCGGGGGTGGTCGCGGGCGTCACGACCGACGAGGAGACGGTCTTCCTCGGTGCCGCGGGGGTGCGTGCGCTCGACGACGAGCAGCCGATGACCGTCGACTCCGTCTTCGCTCTGTTCTCGGCGACGAAGGCGGTGACCGCGACGGTCGCGTTGCAGCTCGTCGAGGAGGGCGCCTTGGACCTGCACGCACCGGCCCGCACTTACGTCCCGGCGCTCGGCGAGCTGCAGGTGATCGAGGGCTTCGACGACGACGGGCGGCCGCGCCTGCGGCCACCCGCCTCCGATGTCACGACCCACCAATTGCTCACGCACACCGCCGGTTTCGGTTACGACTTCTTCAACGAGACCTACCGTCGACTGACCGCGGACCACGGTGTGCCCGCCGTCGCCACGGCCACGAGGGCCTCGTTGCGAACCCCGCTGCTGTTCGATCCCGGCACGGAGTGGGAGTACGGCTCCGGGGTGGACTGGGCCGGCCAGGTCATCGAGGCCGTCACCGGACGCCGTCTCCGCGCGGTGATGGACGAGCGGGTCCTCGACCCACTCGGCATGTCCGACACCGGATTTGCGCTGTCCGACGGCGCCCGGCGTCGGCGAGCGGTCCWGCACATGCGCAAGCGGGGCGAGCTCGTCCCCAACCACCGCTGGGAACAGCCTGCCGATCCCGAGATCGACATGGGCGGGCAGGGCCTCTGGTCCACCGTCCCCGACTATCTGACCTTCCTGCGAATGTGGTTGCGCGAAGGCCGCTCCGACCGCGGTGAGCAGATCCTGCACCCGGACACGGTCGCGACGGCGTTGCGCAACCAGATCGGCGATCTCGCAGTGCGGCGGCTGCCCGGTGTGATCCCGCCGCTGAGCCACGATGTCGAATTCGATCCGGGGACACCGAAATCCTGGTCGTATCCGTTCATGGTGAACGACTCCGACACCCCCACCGGCCGCAAGGCGGGTTCGCAGTCGTGGGCCGGGCTGGCCAACCTCTACTACTGGATCGATCCCCACACCCGGATCGGCGGCTTCTGGGCCACCCAGATCTTCCCCTTCGTCGACCCCGCATCGATCGACGGGTACCGCGACTTCGAGGCGGCGACGTACCGAGCGTTGGTGGACTGACCTACGGCGCGTTCAGCACGAGGTGTCGCTGAGCGACACCCGGTTGCCCGACCCAGGCGAGATTGCGAAGACGGTGGATCGGTACCAACATCGCGCGGCTGTTTCTACCCGCACCACGCCGCCGACGACCACTCCTGCCCGGCGCACTCCGAGATCGTCACCGACGAACGCAGCCGGCTGTGGATGCGGCCGACCCAGGCTGCTCTCAGGCGAGCCACGAATCGCAGCGCGCCGACTCGACGTTTGCCATGAACCCGAACCCGGTTGGGTGATCGGCGGGGCGGCCAGGTGGTCGCGGTCGAGCAGTGAACCGCTACGGAGCGTGTCTCGCGGGTCGATTGCCGGTGAGCGGGGCCGTTCTTGCGTTGTCCGTAACCCCCGTTCCCGAAGGTGATCGCAGCGGGAACAGGGCATGGAGGGACATCACTGTGGAGTTGTCAAGGTACGGTTGCGATCCCGGACGGATTCCGGGTGCGGAAGGTGCTACGCGAAAGTCTGGTGGTCTGTGGCGGCAGTGCTCAGGCGGCGTCGTCGAGTCGCATGGTGCGTCGGTTGTAGGCGGGTAGTGGTCGGCGGTGCGGATCAATACTGGCGGGTGGGACGAGCCAGGGATGACGGTCGAATCCCATCACGATGTCCCAGCCGTGGTGGTGGACCTGGGTGTGGCAGCGTTGGCAGAGCAGGCAGCCGTTGTCGAGGTCGGTGGGTCCGCCGTCGGCCCATGACCGGATGTGGTGGACCTGTGTATGTGACGGCGGCGCACCACATTTGATGCAGCAGGTGTCGCGGACGATGATCGCCTTGCGGAGGTGTGCCGGATACAAGCGGTGGGTGTGGCCCATCTGCAGCGGCACGCCCTCACGGTCGAGGATGATCTCGGTCAGGCATCCGTCGCAGGAGACCTGTTTCGCCGTCACTTGGCTGACCGATCCGGTCCACGGCAGCGTCGCCAGGTCTCCGGTCGCGGGGATCGTCAGCATCAACTGGGTGCGTGGGCTTCCGACGGTGTCGATGCTCGCGCCAATCGCGGCTTGGTCGAGGATCAGTTCGAAGGCGTCGGCGCGGCGTTGCTCGGCGGTGCGGCGATCCTCGGCGCCGTCGGGTTCGGGCCGTGGGCAGGACCGTTCGTCGATCATGGCCTGGAACTTCTCACCGACCAACTGGGTGAGGTCGGCACGGACCTCGACGCGGCCGTCGTCGGTGGTGTGTGCATTGACCGTGTTCAGAGACGTGTCGTCGGCTGCCGGTACACCGGCGTCGGAGGCGTCGGCGAGAGCGTTGGCGATCGCGCGGGCGTGTTTCAGGATCTGTGTCGGGGTCGCGCCGGACAACGCTTGTGCGATGAGTTCGCTCTCGTATTGGGAGCGTTCACCGCCGGAAAGCGCCTCACCACAACGCTTGTCGATCTGGTTCATGCCTCGGACGATAGCGTCGACTACTTCGCCGGCCAGTCTCCCGTCAGCGGCGTGACGGGCAAGTGCGGGCAGCGCGGGTAGGGCGTCGACGCTTCGCATGGTGCGAAGAGCAGCGGCCGGGGCATGCCCTGACTCGATCAGCAGTTTCTTGGTGGTGCTGCCGGCTTTCTGCGCGACGCCGAGTTCGTCGAGTTGTGCTGCGTGGGTGATGATCTGGTGGTCGGCAGGGTTGCGGATCAGTCGCCACGTGTCGAGGGCGTCGAATGTTGCTCTGCCCGTTGGGTCGTCGGCGGGCGGGCTGGGCGCGACCCTGTGGATCTCCTGACCTGAAAGTGGGCGGTTTTCGGTCAGTTTCGATGTGGGAGTTCCGGGCATGCGCCGCCCCTGGTGAGGTTGGCCATCGCGATCAAAGCATCGGGAGTGTGAAATCCGTATGACCGCTTTGTCAATGACCGCAGATGGCAGTTCGTCGCCTCGACTCGAGCGTTGCTCATCTGACACGTGACCGCGTTGTAGATTTGCACCTCTCGTTTACGGATACTCGGCGCCAAGGTGCGGAATCTCGGGTATATCGCAGGCCTCTGCCTTCCTCAACCAGCGCCGCAACGGCGCCCAACATGAGGAGTACGCACCTGAAAGTATGTGCCTTATTTCTTCTTTCATCTGATACGCACGGGCCAGCACACTGTTGGCATCGGCGACCACGATGGACTGCAGCCGCTCTTGACTCTCGGTGAGGTTGTCAGGATTCTTCAACAACGCCCACCTCAATCGGCCGCGTTCCACCTTTGACAAGCCAGCTATCCGGCTCATCACCCGAGACCGGCATCGATCCAACGCCTGATTGACCCACTGCAGCACATGAAATGGGTCCATACACCAGTACGCTCCCGGCGCCCGCTCGGCGAGGACCGCACCGATGTACTCGGCGCCATCAGCACTGATGTGGGTGATCTCGCCGGCTCGCACATCACCCAGTTCATCGAAGAACCGCTCGATGGTCGCCTTCTTGGCGCCCTCACCAGCCCACACCAGTTGCCCTGTGTCATGGTTGACCACGACGACCAAGTACCGGCGGCCCTTGCGATAGGCGATCTCATCGATACCGATGCGCCGCAACCCGTTCAAGCGTTTGGTGAGTCCGACATGATCGTCGACCACACGCTCGACGATACGAGACACCGTCCGCCAGGAGACCCGCAGGTAGGCGCTCACCGCGGTCATCGGGGCGTGCGCACACATCCACGCGACGGTGTCGTCAAACGCCCTGGTCATCTTCACTTCCGGACGTGCCCACGGAACCAACTCAGTCTTCACACCATGGCGAGGGCACCGCACACGCGTCGCGGGCAGCTCGAGGAAACACCGCCAGCCGCCCATATCCAGATGCCGCCACAACCGCGGTGCCGGCGGCTGATCGTAACCCGGGCAGCGCTTCTTGCACTGCGGACACCGTGATCGTGCGTTCTTGTGCAGTTCTAGTGTCGCCACCATGACGTGCCCGCGATCATCCTCATCGAACCTGAMACCCACGACACGGGCACGCTCGATTCCAAGCAACTTCTGCAGTACTCTGACAGTGCGCAACGCCCACTCCTCTAGGTCTTTTTCTTCGCAAGTCAAAACCTAAGCGAGACTGGGCGTTGCGTGCATTAGGCTCGCTAAAAGTAGCCCACTTCAGGGTCAGAAGAGCCTGAGTTGTTCGAGGAGAGTGGCGAGCTCTGGCATGACTCCAAGGCACCGGAACATTGGTTCGACTACGAGGAGTTTCCACAGGCTCAGAGATCGCGAAACTGTCGACTGTGCAGCGTTTTTCGTCGACTGTGCGTCGACTCCCGTCGACTGTGTGTGGATCGTTGACAGTGGTGAACTTCAGTCACATCCGTTACGGATTCTGGGTGGAAAGTGCGAGTCTGAAGTGGACTGAAGATCCCGCGCGAACTCGCTTCCCCGGTCCGAATCCGCAACCTGCCGTGCGTGGGGCGCTGGGTCTGCAGGGGGTTGTACAGCGGCGTCGGGTCACCAAGTGGCTTCGACTCGGCGCCTCGCTCCGCTCGGTGCCGGCTCAACCAGCGGAGGTTCAACGCCGGCTCAACCAGGGGGTCGCTTCGCTCGGTGCCGGCTCAACGAGCGGGGTCAGGTCACCAAGTGGCTTCGACTCGGCGCCTCGACCTCGACGCGCTCCTTCGTCGCTTGCTCGGCCCGGCGGCTCCGCTCGGTGCCGGCTCAACCAGCGAGCGAGGGTCGGTCGACTGACCGCCCCCAGACTTCTGGGACGCACACGAACCCAGAACTCTGGCGCGAGCATTTCCCGCGTTCGAGGGATGGCGGGAACAAAAGGGCGTCGGCCACTCTGAGTCCCATGGAGCTGCCGAGTCCGGCGGCCCACCACAGCAGCACCGACGCTCGAACCCGTTCATCCGCAGATCATTACGAAGGAAGCATCGTGTCCATCACCTCCGAACCCATCGACTTCACCGACTTCGACGCCCTGCTCTCCGCGGTCAGCGGTCCCGTCCTGACCCCGGCCGACGAGGGCTACACCGCCGAACTGACCGGCTTCAACCTCGCGGCGATACCCGCCGCTGACGTGGTCGTCGGGGCGACGAACGCTGCCGACGTCGCCGCCGCCGTGCGATATGCGCGCTCGAACGGGATGCGGGTCGGTGCGCGGGCGACCGGGCACGGATCGCCGATCGAGGGGCGCGGCACGGTCGTCGTCACCACGTCTCGGATGGCGGGGGTGAGTGTCAATCCGGTGACCAGGACCGCGCGCGTCGAAGCCGGTGCGCGGTGGCGCGATGTGGTCGCCGCGACCGCGCCGCACGGCCTCACCGGGCTCGTCGGCTCGTCGACGTCGGTGGGTGTCGTCGGGTACACACTCGGCGGCGGGCTGAGTCCGCTGGGTCGTCAGTTCGGTTATGCCGCCGACCATGTCCGGTCGATCGAGCTCGTCACCGCCGACGGTTTCGTCCGCACGGTGGACGCATCCGCGGGTTCGGACCTGTTCTGGGCACTGCTCGGCGGACGGGACGGGTTCGGCATCGTCACCGCACTCGAGTTCGAGCTCTTCGATCTGCCCACGGTCTACGGCGGCGGGATCTTCTTCGCCGGCTCGGCGGCCGCCGACGTCCTGCACGCCTGGCGCGAATGGGCGCCCTCCCTGCCCGAGGAGGCCGGGACCTCGGTGGCGATCCTCCGCCTCCCGCCGGACCCCAACCTGCCCCCGCCCCTGCAGGGTCAGCTCGCCGTGCACGTCCGCTACACCCACACCGGGGACCCGGCCACCGCCGCCGCGTTGCTCGCACCGATGCGGTCGGCGGGTCCGATCCTCCTGGAGAACATCGACGTCCTCCCGACCGCTGCGCTCGACGCGGTACACATGGACCCGCCCGGGCCGATGCCGAGTGCCGAACGCGGCTGCGTACTCGCCGACTTCCCGGCATCTGCTGTGGACGCGCTGCTCGCGGTAGCCGGGCCGCAGGTCGCGAGCCCGCTGGCCATCGTCGAGGTCCGTCTCCTGGGTGGCCGGTTGCGGTCGCCGCAGCGCGTACCCAACGCCGTCGTGGGACGCGACGGCGCGTTCTCCGTCCTCGCCATCGGCGTACCCGCCGGCCCGCTGGGCGAACAGGTCGGTGAGCATCTCGCGGCCGTCACCGACGCGGTGGCCGCCCACTCCTGTGGAGCGCTGCTCAACTTCTCCGGGCGGACGGCAACCCAACGCGACGCGCTGTGGTCGACCGACCAGCGGACACGCCTGGAGACCATCCGACGACGCCACGATCCGGCCGGTGTCCTCCGTCCGGGGGACCCCACTATTGTGGGATAGACATCCGCGCAGCTCACGCCCACAATTGTCGAATGACATCGAGTCTGACCGCCGAGCGTGTGCGCCGCGACATCGAGGTCGTGGCCCACGCCGGCCTCGGTCTCGACGATTTCTTCGCCGAGACCGTTGCCTCGCTGGGTCGCGCGATACCGGTGGACGCGGTGTGCATCGGCACCTTCGATCCCAACACCGTCCTGCTGACCAGCGCCCGCAAGTACGGGTCACTGCTCGGCGAGGATCACCGGGACCCGGACTGGGGTCTCCTCGAATACGGGCAGGTCGAGCCGACGGCCTACCGCGAGATGGTGGCCGCCAAACGCGACGCGGTCGGACTCAACCTCCTCAACCGGGGCGCCACCGAACGGTCCAATCGGATGTCGCAGTTGATGATTCCCGAATACTGCTTCCACGACGAGGCCCGCTTGGTGCTGCGTGACGGGGACCGGGCGTGGGCCGGGATCGCAATGTTCCGCAGCGGGGCCGGGTGCCGGCCCTTCGACGCCGACGAGATCGACTTCCTGGGTTCGTTGTCACGCACTCTCGCCTACGGCGTCCGCGTGGGGTTGCTGAGCAGTGTGGTCGCCGGCGGGGCGAGTGCCGCCGCCCCGGCCGCCGTCGACGCGCCGAGTCCGCCACCGCCGACCGGCCACGGCCCGGCGGTGCTGATCATCGACCGCAGCAACGAGATCGTGCAGATGAGCGCAGGCAGCCAGGAGCGCATCGCCGACCTCGCGTCCGGTCCGAACGGCGCGGCGGTGATGAACCCGATCTACGGCCTGATCGGAGCCGCACGCCGTTACGGCTCGGGTGAGTCCTCCGTCCCSCCGCGCCTCCGGGTGCGCGGGGCGTCGGGCATGTGGCTCGTCATCCACGCGTCGCCGCTGTCGTCGGCCGACGGCCGGGTCGGCGAGGTCGTGGTGACCATCGAGGAGGCCCGCCCGCCCGAGATCATCCCGCTGGTCGTCGAGGCTTTCGGGCTCACGGCCCGTGAACGCGACGTCACCCAGATGGTGCTGCAGAGCGTGGCCACCAAGGACATCGCCACCGCCCTGCACGTTTCCGCCTACACCGTGCAGGACCACCTCAAATCGATCTTCGACAAGGCCGGCGTCCGCAGCCGGCGCGAGCTGATCGCGCGAATCTACTTCGACCAGTACGCCCAGCGTCTCAACGATCCGCTGCTGCCGTCCGGATCGTTCGCCGCCGCCGACAGCGAGCTCTAGCAGCCCCTCCCCCGTACCCGCCCAGTGCGCGTATCGCACCGGGCGGGTTCGTCGTCGTCTCACTGTGAGACGTACGCCCTGCCACACCGTGTGACGAACGGGCCGGGGTCTCGCACGCGGCCGCGGCGTGCCGGGGCATGATGGACGGGCGACGGACATCCGCGTACCAGCGTCCGCCCACCTGACCGACGAGGAAGTGCGATGACCACACCCATGTCCCGGCGGGACCTCGAGTTCCTGCTCTACGAATGGCTCGATGTCGAGGCGCTGACCTCGCGGGAGCGCTTCTCGGCACACTCGCGGGAGACCTTCGACGCCGTGCTCGAACTCAGCGCCGACATCGCGATGAAGTGCTTCGCACCCGCCAACAAGATCGGCGACGCCAACGAGCCCTACATCGGCGACGACGGCAAGGTCGTCCTGCCCGACGAGATCATCGCCGGCCTCACCGAGTACCGCAAGGCCGGTCTCATCTCGGCCTCCTTCGACGACGAACTCGGCGGCATGCAACTGCCCACCGTCATCCGCCAGGCCTCCGCCGTGTGGTTCCAGGCCGCCAACGCCGCGATGTCGTCGTACAACTTCCTCACCGTCGGCAACGCGAACCTGCTGGCCGAGTACGCCACCCCCGAGCAGCGCGACACCTGGGTCCGTCCCCTCGTCGAAGGCCGCTTCTCCGGCACGATGTGCCTGTCCGAGCCACAGGCCGGCTCGTCGCTGGCCGACATCACCACCAAGGCCGAACCCGCCGGCGACGGCTCCTACCGCATCACCGGCACCAAGATGTGGATCTCGGGCGGAGACCACGAACTCACCGAGAACATCGTCCATCTCGTCCTGGCGAAGATCCCCGGCGGCGGCCCCGGCGTCAAGGGCATCTCGCTGTTCATCGTGCCCAAATACCTCGCCGACGGAACACGCAACGACGTCGCGCTCGTCGGCCTCAACCACAAGATGGGCAACCGCGCCACCACCAACACCCTGCTCAACTTCGGCGACGGCACCTTCGGCGCCGACTCGACGCCCGGTGCTGCACAAGATCAGCCCGCTCGCTCCGCTCCCGGCGCTGTCGGCTACCTCGTCGGCGACGAACACCGCGGCCTGTCCTACATGTTCCACATGATGAACGAGGCGCGCATCGGCGTCGGATTCCTCGCCACCGCACTGGGTTACGCCGGGTACCGGGCCTCGCTCGACTACGCGAAGGTGCGCACGCAGGGCCGACCCGTCGACCACAAGGACCCGTCGACCAAACCGGTCCCGATCATCGAACACGCCGACGTGCGTCGCATGCTGCTCGCCCAGAAGTCCTACGTCGAAGGCTCTCTCGCGTTCGGGTTGTACTGCAGCACCCTCGTCGACGAGGCGGCCACCACGACCGACCCCGCCGAACGCGACCGGTTGAACCTGTTGCTCGAGGTGCTCACCCCGATCGCGAAGAGCTGGCCCTCCCAGTGGTGTCTCGAGGCGAACAGCCTCGCGATCCAGGTCCACGGCGGATACGGTTACACCCGCGAATTCGACGTCGAGCAGTACTACCGGGACAACCGGCTCAACCCGATCCACGAAGGCGCCCACGGCATCCACGGCCTGGACCTGCTCGGGCGCAAGGTGATCATGCAGGGCGGGGCCGGTCTCGCCGCGCTGGCCGAGACGATCGAGGCCACCGTCGCCCGCGCACGGACTGTCGACGGACTCGACACCCTTGCCGACACGCTGCACGCGGTGGTGGACCGGCTGGTGAAGGTGACCGCGCACATCTGGTCGGCGGGCGACCCGAAGCTGTCGCTGGCCAACGCCACGATCTACCTGGAGACGGCCGGCCACATCGTGATCGCCTGGATCTGGCTCGAACAACTCCTCGCCGCCGACGGCCGGACCGGTGACTTCTACGACGGCAAACGCGCTGCGGCACAGTATTTCTTCCGGTATGAACTACCCAAGACCGGCCCACAGCTCGATCTGCTGACCGCACTCGACCGCACCACCCTCGACGTCGAACCGTCCTGGTTCTGACGCCGATTCCGACTCGACCGGCGCCCCGCGTCGGTCACCGTGCTGAGTACTCAAGGGAGACAACGATGTCCGTGATGGATCTGTTCGACACCACCGGCAAGGTGGTCATCGTGACCGGCGCCTCGTCCGGGCTGGGGGTCTCGTTCGCCCGCGGTTTCGCCGAAGCCGGCGCGGATGTCGTACTCGCCGCGCGACGGGCGGAGAAGCTCGCCGACACCGCTGCCGCCGTCGAGGAACTGGGCCGCAAGGCGCTGGTGGTCCCCGCCGATGTCGCCGACCCCGAGCAGTGTCAACGGGTCGTCGACGCCGCGATGGAGACCTTCGGCAAGGTCGACGTGCTCATCAACAACGCCGGCGTCGGGACCGCGTACCCGGCGACCCGCGAGACCCCCGAGCAGTTCCGCGGCGTCATCGACGTCAACCTGAACGGCTCCTACTGGATGGCCCAGGCCTGCGGGCGGGTGATGCAACCGGGTAGCTCGATCATCAACATCTCGTCGATCCTCGGCATCACCACCGCCGGGCTGCCGCAGGCGGCGTACGCCGCGAGCAAGGCCGGCGTCATCGGCCTCACTCGCGACCTGGCCCAGCAATGGGGCGCGCGCAAGGGCATTCGCGTCAACGCCATCGCCCCTGGGTTCTTCGAGAGCGAGATGACCGACACCTACCAACCGGGATATCTCGACTCCCAGATGCCCCGGGTACTCCTCGGCCGGACCGGACACGGCGAGGAGCTCGCCGCCACCGCGATCTGGTTGTCCTCGGCCGCAGCCGGATACGTCACCGGCCAGACGCTGCCCGTCGACGGCGGCATCACCGTCACCTAGGGCGGGGAACCCACCCCTAGACTGGCGGCAATGGACCCCTCATCTGATCCGACCGTGCCGGTGCACCCGACCCTGCGTGACCCGGTCAACAGTGTCGATCCACGCGCCAAGACCCTGTGGCGCATCGGCCCGCTCGTTCTCGGGGTCCTGGGTGTGGTCGCCGCCGTGGTGGTGGCCGTCGTCGTCGACCAGGCGCGATGGATCGCGGTGCTCGCCGCTGTCGCGCTGGTCGTCGTGACCGTCGCCTGGGTCGCGGTTGTCCCGCAGTGGCGCTACCGCTTTCACCGCTGGGAGGTCAGTGACGACGCGGTGTACTCGCAATCGGGCTGGTTCGTCCGGCACCGCGTGATCATCCCGATCGCCCGAATCCAGGTGGTCGACACCGAGGCCGGGCCGATCGAACAGTTCCTCGGGCTGGCGACCCTCACCGTGACCACGGCGTCGTCGGCCGGGACGATCCACATCGCCGGTCTCGACGCGGAGGTCGCACGGACGACCGCCGCCGATCTGACCATCCGCACACAGGCTTTCACCGATGACGCGACCTGAGCCGTTCGCCGTCGACGGGCCGGAGGACTGGCACCGGTTGTCGCCGTGGATGATGGCCGTCAAACCCGTCGAGCTCCTGCCCTCACTGATCCCGGTCGTGATCGCGCTGGTCTTCGCCGGCTCGGGTGCGCCGCTGTTCACCCTGATCGCCACCGCGGTCATCGTGCCGTTCGTGACGGTGGTGCCCTGGCTGACCACGCGCTACCAGGTCACCGATGAGCACGTCCGGGTGCGCAGCGGGCTCGTCACACGTAAGGTCGCGACCGCGCGCCGGGACCGCATCCGCAGCGTCGACCTCACCGCGTCCCCTGTTCACCGCGTGCTGAAACTGCAGAAGGTCAAGATCGGCACCGGAGGGGACGACGAGTCGTCGGCGGTCGTCCTCACCGCACTCACCGTCGACGAGGCGCGGGCGATGCACGACAATCTGATGGCCACGCGCACCCTGCGGGGACCGTCGGCGCCCGCCGGCACAGACCCCGACGACCCGACCGCCCCGGTGGCGGCCGAGGACCCCACGGTCCTGGCGCGGTTCCAGACCTCGTGGCTGCGCTACTCCCCCTTCTCCGTCGCCGGGCTCGCACTGGCCGCGGGCGCCGCCGGCCTCGCCGCGCAGATCGCCAACGACGCCGGGGTATTCGCGGAGGGGATCGGTTTCGCGCGCGATGCCGTCGACTCCATCCGCGAGACCGCGATCGGACTCGTCGTGCTGGGTTCCTGTCTGCTCGTGATCGTCGTCGGCGGAATCCTGTCCGTCCTGGGGTACGTCCTGAACTACTGGAACTTCCGGCTCCTCCGCTCCCCCGACGGGACCCTGCGCACCGAACGCGGACTGCTGACCACCAACGCGATCAGCTTCGACGAACGACGCATCCGCGGCAGTCACCTCACCGAGCCGGTCCTCATGCGCCCACTCAAAGGCGCTCGCCTGCAGGCGATCGCCACCGGCAGCACCAAGCACCCGCTACTGCTGCCACCGGCACCGATCGACGAGGCGATGCGGGTGGCCGGTCTGGTCACCGACGAACGCACCGAGCTCACCACGCCGCTCGTCGGACACGGCGTCACCGCCGGGCGGCGTCGGATCAACCGCGGATTCCTGTCCGGCGCAGTGGTGTTCATCGTCATCGGCGTCGCGGTACTCACGCACGCCCTGCCGACGCCATGGCTGGCGGTGGGGGTCGTCGCCGTTCTCGGCTCGACCGCGCTCGGTGTCGTCCGCGCCCGGCACCTCGGGCATCGGCTGACCTCTCGCTCGGTGGTCATCGCACCGCCGAGCGTCGCGCGGCAACGCATCGTCGTCGACCGGGACGGTGTGATCGGCTGGGCCAGCCGTACGTCGCTCTTCCAGCGCCGRGCGGGCGTCACCACCTTGATTCTCGCGACCGCGGCGGGCGCCGAGCACTACGCACTCGTCGACGTCGACGACGAGACCGCGGCCGGCGTCGCCCGTGATGTCTCGCCCGACTGGATCCGCCCGTTCCTCGTGCCCTGACGACACCCGTTCAGGTCAGGGGGCGTTCAGGTCAGGGGCAGGCCGACCGCGGCGGCGAGCAGGCCGAGCACCGCGCAGATGCCGAGGGTCCGGAGCACCGACTGCTTGAGCGGATAGATCAGGACGAAGGCGATCACGGTGATCACCACGGCCAACGGACGCAGGGTGTCGAGATGCGGGACCGCGAGGTGCAACGGCCCGGCGGTGACGACCGTGGTGTCCCGGAACAGCGTGTGCAGTGCGAAATACAGTGCGAGATTGGCGATCACGCCGACCACCGCGGCGGTGACGCCGTTCAGCGCGGACGTCAGATGCCGGTTGTTGCGGAGCTTCTCGATGAACGGCGCGCCGAGGAAGATGAACACGAAACTCGGCACGAACGTGACCCAGGTGGTCAGGAGTGCGCCGATGGTCGCCGCGACCCAGGGGTCGAGACCGCCCGGATCGCGATAGGCGCCGAGGAACGCGACGAACTGGACGACCATGATGAGAGGGCCGGGGGTCGTCTCGGCGAGTCCGAGTCCGCGCACCATCTCACCCGGCGTGACCCAGCCGTAGACCTCGACCGCCTGCTGGGCGATGTAGGCCAGGACGGCGTAGGCGCCGCCGAAGGTGATGAGGGCGGTCCACGTGAAGAACGTGCCCTGCTGGGTGAACACACTGCCCGTCCCCGTGGTCGCCACGACGATGCCCATCGGGATGATCCAGGCCAGCGCACCGACACCGAGCACCAACCCGGCGCGACGCCAGCTCGGGGATGCCGTGTGGATCGCGTCGTCGGCGATGATCGGCGCGGGCCCGTCGTCGGCGACCTCCTTCTGGGCAGCGACGACACGGCGGCCGGTCAGCCAGCCCAGGACGCCGGCCACAGCGATGACTATCGGGAATGGGACAGCGAAGACCGCCAGGGCGATGAACGCAGCGACCGCGATCGCGATCTGCACCGGCCCGGTGAGCGCCCGTTTGCTCACCCGCGTGACCGCCTGGGCGACGATGGCGAGCACCGCGGGGCCGATGCCGGCGAACAGGGCCGCCACGATGGTCGTCGCGCCGAAGGCGACGTAGATCGCCGACAGCCCGAGTATCGCGATCACCCCGGGCAGGACGAACAGGATGCCCGCGATCAGCCCACCGGCGGTTCCGTTGAGCAGCCAACCCACGTAGATGGCCAATTGCTGGGCTTCGGGCCCGGGCAGCAGCATGCAGTAGTTGAGGGCGTGGAGAAACCGGCGCTGGCCGATCCAGCGCCGGTCGTCGACCAGTGCTCGCTGCATCACCGCTATCTGACCCGCGGGACCCCCGAAGGTCTGCAGCGAGATCAGGAACCACGCGCGGGTCGCGGTCCGCAGCGAGACCCCCGCGGTCGGGTCGACGTGGTCACCCGACTCGACGGCCGCCGACCCTTCGGCCTCCGGCGGACTGTCCGCACGTCTCGACGCATCCGAACTCCCGGGTCGACCGGATCTCTCCGACATCGCCACTCGCACCCCTTCCACCACGCACCAACGTGCCCGCGTCGCCGCGATCGTGCGGCTCCCAGCAGATGCAACCACGGTTACAATCAGATTGTCCAGGGTTGAACGCGCGGTGAGCGGCGGGTAACGACATCGACCGCTGGTGCATGATCGGATGACATGCCGAGGAGGTGCTGGAGTGTCCGAAGACTGGGTGATGCTCGTGTACCGAGTCCCCCGAGAGCCGTCGACGCCGCGGATCGCGATCTGGCGCAAACTCCGGAAGTACGGCGCCTATCAGCTGACCGATGGGGTGGTACTGCTTCCCGCGAGCGCCCGGACCCGCGAACAGCTCGAGTGGGTGGCCGAGGATGCGGTCAGCGCAGGCGGATCCGGCGAGGTCTGGTCGGCCGCGCCCACCAACCCGCGCGAATTCGAACGCATCCGCGCCGAACTCCAGTCGGCCCGCGGAGCCGAGTACGCAGAGATAGTCGTCGAGGCGCAGCAGGCGGAAGACCATGCCGACCCCGCGAAACAGCTCGGCGTCCTGCGTCGCAGGTTCCGTGAGATCACCCGACGGGATCATTTTCCGACCGAGTCGCGCGAGACCGCCCGACAAGCACTTCGCACACTGGCCGACCGACTCCTCGAGACCGAACCGGCGAGGCCGTCGTGAGGTGGGCGACCCGGGCCGGCGTGCACATCGACCGAGCAGCGTGCGCGTGGCTGATCCGCCGGTACGTCGATCCCGCCGCCGAGTTCGTCTTCGTCACCAACGCAGACGAAATCCCCTCGGACGCAACGCCGTTCGACATGCGCGGGGTCGAACTGGGCCATCATGACGGCGACTGCACATTCGAAACGATCCTGAAACGGTACGAACTCACCGACCCGGTCCTGTGGGCGATCGCAGAGATCATCCACGAAGCCGACATCGAAGACGACCGCTACGACGCTCCGGAAGCGCCGGGCCTCGATGTCGTGTTGCGCGGCCTCTCCCTCATCGGCGACGACGAACACACCCTGTCGGTCTCGGATGCCGTTTTCGACGGTTTGCACGAGTACTTTCGCCAACGCACCCTCACCGGCCGCGAACCGTCGTAGTCAGCCGCGGGGCGCGTCGGAGCACCCCGTGAGACGATTCGCCAAAACCGTCCGACCCACTTTGACGCTGTGGTAGACATCACAGCAGATAAGTCAACGCTGACTGTTCTCCACCGTCGCGGACAGTCGTCGACAAAGGGGTCATGGGGATGTCGGACGCCACTTTCACTTCGAACAGCAACTCGCCGAACAGCTTTCCGCGGCGGTCCATGCTGCGCGGATCGGCTGCCGCCGCAGTCCTGGCCGGTACCGCAGTGGCGCTACCGGGCGTCACGGTTCCCTCTGCGCGTGCGGTGCCACGACACGGCACCGGCCGCGGACGCGACGTCTGGATCTTCGGCGGCGGGATGGCCGGCTTGTCCGCGGCGCATGAACTCGTCGAGCGCGGCTTCGGGGTCACGGTCTACGAGCCGTCGCGCCTCGGCGGCAAGGCCTACAGCCACGACGTCCCCGGCACCGCACGGGGTGGTCGCCTCGCTCTCCCCGGCGAGCACGGTTTCCGGTTCTTCCCGGGTTGCTACCAGCACGTGCCGGACACCATGGAGCGAATCCCCGTCGGCAACAGCAACGTTCGTGACCGTCACCTCATCGACGTCGAGTCGGCGGTCGTCGCCTTCGACGACGCCGGGTATGCCCCGACCACCGCCCCGGCATCGATCATGGGTTTCGTCCAACACGCGAACGAGATCGTGACGCTGGACAACCTGCGCAACGCGTTCATGACCGGACTCAAGTTCGTCGTCGATGTGCCGCCTCCCGAACTCGCGTTCTTCGTCACCCGCGAGCTGATCCTCGCGACCAGTTGCACCGAACGTCGAATCGGCCAGTGGGAGAACCAGTCCTGGATGCAGTTCGTGAAGTCCAACGGCAAGTCACGGGCGTATCAGCGATATCTCGTGGGCGCCCTCACGCGAGCGCTTGTCGCCGCGAAACCCGACACCGCGTCGGCACGGACGATCGGCCAGATCGGACTGGCACTGGCCACCTCGGCGACCGGATTGATCAGCGGATACGACGCCGGGCTCGTACACGGCGGCGTCGACCGGATCCTCAACCGCCCCACCAATCATGCGTGGATCGACCCGTGGGTGGCCCACCTCCGCGGTCGCGGCGTCCGCTTCGAGATGGGGACCGGCCTGGCGCGACTGAATCTGACGCGCGGCCGGATCAGTGGAGCGCAACTCACCTCCGGCGCCCCGGTCGATGCCGATTGGTATGTCGCCGCGATGCCCATCGATCGCCTCCGTCCGTTGTTGTCGCCCGAGTTGGTCACGGCCGACCCGTCGCTGGCCGGTATCCACGCTCTCAAGGACGACTGGATGGTCGGCATCCAGTACTTCCTGTCCCGGCGCGCCGACATGCCGCCGAGCCACATCGCCGCGCTGGGTACCCCCTGGGCTCTGACCGGCCTGTTCCAGGCCCGCCCCTGGAACGTCGACTTCGCGCGCACCTACGGTGACGGGCGAGTGAAAGATTGTCTGTCCATTGACATCTCGGAGTGGGAGAAGCCAGGCATCCGCTACGGCAAACCCGCCAAACAGTGCACCCGGCAAGAGATCGCGCGGGAAGTGTGGGCCCAGATGAGCCGAGCGATGAACTCGGGGGCCCGGAAGCTCCTGCGTTCGGGGGAGATCGTCACCTGGTCCCTCGACCCCGGGATCACCTGGTCGCCGTCCATCGCCAACGCCACACCGCTCATGGTCAACACCGCCGGCTCGTACAAGAACCGGCCGAACGCCTACACGTCGATTCCGAATCTGTTCATCGGCGGCGACCACGTCCGGAGCAACATCGATCTCGCGACGATGGAGGGCGCCAACGAATCCGGCCGCCGGGTGACCAACGCGATCATCGCCGCGGCCGACAGCCCCGCCCGCGCGGCGACCGTCTTCCCGCTCTGGGAACTGCCGATGCTCGAGCCGCTGAAACAGATCGACCGCGATCGTTACCGCGCGGGCCTCCCGCACATCCTCGACGTGTGAGGCCGCGGGTCATCCGCGCCGTGCCGAACTACGATCCTCGTGTGACCACCTCTCCCGGCGCCCCGCGCGCGCGGCAGCAACGCAGCGGGGTCACGCAGACCCGCATCCTCGATGCCGCGATCCGAGTCCTCGTCGATCGCGGATACGCCGCCGCGAGCACGGTCGCCATCCAGAACCAGGCGGGCGTGAGCCGGGGCCGGTTGTTGCACCACTACCCGTCGCGGGACGTCCTGCTGATGGCGGCCGTCGGACACCTCGCCCGCACCCGCATCGCCGAACTGCCCAGCCACGTCGAATGGCCGGCCGATCCGGTCCAGCGCATCGCGCTGGCCACCGACGTCGGGTGGTCGACGTTCCACCAGCCGTACTTCGTCGCGTCGATGGAGTTGTGGGTCGCGGCGCGGACGAATGCCAATCTGCGGACGGCATTGCTCCCCACCGAACGCGAGATCGGCCAGACCGTCCGGCGCGCGGTCGCCGGGTTCCTCGGTCCCGAGTTGACCGCGTCGCCGCGCTACGCCGCCCTCTACCCGCTGCTCCTGACGAGCATGCGCGGCGCGGCGACCACCTACCTCATCGACCGGCGCGACCCGCTGACCGACCCGCATCTCCCGCTGTGGCGAGACCTGACGCGCACCTACCTCCTCGGTGACGCCGGGTCCGCGGACCCCAGCGCCTCGAGCAGACGGTCGACGAACGGAACCTGAGCGGGGTTGAGCCGGGTCCGCGCGAGATCGACGGAACACCATTCGGCGCGGTCGATCTCGGGGAACGCCTGCATCCGTCCCGACCGCGGTGGCCACATCAGCTCGAACGTGTTGCTGACGACCGACACGACGTCGAGGTCGCCTTCCACGGCGAATCCGATCACCCTCTTGCCGCTCTTCAACCTGACCTCGCCGAGTTCGATCGGCGGGGCGTCGGGCACCGGGCTCCCGATCTCCTCGGCGTACTCGCGTCGCGCGGCGGCCCACTCGTCCTCGCCCGGTTCGACGAGCCCCTTGGGCACCGACCACGACCCCGCGTCCGGTTTACGCGCCCAGATCGGACCCCCGGGGAACACGAGGAGAACTTCGACGGCAGCGGCACCGTCGGCCGACGTCGTCCGGCGATAGAGCAGGATTCCCGCGCTGCGGCGGGAGGCGGTGGCCATCACGGATATATCTTGGCGGAAACGTCGCGGATACACGCTCGCGCCTTCACGGAAACGTGCGAACCGTAGAACACTGACCATGTCGGTTCTCGATGTCGTCAAGAACGGAAGGTCCGCCGCACATCCGGTGGACGAGATCCCGCCGTTCATCAAGCTGTTCCCGCTCGGCCTCCAGCACGTCCTGGCCATGTACGCCGGGGCCGTCGCGGTACCCCTCATCGTCGGCGGCGCGATGGTCGGCGCCGGCCAACTCGAGCAGGGTGACATCGTCCACCTGATCATGGCGGACCTGTTCGTGGCGGGCATCGCGACGATCTTGCAGGCCGTGGGGTTCTGGCGGTTCGGGGTCCGACTCCCGCTGATGCAGGGCGTCACCTTCGCCGCGGTCGGCCCGATGATCACCATCGGGACCTCGTACGGCATCACCGCCATCTACGGGTCGGTCATCGCGTGCGGGTTGTTCATGATCGCCGTCGCACCGATCGTCGGAAGACTGATCCGCTTCTTCCCGCCGCTGGTCACCGGGACGATCATCCTCATCATCGGGGTGTCCCTGATGCGGGTGGCGGCCGGCTGGTTCGGCGGCGGCACCGCCGCGGGCCCCGACTTCGGCGACCCGAAGAACCTCGCCTTCGGATTCCTCACCCTGGCCGTCATCATCGGCATCGAACGATTCGCCCCCGCGGCGATCCGCCGGGTGTCGATCCTGCTCGGCCTGGCGGTCGGCACCCTGATCGCGATCCCGTTCGGCATGACGCACTGGGATCAGGTCGGCGAGTACCCGTGGGTCGGCATCCCGCAGCCGTTCCAGTTCGGCGCACCCACCTTCGAGGTCAGCGCCATCATCTCGATGATCATCGTCGGCGTCGTGATCATGACCGAGACCACCGGCGACATCGTCGCCGTCGGCGAGATCGTCGACCAGAAGATCACCCCGCGCAAGCTGGCCGACGGAATGCGCGCCGACGGCCTGGGCACCGCCCTTGGCGGTGTGTTCAACACGTTCCCCTACACGGCCTTCGCGCAGAACGTCGGCCTCGTCGCGATCACCGGGGTCAAGACCCGCCACGTCGCGACCTGCGCCGGCGTGATCCTGGTGGTCCTCGGCCTGCTGCCCAAGATGGCCGCCGTCGTCGAGGGCATACCGCTGCCAGTGCTCGGCGGGGCCGGAGTCGCTCTGTTCGGGATGGTCGCGGCCAGCGGCATCCGGACGCTCGCGAAGGCGAAGCTGAACAACACCAACATCCTGGTCGTCGCGATCTCCGTCGGTGTCGCCATGCTGACCGAGGCCAAGATCTACTACACCGACCGCGAACTCGGCGAAGCGCCGGTCAACGTGGTCCTGGATCTCTACGCCCAGTTCCCCGACTGGTTCCAGACCATCTTCCATTCGGGGATCTCCGCGGGTGCGCTCACCGCGATCGTGTTGAACCTCCTGCTGAACACGCGCAGCGTGTCCGCCGATCCGGTCGACTACCACAACACCGGCGACATCGCAGTGGTCGGTGCACCCGACGGTTCAACCGACCTCTCCGGCGCCGACGGCGTCCGCGCCGCCGCCTTCGACCCGCGCGACGCGTTGGCGGCCGCCGACCCCGACACCCCGGCCGACACGCTCCGCTATCTGGCCGACCACGACTCGTCGCTGCACCCGTTCATCGTCACCAATCCGGCTGCGCCCAAGGACCTGGCCGACCACATCAAGAGCCTCGGCGACCCGAAGGTGTTGCGGCTCTTCGACACCTGGGACGGTTACACCTCGGGCGGGTTCTCGCGGCGCGGTTCGTGACGGGTTCGGTTCGGACCGTGGTCGGTCGTCACCCGGCCTGCTGTTTGGCGTAGTTGCTGGCACCGTAGAAGTCCACGAGGACCACGGGTTCGTCGCCGACCACCCAGGCGTCGTGCCCGGAGGGCAGGGACGTGATCGATCCCGGCCCAGCGTCGAACTCGGTGCCGTCGGCCATCACGACGTGGATGACCCCGGACACGTGGTACTGGAAGTGCGGTGCCTCGCACAGTTCGGTACCGGCGATCGGTTTGACGTCGACCGACCATCGCCAGCCCGGTTCCAGGGTCAGCCGGCCGATGTCCGACGTCCCAACGGTGAGTAGCTCCACCTGCCCGTGCCCGAAGGTGCGTACCTCGTCGGGTTCGGCGAAGTCTCGGTGCTCGGTCCGGTGCTCGATGCTGGTCATGATCCCTCCCGGTGATCGCGTACGAAACGCCCGACCCCGACGACAACGGTAGGCCGCCGACCTTGCGTTTGTACTGCGACGACCGCACGATCGCGCAACGGTCGGGCCGCTCCCGAATCCCGCGCACCGCGCCCGGTTCGGCCTATCGTGGAACCCATGTCCCCCAGTTCTGATCTTGAGCCGATCGACGACGACGGGCGCATCGTCGACCCCGACCTCCCGCACGAGTGGCCGCACGGCTCCGCGTTCGCGTTCGGCGATTCGACGCCCATCGGCGAGACGGAACGGCTGGCCCGCGAACGGGCCGCGTACGAGGCCGCGAGCCACGGGAGCGACCTCAACCGCGGACACGCCCTGGGCGGCTCCGCCGGCACCACCGAGGGGCAGTAGATGGAGGTCCTGGCCAGCCGGGTGCTCCTGCTCTCGGCCGATCCCGAACGCCTGCAGTCGTTCTACCGCGAGCGGCTCGGTCTGCCGGTCCACCGCGAGTATCCGGGTGGTGTCGTGTTCTTCGCCGGCAACGGGCTCATCGAGATCTCGTCGCACATGAAGACCGACGAGCCGGCCCCGTCCAGCGATTCGGTTCTCTGGCTTCAGGTCCGGGATGCCGAGGCCGTCGCCGACGAGTTCCGCGACCGCGGCGTTCCCGTGACCCGCGAGCCGCGCACCGAGCCGTGGGGTCTCATCGAGATGCACGCGACCGATCCCGACGGCCGGACCCTGATCGTCGTCCAGATCCCCGCCGATCACCCGCTGCGCAAGGACACGCGATAGATCGGGATCCCATCGCCGTGGACGGCCCATCGGCGCCGGGGAACGTGGGCACCCCATGACAGACTGGACGCCATGAGTTCCTGGAACGCGCCGACGATCACCAAGGGCGGCTTGGATGCAACCGCCGGAGGCGGCCTGGATGCAACCGTGGAGTTGCCGGGTTCCAAGTCGATCACCAACCGCGCTCTCGTCCTCGCCGCCCTCGCCGAGGGGCCGTCGACAGTCCGTGGAACCCTCCGGAGCCGCGACACGAACCTGATGCTCGCCGCGCTCGAGGCCCTGGGCGCCGAGATCCGCATCGACCCCGCGAGCGAGACCACGGTCTCGATCGTGCCCGGACCCCTGCGGGGTGCCGCGATCGACTGCGGCCTCGCCGGGACCGTGATGCGGTTCCTGCCGCCGGCCGCGGCCCTGGCCACCGGGCGCGTGGTCTTCGACGGCGATCCCCACGCGCGCGAACGGCCGCAGACCACCATCCTCGACGCGTTGCGCGGGCTGGGTGTCGCCGTCGACGGCGATCGATTGCCGTTCACCATCGACGCCACCGGCACCGTGCCCGGCGGCGAGGTCACCATCGACGCATCCGGGTCATCGCAGTTCGTGTCGGGGCTCCTGTTGTCGGCGGCCCGGTTCGAGGCCGGCGTCGTCGTCCGGCACGTCGGCGCGGCCGTCCCGTCGACCCCGCACATCGACATGACCGTGGAGATGCTGGCGACGGCCGGCGTCGTCGTCGACACCTCCGAACCGAATGTCTGGCGCGTTGCACCCGGACCGATCGCGGCCGTCGACTGGACGGTCGAGCCCGACCTGTCGAACGCCGCCGCGTTCCTCGCCGCGGCAGCCGTCACCGGCGGTACCGTGCGGGTGCCGTACTGGCCCGCCGTGACCACCCAGCCCGGTGCACGGATCGCGGACGTCCTCGCCGCGATGGGTTGCGCCGTCGAGCACCTCGACGGCACGCTGTCGGTGCGCGGCCCCGAGGTGCTCAAGGCCGTCGACCTCGACCTCCGGGACATCGGCGAGCTCACCCCCACCATCGCCGCGCTGTGCGCGCTCGCCGACGGCGAGTCGGTACTGTCCGGGATCGCCCATCTCCGCGGCCACGAGACCGACCGGCTCGCCGCGCTCACCACCGAGATCACCCGCCTTGGTGGGACATGCGCCGAAACCGGCGACGGACTGCGCATCACCGGCACCGCCGGCTCCCCGTTACGCGGGGGTACCTGGGAGTCCTACGCCGACCACCGGATGGCCACCGCCGGAGCCATTGTCGGCCTGGTGACACCCGGTGTGGTGGTAGCCGACATCGAGACGACGAGCAAGACGCTGCCTGACTTCCCGGGGATGTGGCAGCAGATGCTGGGGCGCGCATGAGCTCTCGAGGACAGGCGCGCCGTTGAGTCGCCGCGCGGCGAGCTACGACGAATCCGACGTCCGGGTCCGTCCCGGGAAGGGCACCCGACCGCGCACCAAGACGCGACCGTCCCACGACGACGCCGAGCAGGGCATGGTGGTCTCGGTCGATCGCGGTCGCTGGGGCGTGGTGCTCGGCGGCGACCCGGATCGGCGCGTCGTCGCGATGCGCGCCCGCGAACTGGGTCGCACCCCGATCGTCGTCGGCGACGACGTGTCGGTGGTCGGCGACCTGTCCGGCCGGCCCGACACGCTGGCGCGCATCGTCCGGGTGGCCGATCGTCGAACGGTGTTGCGCCGCACCGCCGATGACTCCGATCCCTACGAGCGGATCGTCGTGGCGAATGCCGATGCGCTCCTCATCGTGACCGCCATGGCGGATCCGCCGCCGCGCACCGGATTCGTCGAACGCGCACTGGCCGCGGCCTATGTGGGCGGCCTGTCCCCCATTCTGTGCCTGACGAAATCGGATCTCGCCGATCCCGCCGAATTCACCGCGGCCTTCGCCGATCTCGACCTGCCGGTGGTGTGCGCGGGCCGCGACGACCCGCTCGACGAGATCCTGTCGACGTTGCGCGGTCGGATCACCGCGTTCATCGGCCACTCCGGGGTGGGCAAGTCCACTCTGGTCAATCGTCTCGTCCCGGACGCATATCGGGCGACCGGCGTGGTGTCGGGAGTGGGCAAGGGCCGGCACACGTCCACCCAGTCGGTGGCGTTGGCCCTGCCCGATGACGCCGGCCCGCGTGGCTGGGTCATCGACACCCCCGGCATCCGGTCGTTCGGACTCGCGCACGTCGGACCCGACGACATCGTCGCCGCCTTCGACGATCTGCACGCCGCCATCGAGGAATGTCCCCGCGGCTGTACGCATCTGGGCCCACCGGCGGATCCCGAGTGCAAGCTCGACGAGCTGACCGGCCACTCGTATCGTCGCGCGATGGCCGTGCGCCACCTCTTGGTGGCGGTCAGCGGCGGTGAGGGCGACACGGCCGAGGAGCCACGAGCGGCGGAGTGACCGAGTGGCGTGCTAGCGCCGGCGACGCCGGGCGCGCAGTTCGCGGATCGCGGTCTTGAGGCCGGCGGCGCGGGGGGTCATCCCGGCGAAACGCCGCTCCGACGCCGTTTCCGGGGCGTCGTCGGCGGTGTCACGCAGGAACGAATCGGGCAGCGCCAGCTTGTTGATCGTGCGAAGTGTCTGAAGGTACTGCACGACAATCGATCCCGTCGTGTACGGAAGGTCGTACTTGTCGCAGAGAGCGCGTACCCGCACCGCGATCTCGGCATACCGGTTGCTCGGCAGATCAGGGTACAGGTGGTGCTCGATCTGGTAGCACAGGTTGCCGCTGAAGAAGGCCATCGCGGGCCCGGCGTCGAAGTTCGCCGTACCGAGCATCTGCCGCAGGTACCACTGGCCCTGCGTCTCGTTCTCGAGTGACTCCGCGGTGAACTTCTCCGCGCCGTCCGGGAAATGACCACAGAAGATGACGACGTAGGCCCACACGTTGCGGATCAGATTGGCACTGAGGTTCGCGGTCAGCGTGTGCTTGAAATTCGGTCCCGACAGCGCGGGGAACAGGACATAGTCCTTGGCCAACTGCTTGCCGACCTTGCGCGCGAACACCTTCAGCTGCGGGATCGCGACCTCTTTGGGCTTCTTCCCCGAGATCGCGTCCTTGATGTCGAGGTCGTGCAAACCGATGCCCCACTCGAACAGCGCCGCGAGGAGGATGTTGGTGACCGGCTGGAGGAGCTGCTTGGGCTTCCACGGTTCGTCCCGCGTGACCCGCAACGTCTTGTAACCGACGTCGTGGTCCATGTCGAGGACGTTGGTGTACTTGTGATGGATGTAGTTGTGGGAGTGCTTCCAGTGCGGCGCCGCGCACACCATGTCCCACTCCCAGGTGGTCGAGTGGACCTCCGGGTCGTTCATCCAGTCCCACTGCCCGTGCATCACATTGTGCCCGAGCTCCATGTTCTCGATGATCTTCGACAGCGCGAGCGCTCCGGTGCCCAGCAGCCAGAGCGGCCGGGAACGGCTGCCCATGAGAGCCGCTCGGCCCGCGACCTCGAGAGCACGGTGCGCCAAGATGGTGCGCCGCAGATACCGGACGTCGCGCATGCCGCGGTCCGCCTCGATCTCACGGCGGAGCGCGTCGAGCTCGGCACCGAGTGCTTCCACGTCGGCGTCGGTCAGGTGCGCGTACTCGTTGATATCAGTGATTGCCATTGCGCCTCATTATGCCCCTGTCGGGGCCACTGCCTTGGTCTCGATGTGTGCCGGCCGTCTGACCTGCGCCGATCAGGCGGCCTGCTCGTCGGAGCGGGCGGCCGACGTATCGACACCGATTCGGGAACGAAGCGAGCGGAGCGAACCCTGGTCTCGCCGCCGGGAGCGGAGCGACGCAATGGCCGAGCGGAGTCCCCGGCGCGCGCCGGTCGTCTCGTCGATCGTCGCCTGCAGACGCGCACCTTCCGGCAGGCCCTGCTTGAAGCGGCGTTCGGAAGCGGTCTCGGGTGCGTCGTCCGCGGTCGCCGACAGGTACTTGTCCGGCAACGAGAGCTTGGCGATGGTCCGCCACGCCTTCGCGTACTGCACCGGGAACGGACCCGAGGTGTACGGGAGGTCGTACTTGTCGCAGAGCGCGCGCACACGTACCGCGATCTCGGCGTACCGGTTGCTGGGGAGATCGGGGAAGATGTGGTGCTCGATCTGGTACGACAGATTCCCGCTCATGAAGGCCAGCGGGAATCCGGCGTCGAAGTTGGCGCTGCCGAGCATCTGGCGCAGGTACCACTCCGCCTGCGTCTCGTTGTCGATGTCCTGCTTGGTGAACTTCTCCGCGCCGTCCGGGAAGTGACCGCAGAAGATGACTGCGTTGCTCCACACGTTGCGGATGACGTTGCCGAGCGCGGTCGCGGTCGCAGCCTTGGCGTACGCGCGGCCGTACCCGACCTTGTGCCCGGTGGCGGCACTGACCAGCGCCGGGTACGCGAGGTAGTCCTTGGCGACCTGCTTGCCGATCTTCGACAGGACCTCGTTGCGATTGCGCCGGAACTCTTCCTGGGCCTCCGGGGTCTTGCGCTTCTTGCCCAGCTCGAGATGCTGCACGGCGACCCCGTATTGGAAGGCGAGCGCGAGAATCGTGTTGTAGACGAGATTTCCGTAGTTGAACGGACGCCACCGCTGATCGCGCGTGACGCGCAGCAGTCCGTAGCCCACATCGTCGTCCATGCCCAGCACGTTCGTGTACTTGTGATGGATGTAGTTGTGGGTGTGCTTCCAGTGCGCCGACGGGTCGGTGTTGTCCCACTCCCAGGTGGTGCTGTGCACCTCCGGGTCGTTCATCCAGTCCCACTGCCCGTGCATCACGTTGTGCCCGAGCTCCATGTTCTCGACGATCTTCGCGACGCCGAGGGCGCACGCACCCGCCCACCAGGCCGACTTCCGAGTCGAACCGAACAGCAGGGCGCGGCCGGTGACCTCCAGCCCGCGCTGGAACCGGATCGTGTTGCGCAGGTACCGCGCATCCCGCTCACCACGGTCGGCTTCGATGTCGGCGCGGATCGCGTCGAGTTCGGCTCCCAATGCGGCCACGTCGGACTCGGTCAGGTGCGCGTATTCGGGGATGTCAGAGATCGCCATACGTGTGGTTCCCTTCGCCGGTGGTCGGTCGATGGCGCGACTTCGAGGTGCGCGTGTCGACCACTGCCTACGCCTACGTTTCCGTAACTTACGCAAGCGTAGGTTGGCGACGGCGTCGTGTCCAGTGAGTGTGACGAACCGGGACTCAACCGATCAACGGAACGGGTTCCGTGCCGGCGAGGAAGCTGCACAATCGACGCGAGACAGTGGATGGTCGACGGGGCGGGACTAGTCAGTTCTTGCGGTCGGCCTCGTAGTCGTCGCGGAACAGCTCGAATCCCACGAGGTCCTCGAAGACGCCGTCGGACCGGGCGGCGAGTTTCTGTGTGCCGAACTCGCGGAAGCCGGCGATGCGGGCGAGCTTCTTGCTGCCCTCGTTGCTGTCGGCGGCGAAGAGGGTGAGGCGGCGGAACCCCAGCTTGTCGAAGGCGTACCGGACCGCAGCCGGAAATGCTTCGCCCAGAACGCCTTTGCCGCGGGCCTCGGGGTGCGTGTAGAAACCCGCCTCGGCGCCGGTGACCTCGTCGATGTGCAGCAGGGTGATGTCGCCCAGGTAGTCGTCGGTCTCGCGATCCGCCACCGCCCAGGTGCATGTCGTGCCCTGCGCGGCCGTCCACCACTTGCGGAGGCGTTCGGCCGCAGCGTGTTCGAGTTCCAGCGGATCGGGGCGCGCGAACAGGTACTTGCGCGACACCGGGTCGTCGAGCGTCTCCCGGATGCGCGGGTCGTCGGTCTCCGCGAGCGGCCGCAGGCGGAACCGCTCGGTCTCGAAAACGTCTGTCCGCCAATCGGTCTTGGGATGCTGAGGATCGCCTGCGTGCAGCGATCCGACCCAGGCGTCGCGGATGTGACCGCGGACCTCGATGCCGTTGGGAACCGCGGCGTCAAGACGGAAACCGCAGGAGTGGGCCACCCGCAGCGCGTCGATGTTGCCGGCGACGGTCGTCCATCGGACGACCTCTTTGTCCGCTTCGGAGAATGCGTAGTTGACGGCCAGCAGGACGGCGCGCTTCATCACGCCCCACCCGCGGGCGTCGGGGTGCAGGTCGTAGCTGAGTCGGGTGAGCGGTCCCTCGCCCTCGATGTCGACGGTGCCGACGAACCGGCCGTCGAATTCGACGGCCCACAACATCCGGGTGCCCTTCGCCCAGCTGCGCGGCGCGTAGTCGAGGGCGAAGCGCTCGGCTGCCGCACGACTGTACGGTGCCGGGATCGGGGTCCATCGCATCATGACCGGATCCGCCGCGAGTTCGACCATCCGGTCGAGGTCGTGGGGCTCATGCGGCCGCAGGGTGACGCCTCCGTCACTCAGGACGGGGATCTCGCTGGGGGCCGGGGCCTCAGCGGTCACTGGTGCCTTCGCCGGCGTTTCCACAGAACAGATTCCTCTCGCCACGCACGTCGTTCACCCTACCGGCTCACCGATGCGCGCGAGCCACACGAGACGAAGACGCTGCTCAGACGGCGAGGGTGCAGTCCCCCGCCGCGGCGGAAACACAGGTCTGGATGCGCTCGCCCTCGACGTGTTCGACGCCCGAACGCAGGTCGCGCACGCATCCCTTGTCGAGCATGACCACGCAGCTCTGGCAGATCCCCATCCGGCATCCGAACGGCATCATCGCGCCCGCGGTCTCCCCCGCCTCGAGCAACGTGGTCGCACCGTCGACGACCGCCGACTTCCCGGACCGCGAGAACGTGACGGTGCCGCCCTGGGCCCCGACGACGCCGCGTTCGAGGGCGAACCGCTCGATGTGCAACTGCTCGGTCAGGTGCGCCTCCGCGTAGAGGCGCTGCAGGCCGTCGAGGAACCCGGCGGGTCCGCACGCCCAGGTCTGACGTTCGCGCCAGTCGGCGCAGAGGGACGGCAGCGCGTCGGGAGTGATCTGCCCGTCGGTTCGCGTGTACTGCACGTGCAGGTCGACGACGCCGCTGTCCGCCAGGTCCCGGAGTTCGTCGGCGAAGAGCAGATCGGCCGGCGTGGGCGTCGAGTGCACGAGTGTGATGTCGGTGCGCTGGTCGCGGTGTCGTGCGGTGCGCAGCATCGAGATGATGGGCGTGAGTCCGCTTCCGGCGGTCACGAAGAGAATCTTCGCCGGCAACGGGTCCGGCAGCACGAACTCCCCGCACGGTGCGGCGAGCCGGACGACCGTGCCGGGCCGGAGACCGTTGACCAGGTGACTGGACAGGAAGCCCTCGGGCATCGCCTTGACCGTGATCGAGATCGTCTTGTCGTTCGCCGACGAGTCCGGAGTCGAGGTCAGCGAATAGGAACGCCACGCCCAGCGGCCCTCCATCAGGACACCGATGCCGATGTACTGACCCGGGGCGTAGTCGAACGAGAAGCCCCAACCGGGCCGGATGCGGATCGTCGCGGTGTCCTCGGTCTCCTTGGTCACCGAGACGACCTTGCCCCGCAGCTCGCGGGCCGACCACAACGGATTCGCCAGATGCAGATAGTCGTCGGGCAGGAGCGGCGTCGTGATCCGGGTGAGCGCGGCGCGGGCCCACTGCGAGCCGCGGCTGCGGGCCGCGATGCCGGAAACCGGTTCCTCGAACCTCTCGAGCAAACCCATCTCACTTACCGCCTTCGACGTCGGAACGTGTCTGAGCAACCATAACCTACGCAACCGTAGGTTAGTGGTCCGGTTCAGAGGAGCTCGAGGAGGAACGGAAGTTCCTGAGTCGCGTACCACGCCAGATCGAAGTCCTCGACGTCGCCGACCGCGAGTTCGGCATCGAGATCACCCATGTCGGCGGCGTCGATGACCACCACGGCCGCACGCACCTTCGGCTCCGCCTCGGCGACGTCGACATGCACGGACGCGATCGCCGACACCGGGACGGGCCCGGAGATCTTGACCACCGCGTCGTCCAGGTCGGGACGCAGTGTCACGTCCGCCACGTCGGCCGCGACGACCACGCGCCGGGGCGGCAGACGCGGGGTGTCCGCGGGGTCGGTGACCGCCTCGTCGGCGACCAGTTCGGACTCGGACTCGCGGTCGCCGGCCTCCGGGGCCTCCCCGGCGAGCAGGCGCAGCGACGCACGCGCGGCCTCGCGCAGCGCGACCTCGGACAGCTCCTCGTCATCCCCGGAGACGAAGGCCTCACGCAGCGCGGGCGTCAGGGCGAAGCCCGTGCCACCCAGAGGACGGAACTCGCCGTCGGTATCGAGCCGCAACAGCATCGCCAATGTCGCCGGCAGGTACACCCTCATTCGTCAACTACTCCCGTTCGGCCAGCGGTAGGGCTGGGTCAGCTCTTCTGGGTCAACTCTTCTGGGTCAACTCTTCGTGGGACTCGAAGACGTAGTCGGCCATCGCGGGCAGATCGGCGATGACTCCGCGGTCGGCGACGAAGGCGAAGTGCAGATGGTCACGGTACTCGACGACGCTGATCGCCAGCGCACGCTGCGACACGAGGGTGGGAATCGAGAAGACCTGGCGCACCGGTGCGCCGAGGACGAAACGGTCCGGCACCGGCGACGTGCTCATCGCCACCGGCACGTTGTACGCACGGCTGTTCAGCGACCGGAACGCCCGAGAGCTGATCTCCGGGAACGGCACCACACCCAGTTCGGGGAAGAGCGGGCTGGGACCGAGAGTCATCCGGCGCGGCGACTGCGCATATCGGTCGGCCAGACCGGCCACCTGCGCCAGCCGAACGGCCGGATTACTCTCCCCCACCGGCAGATCGGTGACGAAACTCGGTTTGCCGACCCCGATCCACCCGGGTTCCGGCTCGGCCGTGCGCTCGACACCCGGGTCGCGTGCTGACAGCGGCACGACGACCCGCACGGTGTCGGCAGGGACCTCGGCCGGATCGAACGACAGCATCCACTTGCGCATGACGCCGGAGATGATGGCCAGCTCGACGTCGTTGATGGTGCAACCGTGATGCTCGGCGACCTTTGCGCACCCCCGTCGCGGCAGTGCGACGGTGGTGAAGGACCGGGTGGTGGTGCCCGCGTTGTTCAACGGACTGCGTGGCGCCGAATCGGTCAGTTGCGACACCACGTCCCCCACGCGCCGCACGGTCGTGCCGACGGCGGACCGCATCTCGGACACGATTCCGTTGCCGTGGAGCACCGTGTCCACGAGGTCGCCCGGACGCGCGAGCGCCTCGGCGAGGGCACCGGCGACGAGATGGGTGCCGCCCGGCGGCCTGCCCGGCATCCACAACTCCTCCGGCAGCGGTTCCGCTGTCTCGGTGTCGTCGCAGATGACCTCACTGATCTCCCGGCTGCCCGCATCATCGATGAGGCATCGGTGCGACTTGGTCAGGATCGCGAGTCGGCCGTCGGCGAGACCCTCGATGAGATACATCTCCCAGAGCGGTCGCGTGCGGTCGAGCGGCCGCGACATCACCCGGGCGACGAGTTCGTCGACGTCGACGGCTCCACCGGGCCGCGGCAGACCCGCGCGACGGATGTGGAAGTTGATGTCGAAGTCGGGGTCGTCGACCCAGACCGGGCGCGCGAGCCCGAGCGTCACCTCGCGGACGACCTGGCGATACCGCGGGATGAGTTGAAGGCGGTTCTCGACCAGCGAGACCAGACCCGCGTAGTCGAGCGTCGACTGCCGGGACGCTCGCCTGGCCGCGTCGGACGCTTCGGATCCGGTGTCGCCCGGTTCGGCGTTCTCCGAGGTCGCCTGCGCGGCCGCGGGATCGACGATCAGCAACGCCCCGAGGTGGGTCGTGGACCGCGAATCGTCGAGGAAGTAGTACATCGCGTCGCGGGGCGACAGACGGGTGACCACGACGCCGATCGTAGCCGTCGACGCGGATTTCCGTGGTCTGCGCAGGAGCTACCCGTCAGCCGAACTCGAGGGCCACCAGCTGCCACCGGTATTCCACTCGACCCAACGATCGCCGGCCTGGGTCCGCGGCGCCACGGACCCGGATCGGCTTGCGCTCGATGCGGCCCGCGAACGCCCGGGTCCGCCCACCCCCCTCGTACGAGCCGAACACCTCTGCGGCGCTGGGATCGCACACCTGGACGTGCACGCGCCGCAGCACATTCCCGGTCGACATCTGCGCCACCGGCGTCGATACGGTCCCCGGCGTCCCGGTTCCGGTCGACTCCGGAATCCGAAAGGCGTCGTGCCGGACGAGGGCTGCGACCTGGTCGGCGATCGCCGGCGACACGACGTCGCCGAGGTGCGCGACCGAGCGACGCCGATCGACCACCTCGAACAGCAGCCGGGACACCGCAACGGTGAAGCGGCGGGCCTCGGCCGCGGCGACCGCGGTCTTGCGCGCCGAACCGGCACCCGGAGCCGACCCCGGGAACGGCCGGATGGCCGTCGGAGTCGCGAGGCCGTGCGGTGCTGCCACCACCGGACCGGCGGGCTCGTACGGCGGCGCCGGACGAACCCGGACCCGCGGTGTCTGCTGCGACGGCCGCGATCCGTGCGGCCGCGACGTGCTCGTGGGTGCGAGTTCAGGACCCGCCAGGAGTGGACGCATGGGATTTGGACGCACGGGGCGGCGTCCCGGTTCCATCGAATCCGAGAAAAACGTCGACGGTCGGTCCCGGACATCTCCGGGACCGACCGTCGGCGGTCACTGCTGGTGGCGGCACCCGCTTGGGGCGCCGGTCAGCGGCGCTGCTTCTTGGACTTCGGCGGCTTCGGCCGGGACCCCTTGGTGGTGGCGCGGGCCGCGGCGCGGCGCTCGCGACGGCTGGCGGATTCCGCGGCGCCCGAGAGCTCCTCCTCCTCGGAGTGCACGACCGTACCGCCGCCCTCGCCCGGGCCCGAGTATGTGACCGCCGCGTCCGCCGACTGAGTCGGGGCCCGCAGGGCGGCCGGGGCCTGAGCACCGGAGTCGGCGGCCGGAGCGGGAGCGGGCACCGGTGCCGGGGCACCCGCGCCCACGGCCGCGCGCAGGTCGGCAGCACTCGGGAGCGGTTGCTCGGCCGCCGGCTGCTGTGTCTGCACCTGCGCGTTGAACAGGATGCTCAGCGTCTCTTCCTTCAAGCCCTCGAGCATGCCGTGGAACATGTCGAAGCCCTCGCGCTGGTACTCGACGACCGGGTCACGCTGGGCCATCGAACGCAGGTGGATGCCCTCGCGCAGGTAGTCCATCTCGTACAGGTGGTCGCGCCACTTGCGGTCGAGCACGCTCAGCAACACGCTCCGTTCGAGCTGTCGCATCGCGCCCTCGCCGGCGATCGCGTCGATCTGCTTCTCACGGGTGTCGTACGCGGCGCGCGCGTCGGCGACGAGCTTCTCGCGCAGCTCGTCGGCCGAGATGTCATCGCGCTCACCGTATTCGGACTCACCGACGACATCCTTCGGATCGAGCTCGATCGGGTACAGCGCACGCAGTGCGGTCCACAGCTCGTCGAGATCCCAGTCCTCGGCGTAACCCTCGGCGGTCGCACCGTCGACGTAGGCCCCGACGACGTCGTCGACCATCTGCTTGACCTGCTCGTGGTGATCCTCGCCCTCGAGGATGGTGCGGCGCTCGGCGTAGATGACCTTGCGCTGCTCGTTCATCACCTCGTCGTACTTGAGCACGTTCTTGCGCATCTCGAAGTTCTGCTGCTCGACCTGCGTCTGCGCGCTGCGGATCGCCTTGGTCACCATCTTCGCCTCGATGGGGACGTCGTCGGGCAGCCGGTTCATGATCGCCTCGAGCGCACCGCCGTTGAATCGACGCATGAGCTCGTCGGCGACCGACAGGTAGAACCGCGACTCACCCGGGTCGCCCTGGCGGCCGGAACGGCCGCGCAGCTGGTTGTCGATACGGCGTGACTCGTGGCGTTCGGTGCCCAGCACGTACAGACCGCCGGCCGCGCGGACCTCCTCGGCCTCCTTCGCGGCGTCGGTGCGGGCGACCTCGATGGCCTCGTCCCACGCGGCCTCGTACTCGTCGGGGGTCTGCACCGGGTCGAGACCGGCCTTGCGAAGCCGGGTGTCGGCGATGATGTCGGGGTTGCCGCCGAGCACGACGTCGGTACCGCGACCGGCCATGTTGGTGGCCACGGTGACCGCGCCGAGCCGACCCGCCTCGGCGATGATCTGCGCTTCCTGCTCGTGGAACTTCGCGTTCAGGACGCTGTGCGGGATCTCGCGCTTCTTGAGCTGGCGGGAGAGGTATTCCGAACGCTCGACGCTGGTCGTACCGATCAGGACAGGCTGACCCGTCGCATGGCGCTCGGTGACGTCGTCGACGACCGCGGCGAACTTCGCCTCCTCGGTCTTGTAGATCAGGTCACCCTGGTCCTTGCGGATCATCGGCTTGTTGGTCGGGATCGGCAGCACCCCGAGCTTGTAGATCTGGTCGAACTCGGCGGCCTCGGTCTCGGCGGTACCGGTCATCCCGGACAGCTTCTCGTAGAGGCGGAAGTAGTTCTGCAGTGTGATCGTGGCGAGCGTCTGGTTCTCGGCCTTGATCTCGACGCCCTCTTTCGCCTCGATGGCCTGGTGCAGGCCCTCGTTGAAGCGACGCCCGTCGAGCACGCGGCCGGTGAACTCGTCGACGATCATGACGTTGCCGTTGCGGACGATGTAGTCCTTGTCGCGCTGGAACAGCTCCTTGACCTTGATCGCGTTGTTCAGGTAGCTGACCAGGGGCGAGTTGGCGGCCTCGTAGAGGTTGTCGATGCCGAGGCGGTCCTCGACGAACTCGACGCCGGCCTCGTGGACACCGACGGTCTTCTTCTTGATGTCGACCTCGTAGTGCACGTCGCGCTCGAGCAGCGGGGCGATCCGCGCGAACTCGGTGTACCACTTGCTCGACCCCTCGGCGGGGCCGGAGATGATCAACGGGGTACGGGCCTCGTCGACGAGGATCGAGTCGACCTCGTCGACGATCGCGTACGAGTGGCCGCGCTGGACGAGGTCCTCGAGCGAGTGCGCCATGTTGTCGCGCAGGTAGTCGAAGCCGAATTCGTTGTTCGTGCCGTAGGTGATGTCGGCGGCGTAGGCCTCGCGCCGCGCGGCCGAGCTCATGCCGGTGAGGATGACGGCGGTGTCGAGACCGAGGAACCGGTGCACGCGGCCCATCCACTCGGAGTCGCGCTTGGCCAGGTAGTCGTTGACGGTGACCACGTGCACGCCGTCGCCGGAGAGCGCGTTGAGGTAGGCCGGGAGCACACAGGTGAGCGTCTTGCCCTCACCGGTCTTCATCTCGGCGATGTTCCCGTAGTGCAGCGCCGCCCCGCCCATGATCTGCACGTGGAAGTGCTTCTGGTCGAGCACTCGCCACGCCGCCTCGCGGGCGACCGCGAAGGCCTCGGGCAGCAGCTCGTCGAGCGACGCCCCGTCGGCGATGCGCTCTTTGAACTCGTCTGTCTTGGCACGCAACTCGGCGTCGGTCAACGCCTCGACGTCATCGGACAGCGTCTCGACGTGCGATGCGATCGCATCGAGTCGCTTGACCATGCGGCCTTCGCCGACACGCAACAGCTTGTTCAGCACCGTGGATCGAGTCCCTCACCTGTAGAAAACACACGGAATCCGGCCCGCGCGAACGCACAGACCGGATCCCATGGTACCGAGGTGAGCTGAGCAGACCCTGATCGGATCGTCGGACATCGACCGGATGACCGCCTGCGGGGCCCGCTCGGGCGTCAGGTCAACCTGATGAGCCCGTAGTCGAAGGCGTGCCGGCGATAGACGACGGACGCCTTGTCGGTCTCCTTGTCGTGGAATAGGAAGAAGTCGTGGCCGACCAGTTCCATCTCGTAGAGCGCGTCGTCGACGGTCATCGGCACGGCCGTGTGCTCCTTCACGCGGACGATCTGACCGGGTGTGTATTCCTCCACGCCGTCGTCCCACTGTTCGGCGGAGTCGGCCGCCGTCGAGTTCGGATCACCGACGAAACCGTCCACGGAGAGCTGGTTGTCGCGGAGGGGCGGCGCACCGATCTCGGTGGCTTCGGCGACCGAGAGCGGCCGACGGTTGCCGTGGTGGACACGCCGGCGGTCCTTGACGCGGCGCAGCCGGGACTCGACCTTGTCGAGCGCGTGTTCGAGGGCGGCGTAGAAGTTCTCGCCGCAGGCCTGCGCCCGGACGATCGGCCCCTTGCCCGTCGCGGTGATCTCCACCTGTTGACAGACCTTGGACTGTCTCCGGTTGCGCTCGTGGTTCAGCTCGACGTCGAATCGGTAGATGGTCGGATCGAATCGCTCGAGACGAGCGAGTTTGTCGCCGACGTAGATGCGGTAGTGGTCGGGGATCTCGACGTTGCGGCCGCTGAACACGACCTTCGCGGTGGGTTCGGCCGGCTCGTCGGCGTCCACCGTTCCCGGTGGGCGGACGAAGGCGAACTCCGGATCGTAGGAATCGTTCTCGGTTGATCGGCGGTCGGGCGCGGGACCCTCCTCCACGGTCGGCCGTGGGTCGGCGGTCTTCGGTTCGCGCTGGCCTTTGCGGTGGATGACTGTGGACATTCAACTACCTCCTGAATTGTCCCGAAGCCGGTTGAATCGCCGTGATCTGTTGTCGCACTGGCGATTCGAACGGCACCGAGGATGTGTCCATGTCAGCTGACAGCTGACACTCAAAGACAGGGGCATCACCTCCCGGCAAAAGCGGTCGTGGCCGGCACACCTCGACGGCCTCCGGCAACCTGCTGTACCCCCGACCGTAGCCGCAAGTTCCGGTATCGGCCACGTTTTGCGGCGCGGCGTCGGCATGTCGGGACGAACGGGCACGAGATCCTCCCGCGAGCACCCGTGCCCCGGTTGTGCACACCCTCGCCCACCGCCCCGCACACCTGTGCGAGGTGCACTACCGTCGGCGCGTGACGTGGCGCCGGGAGGTCTTCGAGGCGGGAGCCGATCTGATGTTCCCGATGGTCTGCGGCGGGTGCGGTCGCCCGGGTACTCGGTGGTGCCGTCGGTGCGAGCGCGCGTTGTCCGACGCCCCGATCGCGGCCCACCCTCGGGTCGCGCCCGGCGTCCCGGTCTGGGCGCTGGGCCGGTACCGCGGTCCGCATCGGCAGGCGATCATCGCGCTCAAGGAACACGACCGTCGCGATCTTGCCCGGCCCCTCGGCACCGCTCTCGCGCTCGGTGTCCGCGTCCTGGCCCGGTGGGGTGAGCTCCCCGACGCCGAACGGATGCTGCTGATCCCGGCACCGACCCGCCGGATGACGGCGCGGCGGCGCGGCGGGGACCCCGTCACGGCGGTGGCGGCGAACGCGGCGCCCGCACTGGGCCGACGGGTACGGGTCGCACCGCTGCTGGTGACGTCGGCGACGGCACGGGACTCCGCCGGACTCGACGCCCGGGCCCGCGCCCGGAATCTACGCGGCGCCGTCCGGCTGCGCTCCGGCGCCGTCCCGGCCCCCGGGGCGAGCGCGATCCTGGTCGACGACGTGCTGACGACCGGCGCGACCGTGACCGAATCGGTGCGCGTGCTGGCCGAGAACGGCGTCGACGTCGCGGCGGTCGTCGTGCTCGCGGCTGCCTGACGGTAGCGGCTCGGATTTCAGGGCAGGACCGGGATCGCGCCCTCGATCATCGCCGGCTCGACCTCGGTCCAGTACTGGTCGGGTTGGCCGTTGCTGCTGCCGAGTCGCAGCACACCGCGCTGATCGCCCACGTAGATCGTCGAGGCGTTGGCGACGACCGCCCGCACCGGCGGTGACACGTTGCCGCTCAGCAGGCCAACCGCCGGGGTGCCGTCGATCGACAGTTGCACGACCGGCGACTCGGGTGCCTCGCGCGCGATCATCAGCGTCGTCGGCGACGCCCAGTCCACCGAGACCGCGCGGTTGCCGATGTTGTAGGCCGCGATCCGCGGGCTGGTCAGCGAGACCTGGCCCTCGGTGTTGGTCGACAGCACCGCGAAGACGATCTGTCCGCCGACCACCAGTGCGGTGCGCACACCGTCCGGGGCCACCTGCATCTCGGTGATCGCGCCTCGCGCGACCGTCGGGATCGCCGAAGCCTCGACGGGCACGGTGGCGGTACCGTCGTCGTCGCGTTGCCATTGGATCGGTTTGCCGTCGACGACGACCCACACGGTGTTCTCGTCGGAGCCGAACGACGGCCGGGTGATCGACGACCCGCCGACGATCGGTCCGACGTCCCCGCCGTAGTCGCCGATCGCCAGTTCGAGCCTGCGCTCGGGTCCGGACAGACTCCGGACCGCGGCCACCCGCGCCCCGTTGTCGGAGATGGTCGCCGACCGCAGATCGCGCGCCGACCCGAGCGGCCCCTGCACCGGCACGGTCGCGGTGTCGGTCACCGCCCGCAACGCGCCGCCCGTGACGATGTTGAGCCCGACATCGGTGGTCGGCACAGAGTTCGGATCGAAGGCCCGCACGTCGGTGGTCTGCCATCCGGAGGCGCGTTCGGCCGCCAGCGGCGCGCCGTCGGCGTCGATGACGTAGGGCCCGGATATGTCGGCGCCGTCGAGCGTCCAGATGATCTGCGCCGCCAGCAGGTTGCGATCCCGCGCGGGGGAGCTCCCGATGCCGTCGAGATCCACACGTACGCCGCCCCCGGCGAGGCCGACGACCGGACCCCGCAGTGCGGCTCCGTTGGGGAAGCCGCTGTCCACTGCCGCCGCGAGGTCCGACGCGGGTCCCGCGATTAACCGGTTCACCAGCACGGTCGGGTCGGTCGCCTGTCCCGCGTAGAGCCAGCGCGGGTCGGGGACGAGCCGGCGCCCGGTGCGGTCGCTGTAGTACAGCGAGACCGGCCGGTAGGTGCTGTCGAACTGGTCCCGGTCGATCATCGTGCCGTTCGGCAGGGGCCCGTCGATGCGCCACTGGTCTCCCGAGCGGGTGAGGCTGATGCTGGTCTCGACCCGTCCCGAGGCCGGCAGCAGCTGACCGTCGGACTTGAGGGTCCCGACGTTGTCGCCGATGAGCCGCATCCGCACCGAGTCCTCGTTGCGTTGGTCGACGAAGGTGTTGATCTCGTCGACGATCAGCGCGTCGCCGCGGTCGTCCCACTGCTGCGAGGCGACCGAGGTCAGGAAGGCGCGCGCCGAGCGATGCGCCGAGTCGGGATCGACGGTGGACTTGAGGAAGGCCCGCACCAGGGCCTCGGGATCCATGTCGGCCTGGGGCACCGGGACGGCGTTGGTCGCGCCCTCCCGTTCGAACGATTTGATCGGCTGGGGAGACGAGTCGTTGGGGATCGCCCCGCAAGCGGTGACCAGCAGCAGCGCCGCGATGCCGAGCGCCAGCGCCAGGACGGCGCGGCCGGACCGGGATGACCGCGTCATTCGGCACCCGCTCCCGGGCCCGCGGCGCGCCCACCCGTCCTGGGCGCGGATGTGCGCTGCAGGGTGCCCACCGATTTCAGGGGCAGCGGCGAACCGAGGACCTTGTGCCCGCGCACGAGCGGCAACGTCAACCGGAAGCACGCGCCCTTGCCCGGTTCACCCCACGCCTCGAGGCGCCCCTGGTGCAGGCGGGCGTCCTCGATGCTGATGGCCAGGCCGAGGCCGGTACCACCCGAACGCCGGAATCGCGACGGGTCGGATCGCCAGAACCGGTTGAACACCAGCTTCTCCTCCCCCGGCCGCAGTCCGATGCCCTGATCGCGCACGGTGATGGCCACCGCGTCACCATCCGAACGCATGGTGAGCGTCACCGGTTTCCGTTCGCCGTGATCGATGGCGTTGGCGAGCAGGTTCCGCAGGATGCGTTCGACGCGACGCGGATCGATCTCGGCCAGGACGGGTTCGGCCGGGAGATCGAGGACGAGCTCGGTGCCGGTCTCCTCGGCGAGGTGACCGACGGTGGCCAGGGCACCGTCGATCGGGATGGCCATGTCCATCCGCTCGGCGGCCAGTTCGGCCATGCCGGCGTCGTGACGCGAGATCTCCAGGAGCTCGTTGAGCAACGTCTCGAAGCGGTCGAGTTCCTTGTCCAGCAATTCCACCGACCGCTTGCGGACCGGGTCGAGATCCTCGCGGCCCTCGTAGAGCACGTCGGAGGCCATCCGCACGGTGGTCAGCGGTGTACGCAGTTCGTGGCTGACGTCGGAGGTGAACTGCCGCTGCAGTCCGCCGAACTCCTCGAGATGGGTGATCTGCTTGGACAGGCTCTCGGCCATGTCGTTGAAGGACATCGCGAGCCGGGCCATGTCGTCCTCACCGCGGACCGGCATTCGCTCCTTCAGTCGGCCGTCGGCGAACCGCACCGCGATCCGCGACGCCGACCGCACCGGGATGACGACCTGACGCGACACGAGCCACGCGATCGCGGCCAGCAGACCGAGTAGCACGATGCTGCCCGTCAGCAGCGTGCCGCGGACGAGGTCGAGCGTGTTCTGTTCCGCGGTCAACGGGAACACCAGGTACAACTCGAGGCCGGGCACCGAGGCGTTCGTGGGACTGCCGACGATCAGCGCCGGCGCCCGACCCCCCGTCCCGTCGGGGACCTGGGTGTACTGGTAGGCCACCTGACCGCCGCGGACCATGTCCCGCAGGTTCGACGGCACCTCGGCCGTCGGCCCGACGCCGCTCGCGACCCCGTTGTCGGAGCCGCCCGGTACCAGCAGGACGGTGTCGAAGGCACCGACGGCACCCGACGCCTGCCCGGTGTCGGCGTCCCGGTCGGTGAGCAGGGACCGCGTCTGACGCAAACGGTTCTGGACGGACATGTTGCCCGCGCCGCTCGACAGATCGCGCTCCACCGAGATGCGGGCGCGATCGATCTCCTCGGTCGCCGCCGCCAGCTTGACGTCGAGCAACCGGTCGGTGATCTGGGTGACGAGGACGAAGCCGAGAATGAGGAGAACGACGACCGACAGCACCAACGTGGACACCACGACCCGCAACTGCAGCGAGCGCCGCCAGATGTGCCCGAAGGCACGTCCGACAGCGCCGGCGGTGCGGGTGAAGCGTCCGAGAGTGCTGTTGACCCGTCGTCGAGATCGACCGATCACGGCGGGCCGGCCTTGTAGCCGACCCCCCTCACCGTCAGGACGACCTCGGGATTCTCCGGGTCGGTTTCGACCTTGGCGCGTAACCGCTGGACATGCACGTTGACGAGTCTAGTGTCCGCCGGGTGCCGGTATCCCCACACCTGTTCGAGGAGGACATCGCGGGTGAACACCTGACGGGGCTTGCGCGCGAGCGCGACGAGCAGGTCGAACTCGAGCGGGGTCAGCGAGATCGGCACGCCATCGCGGGTGACCTTGTGGGCGGGCACGTCGATCTCCACCGGGCCGATCGACAGCAGCTCGGCCGGTTCCTCGTCGGTCCGGCGCAGGCGCGCACGCACCCGGGCGACCAGCTCCTTCGGCTTGAACGGTTTGACCATGTAGTCATCGGCGCCGGATTCCAGGCCCAGCACCACATCGACGGTGTCGGACTTCGCCGTCAGCATCACGATGGGCACACCCGAATCGGCACGCAGCACACGGCAGACGTCGATGCCGTTCATGCCGGGCAGCATGAGGTCGAGAAGCACCAGATCGGGACGGATCTCCCGGACCGCAGTCAGAGCCTGTGTGCCGTCGCCCACCACGAAGGGCTCGAAACCCTCGCCGCGCAACACGATCGTCAGCATCTCGGCGAGTGCGGCGTCGTCGTCGACGACGAGGATGCGGGGTTTCATGTTGTCAATGGTGACATCACCGTGATGAAACCGTGGTGATCGACGCGCCGGGACGGACGTTCTGACCCGTTTGGTTTAACCACCTAGACTCCCCGGCGTGGGTCAATTGATAGCCGTGGAAGGACTCGACGGCGCCGGCAAGAACACCTTGGTCACCGGTCTGATCGACCGATGGTCAGCGGCCGGACTCCGGGTCGCGACGTTCACCTTCCCCCGCTACGGCCGGTCGGCGACCGCCGACATCGCGGCCGAAGCGCTCCACGGTTCGCACGGTGACCTACGCGACAGCGTGTACGCGATGGCACTGCTGTTCGCGCTCGACCGGGCCGGAGCGGTCGAGGACATCCACGCCGCCACCGAAGCCCACGACATCGTGATCCTGGACCGCTATGTCGCGTCCAACGCCGCCTACAACGCCGCACGTCTGGAGCAGGGCGCCGGCGGTGAGATGGTGCGGTGGGTCGTCGACCTGGAGTTCGGCCGATTCGACATGCCGGTCCCCGATCGCCATGTCCTGCTCGGGGTGTCACCGGAGGTCGCGATGCAGCGTGCGGCATCGCGCGCCGACCAGGACGCGGCGCGAGCCCGGGACGCCTACGAACGCGACGACGCCCTGCAGCGCCGGGTCGACGCCGTCTACCGCGAACTCGCCGAGGACGCCTGGATGTCGCCCTGGCACCTGTTCGACGGTGAGGATGTCGCAGGCCTGGCCGACGAGCTCCGTACCGACCGGACAGCACCGACCGAATGACGCGTCCGATGACCTCGCGGCGCCCTTTCGATAGCCTGGGACCACCGATTCTGAAGGGCGTTTCATGACCTATCAGCCACCGCCACCAGGTGGTGGACCGCCGCCGTACGGTCCCCCGGGCCCCGGCCGGCCGGGCCCGGGTCCTCACGGTTCGGGCCCGCCGGGTCCCGGCAGGCAGGGCCCCGGTCAACAGGGTCCCGGTCAGCAGTACGGCCCGGGTCGGCAACCAGTACCCGGTCCGCAACGCCCGGCGGGATACGGCCCTCCGCCCGCCCCGTACGGCCGCCCCCCGTTCGCCCCGGGACAGTACGGTCCCTCCGGGCCCGGGACCCCCGGCTTCGGGGGTCCGCCCGGCCCGCCGCCGCGTGGCAACACCGGGGTGATCGTCGCCTGGGTGCTCGGCGGCGTCGCGGTCGTCGCGGTGATCGCCCTGGTCCTCACGGTGGTGGTGACCAGATCGTCGTCGGACGACACGGTGGTCGCCGGTTCGTCGAGCGCGACGTCGGGCCCGACCTCCGCCTCCGACGACCCGTCGCCGAGCGAGAGCGGGTCGGAGCCGGGATCGACCGACTACACCGCCCTCTCCGAGATCCGGGCGGCGTTGCTCGCCTACATCACCGCCCGCAACGAGCGCGACGTCGCGCGCATGCGCGCCGCGGTCTGCACCCAGTCCCGCGACCGGATCACCGGCGTACCCCCTGCCGACGGCGGAGACATCGTTCTCGACGGCTTCCTCGACACGGTCTTCGACGGGAACGTCGCCCAGTCCGAGGTCGTGTCCCACCTCGAGAAGGGCACGGAGAGAACGGCATCGGAGAAGTCGAACGAGCGCTTCCTCAAGGAGGAGGGTTCGTGGATCTACTGCCCCGACGCCGAACCCGACATCGGGACCTGACCTCGGGGACCTGACTTCGGGGACCCGGCTTTCGAACCCCCGGTCATAGACAAGGAGCCCCACCGAGGTGGGGCTCCTTGTCTCTGCCGACCGATCAGTAGCGGTAGTGCTCGGGCTTGTACGGCCCCTCGACATCGACGTTGATGTACTCGGCCTGCTCCTTGGTGAGCTTGGTGAGCTTGCCGCCGAGCGCCTCCACGTGGATGCGGGCCACCTTCTCGTCGAGGTGCTTGGGCAGGCGGTAGACCTCGTTGTCGTACTCGTCGTTCTTCGTCCAGAGTTCGATCTGCGCGATGACCTGGTTCGAGAAGCTGTTGCTCATGACGAACGAGGGGTGACCGGTCGCGTTGCCGAGGTTGAGCAGACGGCCTTCGGAGAGCACGATGATCGACTTGCCGTTCTCGAAGATCCACTGGTCGACCTGCGGCTTGACGGTGATGCGCTTGGCACCCGACCGCTCGAGGCCGGCCATGTCGATCTCGTTGTCGAAGTGGCCGATGTTGCCCAGGATCGCCTGGTGCTTCATCGCCCGCATGTGCTCGAGGGTGATGATGCCTAGGTTGCCGGTCGAGGTGATGACGATGTCGGCGTTGCCGATCGCGTCCTCGACGGTGACGACGTCGAAGCCGTCCATCAGCGCCTGCAGCGCGTTGATCGGGTCGATCTCGGTGACCTGGACGCGGGCGCCCTGGCCGGCCAGCGACTCCGCGCATCCCTTGYCCACGTCGCCGTAGCCGCAGATCAGCACCTTCTTGCCGCCGATGAGGACATCGGTGCCGCGGTTGATGCCGTCGATCAGCGAGTGGCGGGTCCCGTACTTGTTGTCGAACTTCGACTTGGTGACCGAGTCGTTGACGTTGATCGCCGGGAACGCGAGGTCGCCGGCGGCGGCGAACTGGTACAGCCGCAGCACACCGGTGGTGGTCTCCTCGGTGACGCCCTGGACCGACTCGGCGATCGCGGTCCACTTGCCCTTGTCCGTCTCGAACCGGTTGCGCAGCAGTTCGAGGAACACCTTGTACTCGGCGGGGTGATCGTCCTCCGCGGGCGGGACCACGCCGGCCTTCTCGAACTCGGCGCCGCGGAGCACCAGCATCGTGGCGTCGCCACCGTCGTCAAGGATCATGTTGGCCGGTTCACCGGGCCAGGTGAGCATCTCCTCGGCCGCCCACCAGTACTCCTCCAGGGTCTCGCCCTTCCAGGCGAAGACCGGCACACCCTTCGGCTCGTCCGGCGTGCCGTTGGGCCCGACGACGATCGCCGCGGCCGCGTGATCCTGGGTGGAGAAGATGTTGCACGACGCCCATCGCACCTCGGCGCCGAGCGCGGTGAGGGTCTCGATGAGGACCGCGGTCTGCACGGTCATGTGCAGCGAGCCGGAGATACGAGCTCCCTTGAGCGGCAACACGTCCGCGTATTCGCGTCGAAGCGCCATGAGTCCGGGCATCTCGTGCTCGGCGAGCTCGATCTCCTTGCGGCCGAAGTCCGCGAGGGACAGGTCGGCCACCTTGTAGTCGATCCCGTTGCGGCTGTCGGCCTTCAGCTCGTCCTGAGCAGTCGTCACTTGATCCCCTTGTCGTTCGCGTCGGGCGCCCGTCGATGCGGGCGCGAATGCGTTCGATCCAGGCTAACCGAACGACCGGGCGGTTCCGAGGGGCAGGTGCTCCGGGGCCTCAGGTGTCGCGCGAGGGGTGGGGCCGGGCCGCGCGGTCGGCGTCCTCCCGGACCATGTCCGGATCCTCTGCCAAGTCCTCCACCTCGGGCCGACGACGAAGGAACACGATGCTCGCGACGAGCCCACCCCACACGATGGTGATCGACACGATGAGCATGACGATGGCGATACCGCTCATCGGACGGTCTCCTTCGTGGACGGGCCGGAAGTGCGGCCGGTGTCGGCCAGCGGTGGCCACGGTAGGAAGTCCGGTTGATCCCGGCCCTTCCAGGACGGCAGGGTGAGCAGCACCGCAGCCACGACGACCAGCGCGATCGTGCCCCAGCCGAAGACGCCGAGGTACCACGTCGGGTATCCCTCGTATCCCTCGTCGATGACCGACCACACCTTCTGCACCAGCATGATCGTGAGGAAGATCGGCGCCACGACCCCGACGAGCGCCAGCCAGATCTTGCCGACCTTGAACGTCGAGACGGCGTTCAGGTGCTGGCGCAGCATGTCTCCGCGGCGGAGCACCCAGATGAGGATGACCGTCATCATGATCGCCGACGCGACGACGCCGACGTTGTTGGCGAACATGTCCACCGTGTCGAGGGCGATCAGGCCCGAGGTCGTGGAGAACAGGGCGATCGAGATCAGGCCACAGATGCCGGAGACGCCGACCGCCGCCTTGGTGCGGCTGATGCCCCACTTGTCCTGGAGCGCACCGGACACACCGATCATCAGCGAGATGAGCGAGGTGAAGCCCGCGATCACGAGCGAGCCGAAGAACAAGGCCCCGAAGAACGCGGCGCCCGGCATCTCCGAGATGACTGCCGGGAACGTGACGAAGGACAGGATCGGACCGGTCAGGCCCTCGAGATCCGAGACGGCCACCTGCTGCTGGTAGGCCAGGAATCCGAGCGCCGAGAACACGCCGATGCCGGCGAGGATCTCGAACGAGGAGTTGGCGAACGCGACGACCAGACCCGAGCTGGTCATGTTGGCCCTGCGTCGCTGGAACGACGCATAGGCGATCATGATGCCGAACGCGATCGACAACGAGAAGAAGATCTGGCTGTAGGCCGCGATCCACACGTCGAGGTCCTTCAGAGCGGCCCACTGCGGGGTGAAGAGGGCGTTAAGCCCGTCGGCGGCGCCGGGCAGGGTGATCGCCCGGATCACCAGACCGGTGAACCCGATGAACAGCAACGGGATGAACACGATGTTGACCTTCTCGATGCCGTTCGCGACACCGAGCGCCAGGACGGCCAGCACCGCGAGCCACACGATGACCAGGGGCAGTGCGACGCCGCCGACGATGGTCGTCGAGACACCCGGATCACCGACCTGGAGGTAGTCCTGCGTGAAGAAGGTCGCCGGGTCGTCGCCCCAGCTCTGGTTGAACGAGAAGACGAAGTAACTGGCCGCCCACGCGATGACCGCCGCGTAGTAGACGCCGATGACGAACAGCAGACCGGTCTGGAACCAGCCGAGCGTCTCGACCGGCTTCTTGATGCGCCGGAACGACAACGGTGCGGTGCCGCGGAAGCGGTGCCCGACCGCGTAGTCCAGGAACAGCACGGGAATGCCCGCGGTCAGCAGGGCGACCAGATACGGGATGAGGAACGCGCCACCGCCGCTCTCGTACGCGACGCCCGGGAAGCGCCAGATGTTGCCGAGGCCCACTGCGGAACCGATTGCGGCGAAGATGAAGCCGGAGTTCCGGGTGAACTGCTCCCGACCACCTCCGACGGTCTTGGCAGATGCCACCGCTTACCTCCTCGTCGAGATCTGCGCCCTCGGGGCACGGGTGCCGCGAGGTCTGTAGACGTCGACGCTATCGCACGAAGCGGGACTCCCGCGGGCGTTGGCAGACGGCGCGCCCGAACGCGAACGGGGACCCCGGCGCACGGTCGTGGGGTCCCCGTCCTGACGTCGGGCTACGTATCGGTCGGCGGTCAGACGAGACCGCGGAAACCCGTTCCGATCGCTGCGTCGGTGTCCTGCATGACGCGGCTGGCGTTGCTGACACCCTGCTCCAGCGCGGTCAGCGAGTCACGGGACTGGGTGAAGATCCGATCGAAGGCACCCTGCGCGTCGACGTAGGCGGCCTTGGCCTGCTGGGAGTTCCAGTTCCCGTCAAGGGCGGCGACCTGCGCCTTGAGCTGCGAGTTCAGGTCCTCGAGCCGGGTGAAGGCAGCCCGGAGGCCGCCGCTGAGATCGCCGAGAGCGGCGAAGTCGTAATTGATGGAGCCGTTCATGGTGGGTTCCTTTCGCAGAACGTGAGGTTCGGGATGCGGACCGGTGTCAGACGCTGGTGTTGAGTCCGCGCGCGGCAGCCGCGTCCTGGTCCTCGTAGCCGGCGAAGCCGTTGGTGAGCTGGGTCTTGATCTGCTCCAGCAGCTGGTTCATGGTCAGCGCGGCCTTGTTCCAGTCGGTATGCGTGCCGTCGAACGCGACACCGGCCGAGCCCTGCCACGTGGGTGTGGCGTTTCCGGCGTGCTGGGCGATCTGGTTGATGACAGTCTTCATGTCCTCGACGAGACTGCCGACCTTGGCTGCGGTGGCCTGTCCGTCCGCGACGTTCACGGTGACGCCGGCGCCGCCGCCTGCTCCGGGCAAGTTCAGCATGAGTGCTCCTCCTGTGTAACGGCACCGTTTGGCGATGCCCCCGTTGGTATCCGTGACACAGATACCCCTGACAGTTGATTCCCGCGGCGGTCTGTTCCGCGGAATCCCCCGATGCGGATCATGGCATCCATTTCCCGTCGGGCAGGGTCTCTATCAACAGGCTGACCGCCTGTGCGATTCGATGACCCGTTCCCGGCGAAAAGGTGGTCCACACCCGACCGTCCGGGGACTTGCTGGGACTGGACACGATTCGACCCCGTTCGGTGTCGAAAATCGCGACAGCTCCAGAAGATTGAGCGAATCGTCCGTCCTCGTTCATCGAGGCGACGATCTCGGTGCGCGTCAGGCACGACGCGAACCCTGCCGAGACGACGACGGCATCGGCCGGTGCGGCGCCGAGCGCGTGCAGGGCGTCGGTCGTCTCGATGCCGGCCCGACAACGGCCGAGCCGGTCGACGACCTCGTCGGACGGAGCCGAGAAGGCCGTGAATTCAGCTGGCGCCGCACCGGATTCGAGAGCGTCGAACTGAGCCCGCACGACCGCGGCAAGAGCCTCGACGTCGGCGACATCGACGACCGTGACGTCGACGCGACGGCCCGTCCGCGTCACGAGTACGTGGTCGTGGCCGTTGCGCGCCACACAAATTCGGCGAACCGCGTCGTCAATGTAGGAGCGGATCTCGATCTCACGCTGCGGTTGCGCCAGCACCCGTAGCACCGTCGACGCCCACGGTGTGGGCTCACCGTGCTCGACGAGTTCGAGCGCCGCGATCACCGCGTCGGGGTCGGCCTGGGCTGATTCGGTGCCGGCGCCGGACTCCACGGCGGCGTTCTCGAGATCGAGGACGACCGGCCAGGTCTGGACTCCGAAACGTTCGCCGAGCCGGCACAGGACTGCGGCGTCGAACGTCATCCCGGCGTCGTGCGTGATCGGCATCATCGGCGTTCACCCGGATTGCCGAGCATCAGCGTCTCCGACAGATAGCGCGGATCGACGTCGGGACTACCATGCCCGTCTGGCGCCGAGACATAATGCGCAGCAGGGCGATCTGACGTGGCCAGCTCGGCCCAGGTCGACTGTTCCGTGGATTCGGTCGCCACCGAGGACGGAGGGTCGGACGAGTCCAGTTCGGCGGCATCGGCGCCGACGGTGCGGACGACCGAACCGCGGTCCGCCGTGGCGACACCCGGAGCCACCGGCGGCGGTACGCCGGGGCCGATGCCGGGGGCCGACGTCCCCGGACCGCCGCCGGACGTCGCGGCGGCGACCTGCGATGGTCCGCTCGCGACGATCGTCGGTGCGTACTTCAGCTTCTCGGGCGGCGGCAGGAACACTCCCCCGATGCCCGCGGGCATCGCCGCACCCAGAGGCGCGGCCGGCGCCGGGGTCGGAGGTGGCGCGGCCGCGCGGGCCGCCGCCGCCTGCTCGGCAGCGAGCGCGTCACCGGACACGAGTCCCGGTGCGGGTTTCGCCGATTCCCACGGCGCGGCAACAGGTTCGGTGGCATTCTCGTACGTCTGCATCACACGGGCAGCCCGCATTCGCTGGTGCGCGACCGCACGCTCGGCCTGGGCGGCCGCACCGGCGATGATCGGTGCGACCGCGGTGGCGGTGGTTGCGATCTCGTGCAGTTTCTCGACGACGTCGACCTCGGCGAGGTCGGGCATGTTCAACCGCGCGACCGTGATCGCCGCGGCCTGGGCTTCGGCGCGTGTGGCATTCTCGGCCGCCTCGGTCGCGACTTCGGCGAACCACGGGGCCAGCCGGGTCAGCTTCTCGAAAGCCGCACTGGTGTGGGCGGACTGCCAATGTGCCCCCAGGCGTGCCAGCACGGCGGCGTACTCGACACCGGCTTCCCCGACCTCCGCGGCGAGAGCGGCCCAGGCCAGGCCAGCTTCCGCCAGCGGCGCGGGCCCGGGACCGGCGCCGAGGTCGGCGGCGAGCTGTTCGGTCGGGCGGGTGTCCCAGTTGACTCCGGTGAAGCCGATCACGAGCGCCTCCCTTCGATGCCGGCGGATTGTGGATGTGTGAGCGGAATGATGTTGCTACGCAGGCGGTTCGCGCTCTGCTACAGCGCCACCCGGAAGGCGTCCGACGCCTCGGCATCGCCCTCGATGAAGCCGGCGGCCTGCGCGCGGAGTACGGCGGCGATCTTCCGCATCTCCAGAACTCCCGTCGCCGCGTCGGTTTCGAACTTCTCGGCCACCGTCGTGAAACTCTCGGCAGCTGCGGTCGAGACCTCATCGCGACCCTGCGCGGCCACGGGCAACGCCCGACCGGCGGCGGTGAGCGCGTGCTCCAGGCGATCGGCGATCCGGTCGAGGTCGCTTGCCGCCGAGACCAGTTCGGCGGGTTCGACGCGGAGTTGCGAGTTGCTCATACTTCCTCGTTTCGTTTCGGACCGGGCACGCCCAGTCGCAGTTCGATGTCCGGGCTGGGATCGGGTTCTGCGGCTTCCTCATGGCCGATGACCGCTGGCGCGACCTCGGGCGACTCACCGACCACGCGACGGCCGTTGTCCTCGGTGACGAGATAGTCGGGTACCGAGTGCTGGTCGTCCGCGGCGCCCGCGCCCCGCGCGCCCGCGGCACCCATCGGGGCACCGCCCATCGGTGCGCCACCCATCGGCATCGCGGCAGGCGCCGTCACAGGCCTGGCGGTCGTCGATGCACCGAGCGCGGGTTCGCCGAGGTTAAAGTTCGTCGGGACGGTCGGCCGCGAAGCGCCCAGCGGCGTCGCTATTCCGCCCACGCCTGCGATGCCACCGCCACCGCCTCCTCCCCCGCCACCACCACCGCCGCCCGCGCCCTTCGACTTCGGCGACAGCGCAGCCGGGACGACGGCGGGAGAACCGTGTTCGACATTCAGCATCTTGCTGATCGGTTGCATCAGCGAGGTGGGCAGTTCGGTGGCCGTCGACATCGCCGGCGACACGACGTCGAGGATCGAACTGGCCAGCGTGAACGGCGATTGTCCCGCGCCCGCGGTGGGTGCACCGGTGACGGCGACCGGGGCACCGTTCACGGCCATCGCCGTCGTCGGGCCGAGTAGTTCGGCCCGGGTCACCGCGACCGCGGCGGTCGCCTGCGACAGTCCGACGGAGGCGAACCCGGCCGCAGCTGCGAAGCCTGCGCCGACCGCCGGTCCCATCATCATCGGTACCGCGAAGCCGGTGATCTTCGCGACCGTCGCCGCGATGATCCCCTGCACGACTGCGAGTCCCTTTGCCACGATCGCGGCCGCCGTCTTGGTATCCAACGAGATCCCCGACCCCTGCGTGGCCAGAGCCGAACTGTTCGCCCCCGCCTCGGCGGTCTTGGCGCCGGCGCTCACCGCGCCCTGCCCTGCCCACAGCTGGTCGGCGAGTTTGAGTGCGCTCTGCCCCATCGTCATCGACGTCTCGAGCACCTTGGTGAGGCTCTCGAAGATGACGGTCGGGTCGAAGCCGCCACCCGAGAGGTCACCGGTGCCGAAACCGCCCAGCAGGTCGGTCATCGGTTTGATGAACATGTCCAGGTTCGGTGGCTGCAGCGGTGGCAGTCCCGGCATCGGCGGCAACGGGGGCAGCACCGGCAGCGGAGGCAGACCCAGTCCGCCCAGGACGTCGGCGACCGTGCGGTCGAGGATAGGGCCGAGCGGGGTCGCCTCGATCATCTCCTGCACCGTCATGTGATTCAGGGCAGGCACATCCGGGATGCCCGGTAGCGGTGGAACCGTCACAGCACCGAACGGATGGCTGCGGCACTGGCGGCATCGGTGCCCTCGAACTCGGCGAGACCCGCCGCAGTCGACGCCGCGGTGGCGGCATGGACGGCCGCGAGCTGCCCCACCGACATGAGGTGACTGGCCTGCGCAGCGATGAACGCGGCGAGGAACTCCTGCCCGATGAGCCCGAAGACGGGGACCATCGCCGCGGTGTTGGCCGCGGCGTCGATCGACCCGGCGGTGCCGACGGCGGTCGCCATCGCGGCGTTCGTGGCGGCGAAGCCCTCGAGCACCTCCGGCGTCACCTTGACGTTCGTCATTCTCGAACCCCCTCGTGGGTGTCAGTCTGATAGATCGGTGTCATGTCGGCCGGGTCCGTCATTCGGCCGGACGAGCGGCCAGGATGTCGCCGAACGACTCGTTGAACTCCTCGGTCACCGCGGCGATCCGGGCGTAGACCTTCTGTGCGGCCAGCGCGGCGGTCGTCACGACCTGGTCGGCCAGCCGGCTCGCGCCGAGTTCGTTGGCGCCGTATGCGAATTCGAGGTCGATGAGCGCGCCTTTGCCGTCCACCTCGGCGGTGACCAGCCCGTCGGACGACGTCTCCCGGACCGAGATCGCGCGTAGCTTCTCCTGAAACCCGTGCAGGCCGTCGAGCTGCCGTTGCGCGCGCGCCTCGAGTTCGTCCATCCCCCAGGTCATCGCTGCAACCACGACGCGGGCGCGTCGGCTTCCTCGTCGTCGCGCCATTCGGCTCGTGCGAGATCGTCCGGGCGGGGCAACTGCATCTCCTGCACGAGGTCTCGGTCGATGCCGGCGGCGAGCAGGTTCTCGCGGAGCCGGATACCGGCGGACATCGCCGCCTGCTGACAGAGTCGGAGGATGTCGCTGGCGAGCAGAGCCGGATCCTTGTCGAGTTCGGACGCCTCGATACGAACCGCCACCGGAAGACCTTGCGCGGTGGTCCGGACGCCGAGACCGCCGGATCGGGACCGCGCGGTCACGAACTCGTGCAACACCGCCCACGGGTCGTCGGGATCACCGTCGACGAGATCCCGAGGATCGTCGGAGTAGGTCATGGAAAGCTGCACCCCCTTCACGCCGAATATGACGCAGCCGGGGCCCCTTCCGGTTCCATCGAATTTTCGTTCGACGGAACCAGACCTCCCACATACGGATCCGTGAGGAACCGCGCACCCCGCTGCGCACATGTGTTGAGTGCCTGCATAGTGCCATACTCGGTTCGGCCCCACCACACCAGAGATGCACTATGCCGAACGCGTGTCCTCGAGACGGCCCTGTGGACGTCGTCCGGACCAGGTCGAGGACCTTGGGTAGACTGCCGCAGGACGCAGCCGGGGTCGATCGACAAAACGGGGTGGATCGCTGCACGCCTCGCCGAACTCGCCGCAACGCGATCGGCGCCCGGCCGCTTGACCAGAGGATTCCCCGATGACGTACGAGAACCCGACGAGACCGGACGGAACCGGGCCCGGCAGCCCTGATACCGACGCCCCGGCGCCGCCGCCCTGGCTGCAGTTCGCCCCGCCGACCGCCGCTCCACAACAGCCGCCGGCAGCAGCACCCGCGGCGCCCGCACCCCGGGGACCGTCCGCACGCCCGGACAGCGCATCACCGGCCCGCGAGACGATGCCCCCGCGGCCGGACTTCGAAAACCGGTCCGCGCCACCGCCCGACCATCCCGCCGCCGTCCGTCCGCCCGCCGACCATGCCGGCGCCGCCGACCGCCCCGGGCCCACGCCCGCCGGTCCGCATCCTCACGACGGGCCCGCTCCGCCGGAGTCGCGTCCCGAGATCTCACCGGCCGAGAACCCGGTCGCTCCCCCGTGGCCGCCGCAGGCCCCTCCCGTCCCGGGGCCGGACCACTTCGGACCCCACAACCTCGGACCCGGGCACGTCACCGGCCCGGCACCGTCATCCGGAATGCCGCCGCACCCCGCCTCGCCGCAGATCGTGCCGCCCGCCCCGCCGGCTCCCCAGTCCGCTCCCGCGTGGTCCGCCCAGCCGGGGATGCCACCGACTCCGGTCGCCGGCCATCAACCTCCGCCGTACGCGGGCCCCGCTCCGATGGGCCCCGGTCCCGCCCCCGCCTTTCCCGGGCAGCCGATGCAGCACGGGTACGGGCCACCGTCGGGAGGCCCCTCGCTCGACGAGGTGGCCCTCATCCGAAAGGCCCGTCGCGCACCGAGTCGCGGCTGGCGTCGTGCGGTGCACACGCTGTCGGCCGGCGCGATCAATCCCGGTGAGTCGCAGGGCGACATCGAATACCAGCAGCTGCTCGAACGGGTGAACCGGCCGGTCCGGGGCGACTATCGGATCGCCGTGTTGTCGCTGAAGGGCGGAGTCGGCAAGACGACGACCACCGTCGGCCTCGGCTCGACGTTCGCCTCCCTGCGGGGCGACCGCGTGATCGCCGTCGACGCCAATCCCGACCTCGGTACGCTCGCACAGCGCATTCCGCAGCAGACCCGGTCGACCGTCCGCGACCTGCTCGCCGATGAGAACGTCTACCGCTACTCAGACGTCCGGGCCCACACGTCGCAGGCCCCGAGTCGCCTCGAAGTCCTTGCCTCCGAACGAGATCCGGCGATGGCCGAGGCGTTCAACGAGGAGGAGTACCGCGGCGTCATCACCGTGCTGCAGCGCTTCTACAACATCATCATCACCGACTGCGGCACCGGTCTGAGCCACTCGGCGATGAACGGGGTCCTCGACCTCGCGAACACGATCACCCTCGTCAGTTCCCCGGCTCTCGACGGCGCACGCAGCGCCGGCGCGACCCTGGACTGGCTGGAGGCGCACGGTTTCGGACCCCTCGTCTCGCGCGCCGTGGTCGTCCTGAGTTCGTCGCGACCCGGGTCGTCGACCATCGACACCGACCAGCTGGGTCAGCACTTCCTCACGCGGTGCCGCGCCGTGCACAAGATCCCGTTCGACGACCATCTCGCCGAAGGCGCGGACGTCGACCTCGAACTGATGTCGAAGCCGACGAAGCGGTCGTTCGTCGAACTCGCCGCGACCATCGCCGACGATTTCTCGGGTGGTCCCGGACAACGAGAAGAGCCGTTCCTCCGCTGACCGACCCCTGATCCCGGGGGGGCGGCCGACGGGACCTGGTGAGACGCGGGGCCGACCCTTCGTGACGCGCCCTCCGCAGGCTCCGGGCGCTCCTCAGGGACCGGTGGTTGGTCGCGCCTTTCCGCAGGCTCCGGGCGCTCCTCAGGGAGCGTGGGTTGGTCGCGCCTTTCCGCAGGCTCCGGGCGCTCCTCAGGGAGCGGCGGTTGGTCGCGCCTTTCCGCGAGCTCCGGGCGCTCCTCAGGGGAGCAGAGGGAGGGCGTCGCTTGCACCCCTCAGACCAGCGATTTTGTTGTTCTTTCGGATCAGGGACCGGCGGTTCGCCTCAAGGCGTCTCGGCGCGCCGATCCCGGCGCGCGATCCGCCAGCGCCGACCGAAGTGGATGAACGTCGGTATGACGATCGTGCACACGGAGGCGATGATGAAGATCTCGATGTTGTCGCGGATGACCGGGATGTTGCCGAGGAAGTAGCCGAGCAGGATGATCCCGGCCGCCCAGGTGAAACTGCCGAGCACACTGAACAGGGTGAACGTCCGATGTGGCATGCCGCTGAAGCCGGCGACCAGCGGGGTCAGGGTGCGGACGATCCCGATGAACCGGCCGAAGAACACGGTGAGCGGCCCGAAGCGGTCGAAGTAGTGGTTCGTCTTGGCGAGATACTCGGGTCCGATGGTGCGCATCAGTTTGCCCTCGACCACCCCGCGCCCCACACGGCGGCCGATGAAGTAGCCGCACTGGTCGCCGATGATCGCCGCCAGCGGCACAGCCAGGCACAACAGCCACAGCGGTGCGAAGGGATCGGGTTGCGCAGCGAACACGCCGGCGGTGAAGAGCACCGAGTCGCCGGGAAAGATGAACCCGACCAGGATGCCGGTCTCCACGAAGATCAGCACGCAGAGTCCGATGAGGCCACCGGTGGCCACGAAGGACTCGATGTCGAAGGGGTTCATCGAATCCAACACTAGTGGCGCAGCGACCCGCCGGGGCCCGGTGACCGTCGCGACGTGGCAAAGCGTCGGCAACCATTCAGATCCCGGCAACCCAGGTCCGGCCGGCACCCCGGCACCCGACGCGCACGACGACCGGTGATGCGGTTTACTCGACGACTAGCGGGACAACGCCCGTTGCCATCCACCGCTCCGTCGCGAGGACGCGACCGACACCGCCCGAGCGACACCGAGGGGAGAGACAGTGCCCACCAAGCACCGGGATCCGTCCCCGACCACGACGTCCGGTCCGACGCTGCGTCCGGTCTCCGACACCGACGTCCGCATCGAGTACCACACCATCCACGGCTACCGGCGCGCCTACCGGATCGCCGGCAGCGGTCCGGCGCTGCTGCTCATCCACGGCATCGGTGACAACTCGTCGACGTGGGACGAGGTCATCCCGATCCTCGCGCAGCACTACACCGTCATCGCACCCGACCTGCTCGGCCACGGGGAATCGGACAAGCCACGCGCCGACTACTCGGTGCCGGCCTTCGCCAACGGCATGCGCGACCTCCTCGTCGTCCTGGGGATCAGCAAGGTGACGGTCGTCGGCCACTCCCTGGGCGGCGGCGTCGCGATGCAGTTCTGCTATCAGTTCCCGCGCTTCGTCGAGCGCCTGGTGCTGGTCGCGGCCGGCGGGGTCACCCGCGACGTCAACCCCGCCCTGCGGTTGTTCTCGCTGCCCGTCGTCCCGCAGGTGCTGTCGGTACTCCGCGTCCCCGGCGTGATCCCTGGTCTCACGACGCTCGCGAAAGCGATCGTCGCCGCGCCGGTGCCGCCCCTGTTCCCGTCCTCGGCCACGCCCGAACATCTACTGGCCGACCACGAGGACCTCATGCGGGTCCTCGGTGGGCTCGCCGACCCCACCGCGTCGGCCGCCTTCCTCCGCACCCTGCGCGCCGTCGTCGACTGGCGCGGCCAGTCCGTCACGATGCTCGACCGCTGCTACCTCACCGAACGCCTGCCGGTCCTGCTCGTGTGGGGCGACCGGGACATCGTGATCCCCCATCACCACGGCGAACTGGCGCACTCGGCGATCCCACACTCGGAGTTCGAGACCTTCTCCGGCTCAGGACATTTCCCGTTCCACGACGACCCCGAACGGTTCTGCCGGATCGTCATCGACTTCATCGCGCGCCACGCGCCGGTGGAATTCGATCCGCTCAACTGGCGGCATCTGATGTCCGAGGGCGCCCATCCGGAGCAGTTCGTCGGCGACGACGAGACCGTCGACGAGGTGCTCGAGGCCTTCGGAGACGAGCGCAACGCCACCTGACCCGAAACACACACTCGTATGCCACCATTGCGGGATGACGTACCCGGGGAATGGCAATGACGGCACCCGTCCGTTGCCGCATCAGCCGAACGCCTACGACTCCAGTCCCGGCTTCGTGCCCGCTCCCGCCCAATTCCCGGGCCCCGGCATGGGTTACGCGCCGCCCGGGCCGTTCTTCGACGCGGGTGCCGCAGCATTACCCGAGCCGCCGCTCGTGGTCATCGGTGACATCACGTGCACCCAGCACTACGTGATCACGCCGTCGGGCACGTTCCCGCTCGCGGGTTCGCAGTGGGAGGTCACCGACATGTCCGTGTCCTCCGAACAGATGTCGCAGACGGGCCTGGTGCTGGCGCTCGTCGGGTTCTTTCTGATCTGCTTTCTGAGTCTGCTGTTCTTGCTGATGAAAGAACGGCGCACAACGGGCTTCATCCAGGTACGGGTCCGGGGCGCGGGCGGCGCGATGCACGTCACCAACATCCCCGCCACGTCGCCCTGGACGATGAGCGATGTGTCCGGTCGCGTGTACTACGCACGCGAACTGGCCACCGTCGCCTGAGCCGCCCGCACGTTCGAGATGAGCACGCCGCTCCATCCAGTCACGAGGAGGACCACCCGATGACCACACCAGACAACCCGGGCGACAAGCCCCACGACCCGTTCGTCAAGCAGCCACCGGCCGACGCCTCGCCGTCGTACGGCACCGACCCCGGCCAGCAGCCGGTGGGTTCGGAGTTCGGCACCGCGGGGCCCTCGCAGCCCGGCGTCGGCAATCCCCAGTACGGCGACCAGCAGTACGGGAGCCAGCAATACGGCGACCAGCAATACGGCGACCAGCAATACGGCGACCAGCAATACGGCGACCAGCAATACGGCGACCAGCAATACGGGAACCAGCAGTACGGGGCACCCCAGCAGTACGGTGACCAGCAGTACGGTGGCCAGCAGTTCGGGGCACCGCAGCAGTACGGCGCACCCCAGCAGTACGGGGCTCCGCAGGGCGGGTATCCCGCGGCGCCCGGTTACGGCTACGGCGGCGCTCCCGACCCCACTGCTCCCTATGGCCGCGACCCGGCCACCGGCGAACCGCTGTCCGACAAGTCGAAGCTGGTTGCCGGCCTGCTGCAGATCTTCCTGGGCAGCCTGGGCGTCGGCCGCTTCTACATCGGCGACAACACCACCGGCGCGATTCAACTCGGCCTGACGATCCTCGGCTACATCACCGCGATCTTCCTGATCGGGTTCGTCATCATCTTCGGTGTCGCCATCTGGGCGCTGGTCGACGGCATCATGATGCTGACCGGCAGTGTTCGGGACAAGAACGGCCTCAAGCTGGGCAACTGACCGCTGCGCTCGAGGAGGCCCCGGGGATCGGTCCCCGGGGCCTCCTTGTGTCACAACAACTCCGGGGTCGCCGTCGAGACGGCGGGTGGTCACCCACCGCAGCAACCGGTCGACCCGCGCACGTCGCGGGTCACCGTGTTGCGTGCGGCGAGTTCGTCGTCGGCGGGATAGTCGACGCCGACCAGGCACAGACCCCGGGCCTCGGCGACGGGTACCTGGCTACTGCGTTCCCGCTCCTCGAGAAGCCCACGGCACCAGTCGATGTCGCGCCTGCCGTCGCCCACACTCGCGACCGCGCCGACCAGCGACCGCACCATCGACCAGCAGAACGCGTCCGCGCTCACCTCGCCGACGAGGACTCCTTCGGCGTCCCGAGTCCAAGAGAACCGCTGCAATTCCCGGATCGTGGTCGCACCCTCCCGCCGACGGCAGAACGCCGCGAAGTCGTTCAGGCCGAGCAACTCCGACGATGCCGCGTTCAACGCGTCGACGTCGAGCGGCCGACGCCATGTCGCGGTCGTCCGCGCGACCACCGGTTCGGCACCCCACCGTGCATCGGTCAACCGGTAGCGGTAATGCCGGCGCAGCGCCGAGAACCGAGCGTCGAACTCCTCCGGGACGACGCGCACGGCCGTCACCCGGACGTCATCGGGACACATCTTCGCGAGACGCCCGACGAGCGTCGCGGGGTCGCCGGCGATCGATCGGGTCTCCAGCACCGACCGCGGAACCGCGGCGTGTGCGACCTGCCCGGTCGCATGCACACCGGCGTCGGTGCGCCCCGCCACGGTCAGCCGCACCGGCACCCGTAGGACCGTCGACAACCTCGTCTCGAGTTCCTCGCACACGCTGCGCTGGCCGACCTGCCGTGCCCATCCGGCGAAGTCGGTGCCGTCGTACGAGATGTCGAAGCGGAGACGACAGAACCCGCCGGCACCGGAATCGGCGCCGACGGGTTCGGTCTGCGGTTCTCGACTCAGTCGACTACTTCTTCTCACCGTCGACGTCGGCTCCGGCTGCCTCGGCATCGGGAGCGGTCGCGGCGGTGGACTCGTCGTCGACGGCCTCGGCGACAGCTTCGGCGTTGGCGACCTCGGCATCGGTGGCGTCGGCCTCGACGGCCTCCACCACGTTCGCGTCAGCCGAATCGGTATCAGCGACAACCTCTTCGGTGGCGTCGAGCTTGTCCTCGGCGGCCTTCTTGGAGGCGGCGACGCGGGTCGCGCGGCTGGCCTCGCTCGACGCGGTGGACTCGCGCACCAGCTCGATCACGGCCATGGGGGCGTTGTCGCCCTTGCGCGGCAGCGTCTTGATGATGCGCGTGTAGCCACCGGGACGATCGGCGAAGAACGGGCCGATCTCGTCGAACAACGTGTGCACGACGTCCTTGTCACGGATGTCCTTCAGCACCTCACGGCGGTTGGCCAGCTTGCCGGCCTTGGCGTGGGTGATGATCTTCTCCGCGTACGGACGCAGGCGCTTGGCCTTGGCTTCCGTGGTGGTGATGCGGCCGTGCTCGAAGAGCGAGGTGGCGAGATTCGCCAGCATCGCCTTCTGGTGGCTGGCCGACCCGCCGAGGCGGGCACCCTTGGTGGGCTTGGGCATTGTCTTCTCCTAGGAGGACCCCGCATCACTCGATGCGGAAGTCAGGGTTGGGCAGTGACAGCTACCGCCGCGTCGTAGCGACTACAGCTGCTCGGTCTCCGCGAAATCCTCACCGGAATCGGCGTCGAAGGACGCGTCTTCCGACCACGTGCCGGTGGCCGGGTCGTAACCCGCGACCTGCGACGGATCGAAGCTGGCCGGGCTGTCCTTGAGGGACAGGCCGAGCGCGTGCAGCTTGACCTTGACCTCGTCGATCGACTTCTGACCGAAGTTGCGGATGTCGAGCAGATCCGACTCGGTCCGTGCAACCAGCTCGCCGACGGTGTGCACACCCTCGCGCTTGAGGCAGTTGTAGGAACGAACGGTCAGCTCGAGATCCTCGATCGGCAGGCTGAACGACGCGATGTGGTCGGCCTCGGCCGGCGACGGCCCGATCTCGATGCCCTCGGCCTCGACGTTGAGCTCCCGGGCGAGGCCGAACAGCTCCACCAGGGTCTTGCCCGCCGATGCCAGCGCGTCACGCGCACTGATCGAGTTCTTGGTCTCCACATCGAGCACCAGTCGATCGAAGTCGGTGCGCTGTTCGACACGGGTGGCCTCGACCTTGTAGGTCACCTTGAGCACCGGCGAGTAGATCGAGTCGACCGGGATGCGGCCGATCTCGGCACCCGACGCCTTGTTCTGCACGGCCGGGACGTATCCGCGGCCCCGCTCGACGACGAGCTCGATCTCGAGCTTGCCCTTGTCGTTCAGGGTGGCGATGTGCAGATCGGGGTTGTGCACGGTGACACCGGCCGGGGGCACGATGTCGGCACCGGTGACGGTGCCCGGACCCTGCTTGCGCACGTACATGGTGACCGGCTCGTCCTCGTCCGAGCTGACCACGAGGCCCTTGAGGTTCAGGATGATGTCGGTGACATCCTCCTTGACCCCGGCCACGGTGGTGAACTCGTGGAGGACACCGTCGATGCGGATGCTGGTGATGGCTGCACCCGGGATCGAGCTGAGCAGCGTACGACGCAGCGAGTTGCCGAGGGTGTAGCCGAAGCCCGGCTCGAGCGGCTCGATGACGAACTTCGAGCGGTTCTCGGCGAGGACTTCCTCGGTGAGGGTGGGTCGCTGTGAGATGAGCATTCTGTGGATCTCTCCTTTGGCCGCCCGCTATATGACGGCCTCGAGGGGTGTACCGAACAGCTGTTGCTGTCGGGCGGTGTTACTTCGAGTAGAACTCGACGATGAGCTGCTCGGTCAGCGGGACATCGATCTGGGCACGCTCGGGCACGCTGTGCACGAGAACACGCAGGGTCGACGGCACGACCTGGAGCCAACCCGGAACCGGACGATCGCCGACGAGCTCCTTGGCGATCTGGAACGGGACGGTCTGCAGCGACTTCGGGCGGACATCGATGATGTCGTACTGGCTGACGCGGTAGCTGGGCACGTCGACCTTCACACCGTTGACGGTGAAGTGGCCGTGGCTGACCAGCTGGCGGGCCTGGCGACGGGTACGCGCGATGCCGGAGCGGTAGATCACGTTGTCGAGACGGGTCTCGAGGATCTTCAGCAGTTCGTCACCGGTCTTGCCGGTGCGACGGTTCGCCTCTTCGTAGTAGCGACGGAACTGCTTCTCCAGGACGCCATAGGTGAAGCGCGCCTTCTGCTTCTCCTGCAGCTGGAGCAGGTACTCGCTCTCCTTGATCCGCGAACGGCCGTGCTGGCCGGGCGGGTAGGGGCGACGCTCGAAGGCAGCGTCTCCACCGATCAGGTCGACGCGAAGACGACGAGACTTCTTGGTTGCGGGGCCGGTATAACGAGCCATGTTTCTCTGTTCCTCCCTTTCCCGCTAGACCCGACGCCGCTTGGGCGGACGGCAACCGTTGTGCGGCTGCGGGGTGACATCGGAAATGGTGCCGACCTCGAGGCCGGCTGCCTGCAGGGAGCGGATGGCGGTCTCGCGACCCGAACCCGGTCCCTTGACGAACACGTCGACCTTCTTGACGCCGTGCTCCTGGGCCTTGCGCGCAGCGTTCTCGGCCGCGAGCTGAGCCGCGAACGGGGTGCTCTTGCGCGAGCCCTTGAAACCGACGTGGCCCGACGACGCCCAGCTGATGATGTTGCCGCTGGGATCGCTGATCGACACGATGGTGTTGTTGAACGTCGACTTGATGTGTGCGTGGCCGTGCGGGACGTTCTTCTTATCGCGACGGCGGGTGCCCTTCTTGGGGCCTGCGCTACGTGACTTCGGAGGCATTACTTCTTCTTCCCGGCGATGGTCTTCTTCGGGCCCTTGCGAGTGCGGGCATTGGTCTTGGTGCGCTGTCCACGAACGGGCAGGCCACGACGGTGGCGCAGACCCTGGTAGCAGCCGATCTCGATCTTGCGACGGATGTCGGCCTGCACCTCGCGACGGAGGTCACCCTCGACCTTCACCGAGGCTTCGATGTACTCACGCAGCTTCGAGACGTCTGCGTCGGTGAGATCCTTCGCTCGGAGGTCAGGGCTCAGGCCCGTTCCCTCGAGGATCTCCTTGGAGGTGGTGCGCCCAACTCCGTAGATGTAGGTCAGTGCGATCTCCAGCCGCTTCTCGCGGGGGAGATCCACACCAGCAACACGTGCCATGTGGCGGATTTCCTTTTCGATTTTCAGAGGTCTGCTCCCAGTCCGTCCCGCGAGCTGGTGCCGAACCGTGTGTCCGGCCTCGTGGGCTCCGGCCTCTGATCCGGAGGTAGGCGGTGACGCGTCTGTCGCCGCTGGTGTTGGGAGGTCCTTGTGTATTGAGTTGTCGATCTTCAGTTGTTCTGACTCAAGCGACCCGGAGGGTGCGCGTGATCAGCCCTGACGCTGCTTGTGACGCAGGTTCTCGCAGATCACCATGACCCGACCGTTACGACGGATCACCTTGCACTTCTCGCAGATCGGCTTGACGCTCGGCTGAACCTTCACGTCAATCTCTCCTGCTCGGCTCGCCCGCGCGCACGCCGAAACGGCCGTACACGTGGGTGTCGGTCTCCTCCCGAACGGATGTCCGGGAAGTCTGTCCCCGGCGACGCCGGGAAAGTCCTACTTGTAGCGGTACACGATTCGCCCACGAGCCAGGTCGTAGGGCGAGAGTTCCACGACGACCCGGTCCTCGGGCAGGATGCGGATGTAGTGCTGCCGCATCTTGCCGCTGATGTGGGCGAGAACCTTGTGTCCGTTCTCCAGCTCAATACGAAACATCGCATTGGGCAGGGGTTCGATCACTCGACCCTCGACCTCGATGGCCCCGTCTTTCTTCGCCATGTCCTCCGCGATCCTGGCCGTGACCACGACATCCGGGCGACGTCGCGGCCCATTGGCCGGGTTGAATCAGTGTTTGTCCGTTAGGGTGTGGGCACCGGTCCGCGAGGACCTGCACCCGGTGTGCGCCGACCGGACCCACGTGCTGACACGCCGAGGCCCGGCGCGCGATGCGCACCGACGGTCCATGCTACGCGAACAGGCAGGCCAGGCCAAATGCGTGCGCGGCGTCGCAAGGAGGTCCAAGCGGATGGGGACGGTCGACGACTATCTCGACGGGCTCGACCCGGACGACCGCGCGGTCATCTCCCGGTTCTATGACGTCTCCCGCGACACGGTCCCCGGCACCGCGCAGGGCAAGGGCTACGGGATGGGAGGCCCTGACGTATCGCGGTAGCCCGCTCCTGTCGGTGATCCGCACCAAGAAGCACATCGGGCTGTACCCGTTCAGCCCCGACGCGGTCGACGCCGGGCGGCCGTTCCTCGCGGGATTCGACGTCCAGAAGGGCACCGTACGTTTCCAGCCCGACGCCCCTCCGTCAGACGACGCGATCCGCGCCATGATGACGTTCCGTCGCGATCAGATCGATGGTTGAGGCGAGGGGTGCTGGCACAATGTCGCCATGCTTGCCTTCCTCGTCCGCACCGTGCTGACCGCGGTGGCCCTGTGGGTCGCGACGCTGATCGTGCCGGGCATCGACTTCGTGGGCGGTTCGACGACCGCCGAGAAGGTCGGTATCGCCCTGGTGGTCGCCGTGATCTTCGGCGTCCTGAACGCGATCATCAAGCCGATCGTGCAGATCATCGCGATCCCCTTCTACATCCTCACGCTCGGTCTGATCCACATCGTCATCAACGCGTTGATGCTGGAGCTCACCGCATGGATCACCCGCAACACCACGCACTGGGGACTCGAGGTCGACGACTTCTTCTGGTCGGCGATCTTCGGCGCCATCGTCGTGTCGGTCGTCGGCTGGCTGCTCGCGCTGCTGATGCGGGACCCGGTCGACCGATGACGAGAACACGCGGCGCCGACACACGGCGCCCCGCACTCCGGACGACGTCGGTCCTCGCGGCGCTCGCCGCCGTGGTCCTGGTGGTGGCCGGGTGCGGCAGCGACACCGGCGGGCAGCCACGGTCGGTGACCGTCGTCGGGTCGGGCCAGGTCAGCGGCACCCCGGACACCCTGCGCGCCGACATCGGCGTGGAGGCGACCGCGTCCGATGTGACGACCGCGCTGAACGAGACGAGCGCCAAGGTCACCGCGGTCACCGACGCGGTCGTCGCGGCCGGGGTGGAGCGCAAGGACGTCGCCACGCAGCAGGTGTCGGTGAACCCGCAGTATTCGAGTCCCGCACCCGGCGGTTCGAGCCAGATCAGCGGATACACCGCGACCAACACCATCCGCGTGACCATCCGCGACATCTCGACGGCGTCGACCGTGCTGAGCGCCGCCGCGACCGCCGGTGGGGACAACACGCGCATCAACAACGTCGCCTTCGCCATCGACGACGACTCGGAACTCCTCGAGAAGGCGCGCGAAGCCGCGTTCACCGACGCCCGGGGCCGCGCGCAGCAGTACGCCGGTCTCGCCGGCGACTCACTCGGCGACGTGCTGACCATCAAGGAGAGCACCAGCGGCCAGGAACAGCCGGTCTCGCCCGGTACCTTCGAACGCGACGTGGCGGCCGCGCCCGTACCGGTCGAGCCCGGCCAGCAGGAACTCACCTTCACCGTCACGGTCACGTTCGCGCTCGACTGAACACCCCGTCCGTGCACCGCACCCGGAGATCGGAGGACCGATGCGCGCCGTGCTCCAGCGCGTCAGCCGAGCGAGTGTGAGCGTCGACGGCGAGGTCGTCGGCGAGCTCGACATCCCGCCCGGCGGCGCGGGTCTCGTCGCGCTCGTCGGTGTCACACACGACGACACCACCGACCACGCGGTCCGGCTCGCCGACAAGATCTGGCGCCTGCGGATCTTCGACGGCGGGGACGGTCCCGAACGCGCGGCCGCCGACCTCGACGCCCCGATCCTGGTGATCAGCCAGTTCACGCTCTATGCCAACACCGCGAAGGGCCGGCGCCCGTCGTGGAATGCCGCCGCGCCCGGGCCCGTCGCCGAACCGCTGGTCGACGCGGTGGTCGACGCGCTCCGGGCCGCCGGCGCCACCGTGGCCACCGGCCGTTTCGGGGCGCACATGGAAGTCGGTCTCGTCAACGACGGCCCGGTCACCCTGGTGCTCGACGTCTGAGACCGCAGCCACGAACAGTCGCAGGACTACCGTGGTGCCGGTGGGACGAATCACCGCACGCCGCCGCGTCACCCGTATCCGACGCGATGCGGAACCGACGCAGCGCGCGGACACCCTGGCCGTCGAGGAGCCGCTCGAGATCCGGGTCGGCGGGCGCACACTCGCGGTCACCATGCGCACTCCCGGCCACGACTTCGAACTGGTCGCCGGCTACCTGGTCTCCGAAGGTGTGGTGACCACCGGCGCGGATTACTCGACGGCCCGTTACTGCGCAGGCACCGACGCGCAGGGCGCCAACACCTACAACGTCATCGACGCGACGCTCGCCCCGCATGTGCCGCCACCCGGTTCCGAGATGGTCCGCGCCAACCCCGTCACGAGTGCATGCGGCATCTGCGGCAAGGACAGCATCGCCGCGGTCCACACCGCGTCGGTCCATGATCCCGCCGCCGACACCATGACCGTGGCCGCCGGGACGGTCCTGGACCTCCCCGACCGGTTGCGCGCCGAACAGAGCGTCTTCGACAAGACCGGTGGCCTGCACGCCGCCGCGCTGTTCGACGCGGATGGTCGCATGCTCGCCGTCCGGGAGGACGTCGGTCGGCACAACGCCGTGGACAAGGTGATCGGGTGGGCGGTTCTCGCCGACCGACTACCCCTGTCGGGCACCGTCCTCCAGGTCTCCGGCCGCGCGAGCTTCGAACTCGTCCAGAAAGCCGCGATGGCGGGAATCTCGATGCTGTGCGCGGTCTCCGCGCCGTCGTCACTGGCGGCCGACGCCGCCGACGACCTCGGCATCACGCTCGTCGGCTTCTCTCGCGGCGAGTCGATGGTGATCTACAGCCGTCCCGATCGGATCTCCCTGTCCGAGGCCGCGATCACCGAAGAGGTTTCGGTCCCGCGCTGAGGTCGTGACGACGCGGATCGTCGAGGGCGACCCCGCTGATCGGATCGAACCAGTACGTCTCGTCGACCTCCGGGGTCAGCCCGATCACGTCACCGACCTCGATCGTCCGGCGATGATCGACACGGATGACGATGCGACTCCCGCGCAGCCGGACGTCCGCGCTGCAGTAGACGAACTGTTCGGCCCCCAGCTCCTCGACGAGATCGACCGTTGCAGTGAGGTTCCCGGCCTGCGGTGCAGCCGACACCTGCCACGACTCGGCACGCAGACCGACGACGACGTCGCCCGCGGACGCCGACGACAGCACCGACGGCGGAACCCGGACCTCGGCGCCACCGAGGCGTACGATGCCCGCGTCCACCCGGGCGTCGATCAGACACATCTGCGGCGAGCCCATGAACGACGCCACGAACAGGTTCGCGGGCCGCGAGTAGATCTCACGCGGACTCCCGACCTGTTGCAGCACACCGTGGTCGAGTACGGCGACCCGGTGCCCCATGGTCATCGCCTCGACCTGGTCGTGGGTCACATAGAGCGTCGTGATGCCGAGTTCCCGCTGCATGGCCGCGATCTGGGCACGCGTGCTCACCCGCAACTTGGCGTCGAGGTTCGACAGCGGCTCATCCATGCAGAAGACCTTGGGACGCCGCACGATCGCCCGCCCCATCGCCACCCGCTGCCGTTGCCCGCCGGACAGCTTCGCCGGCTTGCGACCGAGAAGCGGGGTGAGCTCGAGCATCTCGGCCACCTCACCGACCCGGGCCGCGGTGTCGGACTTGCTCATCCCGGCATTGCGGAGCGCGAAGCCCATGTTGTCGGCGACCGTCATGTTCGGGTACAGGGCGTAGTTCTGGAAGACCATCGCCACGTCCCTGGCCTTCGGCGCCATCCCGACGACGTCGACGTCGTCGATCAGGATCGCACCGGATTCGACCGACTCCAGACCCGCGACCATCCGCAGGCTCGTGGACTTGCCGCATCCCGACGGTCCCACGAGCACCATGAACTCGCCGTCGTCGACGGCCAGGTCGAGCGAGTCGACGGCGGGTTTCTGGCCGTCGGCGAAGCGCCGGGTCGCGCCGTCGAAGGTCACCGATGCCACGACCGGCCCCCTCGTCGCCGGCCCACGACCGGCCCCGCCACGTCGCCCGTCATGACGGGAGCTTCGGCGCGATCTGCGCCTCGTAGATCTGCGCGATCTGGCGCTGGGTGTCGGCGAGGGTCGCGGCGACATCGGCGTTCTGCAGGCCGATGCGCTCGTAACCGGTGCCGATGATCTTGTCGCCGCCGGGGACGAAGACCCGCGCGTTGTTCTGCGGTTGTGTCCGCGGAAGCTGCTCGATGGCGGTGGCGAAGTTCGGGTTCTTCTCCAGGAACGCGACCATCGACGGGTCGTCCTGCGCGGATTTGCGCACCGGCATGTAGCCGACATTCTGCGAGAAGTAGGCGGTGTTCTCGGTGTTGGTGATGAACTCGATGAACTTCAGCGCGTTGACCTTGCGCTCGTCGGACAGTTTGGCCGGGACCGCGAGACCGGCACCGCCCGTCGGGCAACCCGAGACCCCCTGCGGCGCGGGCAGGAAGGCGGTACCGAAGTCGAAGGCGGCGTTCTCCGTGATGCCCGACAGATCGCCGGTCGAGGCGATGGTCGAGGCGATGATGCCGGCGCTGAAGTCGCCGGCGATGTCGTTGGAGATCTTCGCGTACCGCTTCGTGTTGATCGACTCGCTCAGATATTGCGCGGCCGCAACGGTCTTCGGATCGGTGAACTTCAGCTCCCAGTCGTTCGAGTAGGCGCCGCCGAATGTCCAGGTCGGCCCCTGGAAGGTCCATCCGAGGTAGTCGGTCGCGTTGCCCCAGCCGTGCGCGCGCTTGTCGCCGCCGACCACGGTCTGGATCCGCGGGCCCCAGTCGTCGAACTCGTCCCAGGTCTGCGGGCCGCGGTCGGGCAGGCCGGCCCGGCGCCACACGTCTTTGTTGTAGTAGAACAGCGGAGTCGACCGCGCGTACGGCAACGCCCACGTCTGGTTGTTCCACTTGTAGTCGCCGACAAGCGAATCGACGTAGTCGGCGGTGTTCACGTTCGCAGGGCCGAAGAGGTCGTCGAGGGGGCTGATCGCGCCGATGAGCGCGAAGTTGAACCACCAGACGTCGGACAGGATCATGATGTCGGGCACGGCACCGCCGGACAGCGCGGCGTTGAACTTCTGCGCCGCCTCCTCGTAGTTCTTGCCGGCGTCGACGAGCTGCACGGTGATGCCCGGGTTGGCCGCCTCGAACCGAGAGATGAGTTCTCGTTCGACCTCGATGGATTTGCCGGGGTGATTCGACCAGAAGCTCAGCTTCGAGGCGTCGCCCGACGACGAACCGCCGTCACCCGAGGTTCCGGCGCATGCGGCCACCAGAGCACCGGCCGCGGCCGTCGCGGACGCGGCGAGGAACCCGCGCCGGGACATGTTCATCATCTGTCGTCTCCTTCGATCGTCTGTGTGTGAGTCGTTCTCGTGCATGGTGGTTCTCGTGCTGGGCGTTCTCGTGCCTGGTGTTCTGGCTTGTGGGGTGCCGGCCGGTCAGCCCTTGACGGCCCCGGAGGTCAGGCCCTTGATCATGTGCCGTTGCAGGGCCAGGAAGAGGACGAGCATCGGCACCATCGCGAGCACGGTTGCCGCCATGACCGGGCCCCAGTTGGTGAGACCGTCGCTGTTCTGCAGGAGGGTCAATCCCACGGGTAGCGTGGCAACCGAGGCGTCGTCGGCCATCAGGAACGGCCACAGGTACTCGTTCCACTCGTTGACGAGGGTGATCGTCGCGAAGGCGACCATCGTCGGGATCGACAGCGGCAACGCCACTCTGGTGAGCAGGCGGAAGTGACCTGCCCCGTCCATCCGCGCCGCCTCGATGATCTCGGGCGGGATGGACAGGAAGTGGTTGCGCATCAGGAAGGTCCCGAATGCGACACCGGCGAGCGGCAGGATGATGCCGATGAAGGTGTTCCGCAGTCCCAGTTGGGCCACCAGGGCGTAGTTGGTGATGACGGTGATCTGGTTGGGCACCATGAGCGCGGCGATGATGACGACGAACACGATGTTCTTGCCCGGGAAGCGCAGGAACACCAGCCCGTACGCGCTCAGCACGCCCAGCACGAACTTGGCCACGCCGAGGATCGAGGTCACGATGACCGAGTTGCGCAGGTAGCTCCAGAACGGTACCGACGTCGTGGCCTCGACGTAGTTCTCGGGACGCCACGTCGACGGCCACCACACGGCCGGTTGCACGTAGATCTCGGTGCGATCCTTGAACGACGCCACCAGGATCCACACCAGGGGCAGCGCGATGATCACCAGCACCACCGTCATCGCCGCGTACCCGCACACGTCGGCCAGTCGTCGGCGGGTGGCCGGCGTCATCGCCTCACCGCCGGGGCGCCGTCGCTTCTGCCCGGGGCCCGCCGGCGGACGTCTGGACTCGTCTGTGCGCCCCGGCGTGGCAACCCGTCCGGACACCGGACTCGTGGTGACGGGCCTCATCGCGCTCCCCTGTCCATCATGCGCACCTGGATCACCGTGATGGCCAGCAGGACGACGAACATGACGGTCGCGACGGTGGCGCCGTAGCCGGCACGGAAGTTGACGAAACTCTCCTCGTAGACCTGGTAGACCATCGTGGTGGTGCCGTTGCCCAACGGGCCGCCCCGGGTCATCACGTTGATGATGTCGAACACCTGTAACGAGTTGAGCAGCACGGTGATCGACAGGAAGAACGTCGTCGGCCGCAGTTGCGGCAACAGCACCTTGCGGAAATAGGTCCACCAGCCGGCTCCGTCGATCGCGGCCGCTTCGTCCAGATCGGTCCGTTTACCCTGCAGCGCAGCCAGATAGATGACGAACGCGTAACCGAGGTTCTTCCAGATGTAGGTCACCGTGATCATGAACAGTGCCCACGACGGCTGCTGGTAGAAGTCAGGTGCAGAGCCCAGTCCGAGGCGCACCATCACGTCGTTGACGAGGCCGAAACTGGGGTCGAAGACGAACTGGAAGGCGATGCCGACCGCCGCCCCGGACAGCACGAACGGAGCAAAAGCTGCCGATCGCACCAGATTTCGGCCGCGCAGTTTACGGTCGAGCAACAGTGCGAGCGCCAGGCCGATGACCATGCTGCCGACGACAGCGGCGACCGTGAAGATGACGGTGTTGGCGACGATCACCCGGGTATCGGCACGGGTGACCCATTCGAGGTAGTTGTCGATCCCGACGAACGTCGCTCCCGCCTCGGCGATGTTCCAGTCGTAGAACGACATCCGGATGTTCTCGACGAGCGGTCGATACGTGAACACGCCGAGGAGGACGAGGTTCGGCACGACGAGCAGGAGGAACAGCCCATAGCTTCGCCAGGGACGCCGCCCCGTTGCGGGCAGCACATGTTCGTCGACCGATGACACTGGCGAAGTCTCGCCGTAGGAGACGACCGGATGGTGAACTCAGGCGGCGATTCCCGTGAACGATGCCTTCACAGCCGGGGCGGGCGTGTCACTCCCCGCGTGACGCCGCCAGCCGGACCAGCTGACCGGTCGTGGCATCCGGCAGGTACGCCCTGGAGATGGCCACACCGATACGCGGCAGGTCGGATTCGTCCCGGAAGGCCAGATACACCGGCTCGTAGCGGGGGTTGAACTTCTTCTTGAAGGTGTGCAGTGAGCGGAATCCGTAATAGGGCTCGAGCGCGGCACCCAGCGTGTCGAGGAGCTTGTCGAGCGGCTCGGCGTCGAAGTCGCCCGTTCGCGCCAGGGGTGCGCCGGACAGCGAGATGAACTGCGCTCCCTCGTCTTTGAAGGCGACTGCCGACGAGGCGATGAGATACTCGACAACCGGCCCGAACCCGTCCGTTCGGCGTCGCATGATGTCGAGCGTCCATCCCGCGACGTCGCCACCCGGCGCGTACACCGGTAGCCACGAGAGCACGCCGTGCACGTTGCCCGTCGAGTCCACCGCGAGTGCCACCCGGACCGCGGGGTCCATCGCCTCCTCGACACTGCCCAGGGTGAATCCCATCTCGGGAAGGCCCTTGTCCCCCACCCACTCCTCCGAGATCGCGCGCACCTGGGTCTTGACGGCGAACGACTCGTCGGCCAGCGAGACCATCCGCATCGAGATGTCCTGCTTGGTGGCCTTGTTCATCGCCGATCGCACGTGCTGCCAAGGCTTGCCCTTGAACTCCAGACCCGGCAGGTCGACGATCGTGTCCTCGGCGATCTGCACACTGAGCCATCCGCGTCCGGTGACGATCTCCGAGGTCGCCGAGCCGATCGAGAACCAGCACGGAGTCGCGCCGGCGCTCTCCGCGAGGTCGACGAAGGCGTCGACGGCGTCGGCCAACCGCTCGGGTGCGCACACCGGGTCGGCCAGGGCCACCATGGTCCCGACGTGCTTTCGGTAGGTCACGACGGACTGGTCGTCGAGATCGCCCGCAGCGCCGGTGAACTGGTAGCTGTTGCCCGGCCAGGTCGTCATCCACGACATCGTGCCGCCGCCGTGCACCCGCAGCAGTTCCTTGACGCGGCCGACCGGATCGTCGTCCGAACCGGACGCACCGACCTGACGCACGCGCCACGGCACCGCGAACGCGAACCGGCCGGGGATCAGGATGGCCAGGACCAGCACCCAGAGCAACGTGGTTCCGAGCGTCACGGCGCCCTCCGACGACACGTCGGTGAAGACCACCAGGATCACCGCCAGGAGGGTCGCGATGACGTTGAGCGCACCGAGGACGACGGCTACCCACCACGCCCACCGCTTACCCCGCCGGAGTTGATCGGCGATGAGCACGTTGACGGCGAGGCCGATGAGCATCGTGAACACCGAGTCGTCCCCGGCGTCGGTCGGCCCGAGCGGTCCGCTGCCCGGGAACAGGAACACCAGGAGGTTCGCGCCCGCGATGACCAGCAGGGCAGCGCAACCCAGCATGCGGACCTCACGCCGGGTACGCGGCACCCAACCGTGTTCGTTGGTGGCGAAGAACTTCTCCCCCACGATCAGCATGATGATCGCGGCGAGGACGTACTCGACCGAGGCGAGGGTCCCCTCGAACAGGAACGCGACCGAGACGATGGCGCCCAACAGGACCCGCACACGTAACCGCCAGGGCGATCGCACGGTCGCCGAGGCCACCGCGACCGCCGAGACCACCAACGCCCCCACCCCGGTGGCGCGCGACTCCGCGAGTTGCTCCGCCCACCGCCACGACGTGACCTCGGAGGAGAGCAACCACAGCAGCAACACCGTCAGCAGGGATGCGATCAGGTGGCCGCCCACACCGACCAGAACGGCCCTCACGGTGCCCAACTGCCATTCGGCCCAACCCATTCCGACGACGACCGCGACCAGCGCCAGCAGGTACAGCCAGGGCCCGGGTTCGACGAACGCGGAGCTGACCGGCGTCCACCACTTGCCCTCCCGAAGGGCGGGAAGCCCGAAGGCCACCTCGTGATACCACGACTTGTCGTTCGCCCTACCCCACAGCGATCCGGTCGTCGCGCCGACGATCAGCAGTGCGGCCGCGAGGGCGACGGTGAACGGAAGCCGCCGCACGACGGTGAGCCAGGAGACGTCGGAATGCATGGTCAACGGTACGACGACACGACCCGCCGCACACGGTCATCTGGTTGATCGGTCACGCGCCGGACGCTGGAACCCACCATTCGCACAGTGCGCGATTCGTATCGGTTCCCGGTACGAATCCCGCACTGGCGTGGAGTCAGACCGGGCGCGGGGTGAGGATGCGGGGTCCGTCGGCGGTCACCGCGACGGTATGTTCCCAATGGGCGGAACGCGACCCGTCGTCGGTGACGACTGTCCAATCGTCGTCGAGGACGGTGGTGTCCGTTGTGCCCAGCGTCAGCATCGGCTCGATGGCCAGGGTGGAGCCGATCACGAGCGTCGGCCCCTTCCCGGGTTCACCCTCGTTCGCCAGGAACGGTTCCATGTGCATCTCGCGGCCGATGCCGTGTCCGCCGTAACCGTCGACGATGCCGAAGGGCCGGCCGAACTTCTTCTCCGCGGCGCGCGTACCGAGTTCGATGGCGTGGGAGATGTCGGTGAGGCGAGCGCCGTCGACCATGGCCGCGATCCCCGCCTCCATCGACAACCGCGTCGCCTCGGAGAGTTCCTCGTCGGCGGTGGACAGTTCCCCGACCCCGAAGGTCCAGGCCGAGTCCCCGTGCCAGCCGTCGAGGATGGCGCCGCAATCGATCGACACCAGATCGCCGTCGGCGAGAACGACGTCCGCGGACGGGATGCCGTGGACGACGACGTCGTTCACCGAGCTGCAGATGGATCCGGGAAAGCCGTGGTAGCCCTTGAACGAGGGCACCGCCCCGGCCCCCCGGATCACGGATTCGGCGACCTCGTCGAGATCGAGGGTGCTGACCCCCGGCTTCGCCGCATCGCGCACCGCGACGAGCGCGGCCCCGACAACCGCGCCCGCCGCGGCCATGGCATCGAGCTCGCCCGCACTGCGGAAGGGGACGACGCGCTTGCGCTTACGAAAACCCATGCCCTACAGCGATTCCTCGGTTGTCGGAGACTGTGCGGTCAGAACGCAGCGGGGTCAGGAGACGCCGGCGCCGAGCGCGCTCAGGACGCGCTGGTGGACGCCCTGGATGTCACCGACCGCGTCGATCGTCTTGACCTGGTCGCCGTAGTACGCGAGCAGCGGCGCGGTCTCCCGGGTGTAGACGTCCATCCGGTTGCGGATGACCTCTTCGGTGTCGTCGGCGCGGCCACGGGCCAGCATGCGCTCCACGACGACGTCGGTGTCGACGACGAACGAGAGCACGGCGTCGAGCGAGGCGTCGAGATTCGCCAGGATGTCGTTCAGCGCGTCGGCCTGCTCGGTCGAGCGCGGGAAACCGTCGAGGATGAAACCCTTCGACGCATCCGGCTCGCCGACGCGGGCGCGGACCATGTCCACCGTGATCTCGGACGGGACGAGGTTGCCGGCGTCGAGGTACTTCTTGGCCTCCACACCCACGGCGGTGCCCTGGGAGATGTTGGCGCGGAAGAGGTCACCGGTCGAGATGTGGGGGATCCCGAGTGCTTCGCTCAAAAGCTCCGCCTGGGTGCCTTTACCTGCTCCGGGCGGGCCGAGAATGACAAGTCTCACTTCAGGAATCCTTCGTACTTGCGTTGCATCAACTGACTGTTGATCTGCTTCATCGTGTCCAGACCCACGCCGACCATGATCAGTACGGCCGTACCACCGAACGGCAGGTTCTGGACGTTGCCGCTGTTACCGATCTCGAGGAACAGGTTCGGGAGTACCGCGATGATACCGAGGTAGATCGAGCCCGGCAGCGTGATGCGACTGAGCACATACCCGAGGTATTCGGCCGTGGGCGCTCCCGGACGGATGCCCGGGATGAATCCACCGTACTTCTTCATCTCGTCGGCGCGCTCCTCCGGATTGAACGTCACCGCCACGTAGAAGTACGTGAAGAAGATGATCATCAGGAAGTAGACGGCGATGTAGACGCCGTTGCTCGGATCGGTCAGGTACCTGGTGACGTATTCCTGCCAGGTCGACTGCGTCCCATCGGGATTGCGCGTGAGTTCGACGATCAGCTGCGGCAGATACAGCAGCGACGAGGCGAAGATCACCGGGATGACGCCGGCCTGGTTGACTTTCAGCGGCAGGTAGGTCGACGACCCGCCGTACATCTTGCGGCCCACCATGCGCTTGGCGTACTGCACCGGGATGCGGCGCTGGCCCTGCTCGATGAACACGACGCCGGCGACGATGATCAGCGCGGCGACACAGACGAGGGCGAAGACGAGTCCGCCGCGGCTGTTGAGGATGGTGCGACCTTCGGCGGGGATACGCGCGGCGATACCGGCGAAGATCAGCAGCGACATTCCGTTGCCGATGCCGCGCTCGGTGATGAGCTCACCGAACCACATGACGACACAGGCGCCGGCGGTCATGACGAGCACGATGATCGACAGACCGAAGATGCTCTGGTCGTTGAGGACTTCACCGCTCTGCGCACAGGACTGCGGAAGGAGCTGGCCACGGTCGGCGAGGGCCACGATGCCCGTCGACTGCAGGAGTGCGAGGGCCACGGCCAGGTAGCGCGTGTACTGCGTCATCTTGGCCTGGCCGGCCTGGCCCTCCTTGCGGAGTTGCTCGAAGCGCGGGATGACCACGGTCAGCAGCTGCACGATGATGGCCGCCGTGATGTACGGCATGATGCCGATCGCGAACACCGACAGCTGCAGCAGCGCGCCGCCGGAGAACAGGTTGATCAGGGAGTAGACCGAGCTCGACTCACCGGACGAGACCTCGTCGAGACACGCCTGCACGGCCTGGTAGTCGACACCCGGCGACGGGACGGTCGCTCCCAGCCGATACAGGATGATGATGCCGAGAACGAAGAGGATCTTCTTCCTCAGATCCGGCGTCCGAATGGCCGCGAAGAGGGGGGAAAGCACTAACTCCTCCTAGTAACGACCACGCGAGGTCTACGTTCCGGGTCGGTGCGACCCGACCCCCGTGTGCTCGGCAATCGACGATGGTCTTTCGGGATGCGGCAGTCTTGGGCGTGTCCGGCAGGACAACCTCTGAGACTCTAACAGTCACACCGAAACGCCCCGGTCGGGCGGCAGCGATGCTGCCGCCCGACCGCGGTGTGTGTCCGTCAGAGTTCGGTGACGCTGCCACCGGCAGCGGCGATCTTCTCCTTGGCGGAGGCGGTGAACTTGTCGGCGGTGATGTCGACCTTGACCGACAGGTCACCGTCGCCGAGAACCTTCACCAGCTTGTTCTTGCGAACGGCGCCGGCCGCGACGAGCTCGTCGACGCCGATGGTGCCGCCCTGCGGGAACAGGCGGGCGATGTCGCCGACGTTGACGACCTGGTACTCGATCCGGTTGCGGTTGGTGAAGCCCTTGAGCTTCGGCAGCCGCATGTGGATCGGCATCTGGCCACCCTCGAAGCCGGCGGGCACGTTCTTGCGTGCCTTGGTGCCCTTGGTGCCGCGACCGGCGGTCTTACCCTTGGACCCCTCACCGCGACCCACGCGGGTCTTGTCGGTCTTCGACCCCGGAGCGGGGCGAAGGTGATGGAGTTTGATGGTCATGCTTGAACCTCTTCGACTGTCACGAGGTGACGAACCGCGTTGATGAGGCCGCGGTTGATCGGCGTGTCCTCGCGGGTGACGGTCTGGCGGATGCCCTTGAGTCCGAGGGTCCGCAGGCTGTCACGCTGGTTGCTCTTGGTACCGATGGTGCCCTTGACCTGAGTGATCTTCAGCTGAGCCATGATCAGACCCCCTGTCCTGCGCGAGCGCGGAGCATACCGGCCGGAGCGACATCCTCGATCGGCAGACCGCGGCGGGCCGCGACCTCTTCGGGACGCTGCAGCATCTTGAGTGCCGCGACGGTGGCGTGCACGACGTTGATGGCGTTGTCCGAGCCGAGGCTCTTGGCGAGGACGTCGTGGACGCCCGCGCACTCGAGCACGGCACGCACCGCGCCACCGGCGATCACACCGGTACCGGGGCTGGCCGGGCGGAGCATGACGACACCGGCGGCGGCCTCACCCTGGACCGGGTGGGTCACTGTGCCGGCGATCAGGGGCACGCGGAAGAAGTTCTTGCGAGCTTCCTCGACACCCTTCTGGATCGCGGCCGGGACTTCCTTGGCCTTGCCGTAGCCGACGCCGACCATGCCCTGGCCGTCGCCGACGACCACGAGAGCGGTGAACGAGAAACGACGTCCACCCTTGACCACCTTCGAGACACGGTTGATGGTCACCACGCGCTCGAGCTGGTTGCGGTCCTGGTCGCGGCCGCCACGATCGCGACGGTCGCCGCGGCCACCGCCGCGACGGTCGTTGCCGCCGCCCTGGTTGTTCTGGTTGTTGTCGTTACCGGCGGGTCCGTTTCCGCCGTCACGCTGACGTCCGGGCATCAGAGGTTCCCTCCGGTCATGTGGGTGTAGCTGTTCGAGATGGTCATCAGAAGCTCAGGCCTCCCTCGCGGGCGGCGTCGGCGAGCGCGGCGATCCGGCCGTGGTAGTCCTTGCCGCCACGGTCGAACACGACGGCGTCGACGCCGGCAGCCTTGGCGCGGGCGGCGATGAGCTCGCCGACCTTGCGGGCCTGCGCGGACTTGTCGCCGCCGGCCGCACGCACATCGGCCTCGATCGTCGATGCCGCGGCCAGCGTCTTGCCGGCCAGGTCGTCGATCAACTGGACGTGGATGTGGCGCGAGCTGCGCTTGACCGCGAGACGCGGACGGGCCGGGGTTCCGCTGACCTTCTTGCGGAGGCGGAAGTGACGGTTGCCGGTCGCCTTGCGACGACGCGTCGAGACGTCCTTGCCGATCGGCTTGCGCACTGTCTTGGTAGCTGAATCACTCATGGCTTACTTACCCGTCTTTCCGACCTTGCGACGGATCTGCTCACCCTCGTAGCGAATGCCCTTGCCCTTGTAGGGGTCCGGACGACGCAGGCGGCGGATGACCGCCGAGATCTCGCCGACTTGCTGCTTGTCGATACCCGAGACCGAGAACTTCGTCGGGGACTCCACGGCGAACGTGATGCCCGCCGGGGCCTCGATCGGCACGGGATGGCTGTAACCGAGCGCGAACTCGAGGTCGCTGCCCTTGGCCTGCACGCGGTAACCGACACCGAAGATCTCCATCTTCTTGGTGTAGCCCTGCGTGACGCCCACGACGAGGTTGTTCACGAGCGAACGGCTCAGGCCGTGCAGCGCGCGGCTGCGCCGCTCGTCGTTGGGGCGGGTCACGACGATGGAGTTGTCCTCCTTGGCGACCGAGATGGGCTCGGAGACGGTGAGCGAGAGCTCACCCTTGGGGCCCTTCACGGTGACGTTCTGGCCGTCGATGGTGACGTCCACGCCCGCGGGGATCTCGATGGGGTTCTTTCCGATACGCGACATGTGTTGTTACCTCCCCTACCAGACGTAGGCGAGGACTTCGCCGCCCACGCCCTGGTTGGCTGCCTGGCGATCGGTGAGCAGGCCCGACGACGTGGAGATGATGGCCACGCCGAGGCCGCCCAGAACCTTGGGCAGGTTGGTGGACTTTGCATAGACCCGGAGGCCGGGCTTGGAGACGCGGCGCAGACCGGCGATGGAGCGCTCGCGGCTCGGGCCGTACTTCAGGGAGACCACGAGGTTCTTCCCGACCTCCGCGTCTTCGGTGCGGTAGTCGGTGATGTAGCCCTCGCGCTTGAGGATCTCGGCGATGTTCACCTTGATCTTCGACGAGGGCAGTGTCACCTCGTCGTGGTACGCCGAGTTGGCGTTACGCAGACGCGTCAAGAAGTCTGCGATCGGGTCAGTCATGGTCATGGGTGACCGTCAACCTTTCTCGTAGCGGTTCCCATACAGCGCCGGTGGCCGGAAAAATCCCGGTGACCTGCGGTGGGCCTTCCACGAAGTGGATAGTTGTTTGGAGAAGGTTCTCGCCGCCGATGCCCTTGGCTTTTCGCCGGCACCGGAGACTATTCAGTTGTGTCCCGGACACCTGAGGTGCACAGGCAACCGGTCTAGTGTAGGGAATCCGCAGCGTAGACCCAAATCGGCACCGGTCGGCAGTGGCGACCATCAGGCACCATCGAGGGTATGGATCGACGCAAACTCCTCAAAACGGGCCTGCTCGGGGCCGGGCTGCTCGGCATCACCGGTACGTCGCTGGTGACCGGGTGCGCCACCGACGATCCGCCGACGCGGGATCGATCCGGCTCGGGTCCGACGGGCACGTCCGCGGACGCCGCGTCGGTCGAGACCGTCGCATCCGGGCTGAACGTGCCGTGGGCGCTGGCCTTCCTCGGTGACGGCGATGCCCTCGTCACCCAGCGCGACGACGCCACGGTCGTGCGGGTGTCGCCTGGGGGCGAGGTGCGGACCGTCGGCGAGTTCGCTGACGCCGCTCCGCGCGGCGAAGGCGGGTTGCAGGGCATCGCGGTGGCGCCGGGCGACGAGAGCGCAGTGTTCGTCTACTACACGACCGCCACCGACAACCGGCTGGTGCGCCTGGACTTCGACGGCGACCGGCTCACCCGTCCCCGACCGCTGATCACCGGACTCGACGCGGCCTACAACCATCACGGCGGCGCCCTCGCCTTCGGTTCGGACGGAAGCCTGTTCGTCTCGGTCGGCGATGCCGCGGTACCCGAGGTCGCCCAGGACGTCCGCGCACTGAACGGCAAGATCCTGCGAATCGACCGGAATGGCCGTCCGTGGCCGGGCAACCCGTTCGGCAACGAGGTCCACTCGTACGGGCACCGCAACGTCGAGGGCCTGGCCTTCGACGGCGCAGGCCGGCTGTGGGCCAGTGAGTTCGGGCAGAACCGTCGTGACGAGCTCAATCTGATCCGACCGGGTGGCAACTACGGGTGGCCGGAGGTCGAAGGCGATTCCGATGATCCGCGGTTCGTCGCGCCGGCCGCCACCTGGACCACGCAGGAGGCGTCTCCGGCCGGGCTGGCGATCGTCGGCGACCGCGCCTACATGGCCGCGCTCCGCGGCCGGCGGCTGTGGGAGATACCGCTCACGGAGTCGGCCGCCGGCGAGCCGGTGAGCAGGTACGCCGACGAGTTCGGCCGGCTGCGCGTCGTGGCCGCCGCGCCCGACGGCTCACTGTGGTTCGGCACGAGCAACACCGACGGACGCGGCCGGCCGGCCGACGGCGACGATCGTCTGCTCCGGATGCGGCTCGGCTGACCCCAGTTCGGCGCGCGGACCCGAAGCCATCCGACGGTCGATCGGTTCTGTCCGGAATCGACAGTTCGATTCTCAAACCATTTCGCGGAACCATTTTCCGAAACCGTCTCATCGCCCGACTCGCATGGGTGCGAGCCCGTCATCACCGGGTATTTTCGCAACGATTGTGTGGCCTATTCCAGGCGGCAGGATCACCGCGTCGGTCGACAGCGGAACAACGAACTGGCCTCGATCCGCCGAACATCACCTCGTCGCCGCGCCGCGATGTCATGGTGGAACACGTGGATTCGACTCATCTGCCCGAGCTCGTCGACGAGCTCCTGTCCTCGGCCCGCGAAGCATCGAGCCGACGGGCCTCTCATACGTTGCACGGCAACTCTTCTCGCCACCTTCGACAAACCGTGATCGCGCTGGTCGCGGGCGCGGCACTGTCGGATCACGACAGTCCCACCGAGGCCACGCTGCAGGTCCTGCGCGGGCATGTCGTCCTGACCTCGGCGGACGGCGACCCGGCCGGCCGGTGGGAGGGCGCCACCGGCGACCTGGTGACCATTCCGTCGACGCGTCACGGCCTGACCGCACAGGAGGACTCGGCGATCCTGTTGACGGTTGCCACGCGTTGACCGAAGCGACCGAATTGTTTCCCGAATGACCGTCGGGTGTATTTCTCACAAACGATTTCGGCATTTCTGATCGACTTCGCGATTCGGGAAGAAACAATTGCCGACCCTCCGTATGGTGTCGCTCATGGCCCGGTCAGAAGATGTACAGGGTTCTGCAGCCACCGCACTGCTGGACATCGGCAGGTTCTTCACCCGATGGGACGAGACCGACGATCGTCGTGTCGTCTTCCGGGACGGCGGTCGGGCCGGCGACGTCTTCTACCGGGATCGATGGAGCCACGACAAGATCGTGCGCTCGACACACGGCGTGAACTGCACGGGCTCCTGCTCGTGGAAGGTCTACGTCAAAGACGGGATCATCACCTGGGAGACCCAGGAGACCGACTACCCCTCGGTGGGCCCGGACCGGCCCGAGTACGAACCCCGCGGATGCCCGCGGGGCGCGGCCTTCTCCTGGTACACCTACTCCCCCACCCGGGTCCGACACCCGTACGCCCGGGGCGTGCTGGTGGAGATGTTCCGCGAGGCGAAGCGCCGGCTGGGCGATCCCGTGCTGGCGTGGGCCGACGTCGTCGGAGACCCGCTGCGCCGACGCTCCTACCAGCGCGCACGGGGCAAGGGCGGGCTCGTTCGCGTCTCCTGGGACGAGGCCGTCGAGATGGCCGCGGCAGCGCACGTCCACACGATCAAGACCCACGGTCCGGACCGGTGCGCGGGTTTCTCCCCGATCCCGGCCATGTCGATGGTCAGCCACTGCGTCGGCACCCGGTTCATCCAGTTGATCGGCGGGGTGATGACCTCGTTCTACGACTGGTACGCCGATCTTCCGGTTGCCAGTCCCCAGGTGTTCGGCGACCAGACCGACGTCCCGGAGTCCGGGGACTGGTGGGACGCGACGTACCTGATGATGTGGGGTTCCAACGTCCCGGTGACGCGGACCCCGGACGCGCACTGGATGGCCGAGGTGCGCTACCGCGGCACCAAGGTGGTCTCGGTCAGCCCCGACTACGCCGACAACACCAAGTTCGCCGACGAATGGCTGCCCGCGCAGGCCGGCACCGACGGGGCGCTCGCGATGGCGATGGGACACGTCATCCTCACCGAGTTCTTCGTCCGGCGCTCGACCGGGTTCTTCGACGACTACGTGCGCCGCTACACCGACCTGCCGTTCCTGATCCACTTGGACGAGGAACCGGGCGGGCCGGACGGTGACTCGACCGGCACCGACGTCCCCGGAAAACTCGTCCCTGGGAAGTTCGTGACCGCCGACGAGTTGCCCGGCGCGGAACATGTTGCCTCCGAGGACGTCTGGAAGACGGTGTGCTGGGACGAGGCACGCGATGAGCCGGTGGTGCCCAACGGCTCGATGGGGTTCCGGTACGCCGACTCCGGTGCGGGGCGATGGAATCTCGATCTCGGTGGCGCGCAACCCGCGCTGACACTCATGAGCGATGCGGCCGAATTCGTCGAAGTCGCGTTCCCGGTCTTCGACGCCCCCGACGGCAGCGGCGCCGTGGTCCGCCGAGGTGTCCCCGCGCGGCGGATCGGGGGACGGCTCGTCACGACCGTCTTCGATCTGATGCTCGCGCAGTACGGCGTCACCCGGGACGGGCTCCCCGGCGAGTGGCCCACCGGCTACGACGACACATCGGCGCCGTACACACCGGCGTGGCAGGCCGAGATCACCGGCGTGCCGGCCGCGGCGGCGATTCGCGTCGCGCGCGAATTCGCCGCCAACGCCGAGGAATCCGGCGGCCGCTCGATGATCATCATGGGCGCCGGGATCTGCCAGTGGTTCCACGGCGACGCGACCTATCGGGCGATCCTGTCCCTGCTCATCCTCACCGGATGCATGGGCCGCAACGGCGGCGGTTGGGCGCACTACGTCGGGCAGGAGAAGTGTCGTCCGATCACGGGCTGGATCTCGCTGGCGAACGCGCTGGACTGGACGCGCCCGCCGCGGACCATGACCGGGACCTCGTACTGGTACATGCACACCGGGCAATGGCGCAACGACGGGTACTCGACATCCTCACTCGCATCTCCGCTGTCGCGCGGCACGATGGACCACGAGCACACCGCCGACGCCATCGCCCAGTCGGCGCGGCTCGGCTGGATGCCCTTCTATCCCCAATTCTCCACCAACCCTCTCGACGTCGCCGACGAGGCGACCGCCGCCGTGGATCGCGGTGACGCCGCCGATCCGGCGTCCTACGTCGCAGAGCGTCTGCAGAACGGCCAACTGACATCCGCCATCACCGATGTCGACGCACCCGAGAACTGGCCCCGGACACTCGTGCTGTGGCGATCCAACCTGCTCGGTTCCTCGGCGAAGGGCAACGAGTACTTCCTCCGGACCCTGCTCGGCACCCACCACAACGTGCTCGGCGCCGAGAAACCCGAGACCCCGAGGCCTGCCGAGATCCGTTGGCACGACGACATTCCGGAGGGGAAGCTCGACCTGCTGCTGTCGGCGGATTTCCGGATGACATCGACCACGCTGCTGTCGGACATCGTCCTGCCTGCTGCGACCTGGTACGAGAAGCACGACCTGTCCTCGACGGACATGCACCCGTTCGTCCACGCGTTCACACCGGCGATCGACCCGCCGTGGGAGGCGAAGTCCGACTTCGACCTGTTCCACCGGCTCGCACGCAAGCTGTCGGACCTGGCACGCACCCACCTCGGTACACGGCGCGATCTCGTCAGCGTCCCTCTGCAGCACGACACCCCCGGCGAGGTTGCACAACCGCACGGCCGGATTCTGGACTGGCGACACGACGGCGTTGTCGGACAGCCAGGCCGGAACATGCCCAACTTCACCGTGGTGGAACGGGATTACACCGCGATCGCGGACAAGCTGGCGTCCATCGGACCGCTCGCGGACACCCTCGGCTTCACCGTCAAGAACGTGACCTACCCGCTCGAGGAACAAACACGCACACTCGCCGAATCCAACGGCGTGATGCTCGGCGGCGCCGGCGACGGACGACCGGCCATCGACACCGACGAGAAACTCGCCGAGGCGATCCTGACGTTGTCGGGCACCACGAACGGCGAACTCGCGGTGGCCGGCTTCGAACAACTCCAGCAACGCGTCGGTTTCCGCCTCGACGACCTCGCCCGCGGGTCAGAGGAGAAGCGCATCCGCTTCGCCGACACCCAGAAGGCACCCGTGCCGGTCATCACCTCACCGGAGTGGTCCGGGTCGGAGACCGGCGGCCGCCGGTACGCACCGTTCACGGTGAACATCGAGCGGCTCAAGCCGTTTCACACGCTCACCGGACGGATGCACTTCTATCTGGACCACGACTGGATGATCGACATGGGCGAGTCGCTCCCGATCTACCGGCCGCCGCTGGACATGCACCGCCTGTTCGGCGAACCCAAGCTCGGACCCGACGGCGCCCGGGAGATCACGGTGCGGTACCTGACGCCGCACTCGAAGTGGTCGATCCACTCCGAGTACCAGGACAACCTGTTCATGTTGTCACTCTCCCGCGGCGGGCCGATCGCCTGGCTGAGTCCCCAGGACGCCGCCTCGATCGACGTCGCCGACAACGACTGGATCGAATGCACCAACGCCAACGGCGTTTTCGTGTGCCGTGCAATCGTCAGCCATCGCATGCCGGCCGGGGTCTGCTACGTCCACCACGCCCAGGAACGCACGATCGACGTCCCGAAGTCGGAGGCGACGGGCCGCCGGGGCGGCATCCACAACTCGCCGACGCGGCTGTTGGTGAAACCGACTCATCTGATCGGTGGATATGCCCAGTTGTCCTACGCCTTCAACTATCTCGGACCGACCGGCAACCAACGCGACATGGTGTCGACCATCCGCAAACGCAGCCAGGAGGTGACGTACTGATGCGGGTCATGGCCCAGGTCGGGATGGTGATGAATCTCGACAAGTGCATCGGGTGCCACACCTGCTCGGTGACCTGTAAGCAGGCCTGGACCAACCGGTCCGGCACCGAGTACGTGTGGTTCAACAATGTGGAAACCCGCCCCGGACAGGGATATCCGCGTCGTTACGACGACCAGGACACCTGGCAGGGCGGATGGGTCCTCAACCGCAACGGCAGGCTGCGGTTGCGTGCAGGCGGCCGGATCCGAAAGCTGTTGACCCTGTTCGCGAGTCCGGTCCAACCGACCATCGAGGACTACTACGAACCCTGGACCTACGACTACCAGACCCTGATCGACGCCCCGCTCGGCGACGACTTCCCCGTCGCCCGTCCGAAATCGCTGCTGACCGGCAAGGACACCAAGGTCACCTGGTCGGCGAACTGGGACGACAATCTCGGCGGCGCACCCGAACTCGCGAAGCGCGATCCCATCGTGGAGAAGCTGCGTCGTGAGTCCGAGGATGCGGTGAAGTTCGGGTTCGAGCAGACGTTCATGTTCTATCTGCCGCGCATATGCGAACACTGCCTGAACCCGTCCTGCATGGCGTCCTGCCCCTCCGGCGCGATCTACAAGCGCAGCGAGGACGGCATCGTGCTCGTCGACCAGGATCGCTGTCGCGGCTGGCGGCAGTGCATCACGGGCTGTCCGTACAAGAAGATCTACTTCAACCACAAGTCCGGCAAGGCCGAGAAGTGCACGCTCTGCTACCCGCGCATCGAGGTCGGGCAACCCACCGTCTGTTCCGAGACGTGCGTCGGACGACTTCGCTACCTGGGCATCTTCCTCTACGACGCCGATGCCGTGACGGCGGCCGCGTCGACCCCGGACGAACGCGATCTCTACGAGGCCCAGCTCGACCTGATGCTCGACCCCGACGATCCCGACGTGATCGCCGCCGCCCGTCGGGACGGCATCCCGGACGACTGGCTCGAGGCCGCCCGCCGATCCCCGGTGTACGCGCTGGCCAAGAAGTACCGTGTCGCACTCCCCCTGCATCCGGAGTACCGCACCATGCCGATGGTCTGGTACGTCCCGCCGCTGTCGCCGATCGTCGACCTGCTCGCCGAGCAGGGTCACGACGCCGAGGGCGCGGGCACCCTCTTCGGCGCCATCGAGGCACTCCGCATCCCCGTGGAGTACCTGGCCGAATTGTTCACCGCCGGTGACACCGCCGTCGTCGACACGGTGCTGCGCCGCTTGGCCGCCATGCGCTCGTACATGCGCGACGTGACCCTGGGCCGTGAACCCGACGCCGGAATACCGGCCGCGGTGGGGATGACCGAGGAGGCGGTGTACGAGATGTACCGCCTGATGGCGATCGCGAAATATGAAGAGCGATACGTGATCCCCACGGCTCATCTCGAACAGGCCGAGAAACTGGACGAGATGGGGTGTTCGCTCGACTACGACGACGGACCCGGCATGTTCGACTCGTCGCCGTTCGGCGAGGCCAGCGGTCGTCCCGCGCCGGTGTCGGTGGAGACGTTCCATGCGCTGCGTCAGCGTCAGACCACTGACACGGCGGCCGGCGAGCACACGATGGCGGGCCGGACCAACCTGCTCAACTGGGACGGCAACGGGGCCCCGCCGGGCCTGTTCCCCGAACGCGTACCCGGATCGACTCCCGACGAGGAAGCACGATGAGGGGACCACGGTTGTTCGCACGTCGCTCGCGGGCGACCGACGAGGGCACCGTCGTACGGTTGATCGCGTCCTGGTGCCTGAGCTATCCCGACGACGAGGTCCTCGGCCGCGTCGATCTGATGCGGGCCGCCCTCGCCGAGATGGATGACCCACAGACCCCACATCTGCTGCGGCAGATCACCGATCACCTCGCCGACGGCGATCCGGCAGCGCTGCGCCGCGAGTACATCGAGCTCTTCGATCTCTCGAAACGGCACACGCTCTACCTGTCGTACTGGTCCGACGGCGACACCCGGCGTCGGGGCGCGTCGCTGGGCGAGTTCAAGCAGGCCTACCGCGACAGTGGATTTCTCGTGGACCTGCGCGGTGAATTGCCCGACCATCTGCCGATCGTGCTCGAGTTCAGCGCGCGGGCCGATCCGGGCCGCGGCGTCGAGCTGCTCGAGAAGCACCGTGCAGCACTGGAATTGATCCGGTTCGCCCTGCTCGGCGCGGAGTCGCCGTACGCCGGGGCGGTGGCGGCGGTGTGCGCCACCCTGCCCAGTCCCTCCCCACCCGACCGGGCCACGGCGCTCGCGATGTGCGCACCCGCACCGACGGAGACCGTGGGCCTGGAACCCTTCGACCCCCGCCTGCTGCCGATCAACCCGACCCGAGCGTGAGGTGACCCGTGGACATCTTCCTGTGGGGCGTGGTGCCCTACGCGACGCTCGGACTGCTCATCGGTGGAACCATCTGGCGCTATCGCTACGACAAGTTCGGGTGGACGACGCGGTCATCGGAGCTCTACGAGTCCCGCCTCCTGCGGATAGCGTCGCCGCTCTTCCACTACGGCGTGCTCGTGGTGATCATCGGCCACGCGATCGGATTGCTGATCCCGGAGTCGTGGACGGAGGCCATCGGCGTCTCGGAGACGCTGTACCACTGGGGTGCCGGGGGTTTCGGGATCCTGGCGGCCGTCGCCACCCTCGTCGGGGTCGCGATGCTTGTGTACCGCAGGCGGACCGTCGGCCCGGTGTTCATGGCCACCACGCGTAACGACAAGGCGATGTACCTGGTGCTGGTCACGGCGCTGGTGGCAGGCACCTACATCACGCTGATCGGCACGCTCGACCCGCACGCGCCCGGCGTGAACTACCGCGAGACCGTCTCGCCCTGGTTCCGTTCACTGTTCGTGTTGCAACCGGACGTCACGGCGATGGCGGCGGCGCCCTTGCGTTTCCACGTGCACATCCTGATCGGGATGCTCCTCTTCGCGATGGTCCCCTTCACCCGGCTGGTGCACATCTTCACCGCGCCGGTGCACTACCTCTTCCGTCCCTACATCGTGTACCGAAGCCGCGACCGACGTGTCGCGCCGGGTAACCAGCCCCATCGGCCGGGGTGGGCGCCCGTCGGAGTGAAGGATCGTGATCGATGAGCACCGGCACCACGACGCCCGCCATCAGCTCGCGTGCGCAGACCACGAACCTCGCTCTCGCGACACTCGCGTTCACGATCAGCTTCTGGGCCTGGAACCTCATCGGTCCGCTCGGGGTCGTCTACACCGACCAACTCGACCTGAGCGCCACCCAGAAGTCGATCCTCGTCGCCATCCCGATCCTGGTCGGCTCGCTCGGGCGAATCCTGACCGGCGCACTGACCGACCGCTTCGGCGGCCGCCTCATGTTCACCGTTCTGCTGGTCGCCACCATTCCGTTCGTCCTGCTGGTCGCCGCCGCCGGACATTTCGACAGCTACGCGTTGCTGCTCGTCGCCGGCTTCTTCCTCGGCGTCGGCGGGACGACGTTCGCCGTGGGCATCCCCTTCGTGAACGCCTGGTACGACAAGTCCCGGCGCGGGTTCGCGACCGGCGTCTTCGGAGCCGGGATGGGCGGGACGGCGTTGTCGGCCTTCTTCACCCCGCGGTTCGTGTCGTGGTTCGGATACATCGCGACGCACATCATCATCGCCGTCGCGCTCGCGATGGTCGCCGTGGTCTGTTGGTTGTTCATGCGCGACTCACCCAGGTGGGCCGCGTCCCACGACTCGGTGGTCCCCAAACTGATCGGTGCGGCCAAACTGCCGATCACCTGGCAGCTCGGTTTTCTCTACGCTGCGGCGTTCGGCGGCTTCGTCGCCTTCAGCACCTACCTGCCGACCTACCTCAAGGACGTCTACGACTTCGACCTCCAGGCGGCCGGCACACGCACCGCCGGTTTCGCGATCGCGGCCGTCATCGCCCGGCCCGTCGGCGGTGTCCTGTCCGATCGCTTCGGACCGCGCATCATCACCGTGATCTCCTGTGGCGGTGCCGCCGTGCTCGCCGTGTGGATGATCACCAAGCCGCCCCTCGAGATACCCGCCGGTCTCGACTTCGTCCTGATGGCGGTCTGCATGGGACTCGGTTCGGGGTCGGTCTTCAGCTGGGTCGCGCAGGCCGCGCCCGCCGAGCGGGTCGGTTCGGTCACCGGGATCGTGGGTGCCCTCGGCGGGCTCGGCGGCTTCTTCCCGCCCATGGTCATGGGGGCCACCTACGACGCGACCACCCACAGCTACACGATCGGGCTCTCGCTGCTGGTCGTCTTCGCCACGTGCGCGGCCCTGTTCACCGTGTTCGGCATCCGACGCACGGCGAACACCTGACGCCCGCCTCCCCGGCTGCGGCGTAGGGAGAATTGTCGGGGCCTCGTGTTCTGATGTTCGCACCCGTCGAACAAAGGAGCGATCCATGTCAGACCACGCTGCCGCGATCCGAGGTCTGCCCCGGTGGCATCCCAATCCGCTCATCCGTTCCACCATCGAGACCATCCGGCGCTGCGGCTGGCAGGTGACCTCGGTCGGCGAGGCGGACGCCGAGTTCGACGCACCGCCTGCGGGTGCTCGAACCGAGTGCGGGTTCTCCTACACCTCCGGACTCTCGCTGCACTCGATCCCGGAGCTCTCGATCTACGGCGTCGATCCCCTGACCGCGACGCACGTGCTGAACGAACTGGGCGCCCTGCTCCACCAGGAGGACTGGCGTGATCTCGTCGCCGCGCAGTCCGACATCCCGTTGCAGACGGTCGCCGTGACCGTCCGACTCATCGAGCAACTCGACCACGACGAGCTGCTCCTGGCGAACCTGTTGTTCCCCGACCACCCGAAACTGCAGGTGGTCTGGCCCGACGACCACGGCCACCTTCCGTGGGAAGACGGCTACACCCTGCTCCCGATGCACCAGCCGGTGAAGGGGATGCCGCAACTCCTGGATCCCCCGCGCCCGCAACCACGCCTTCTCACAACCGAATCCGGGCCCGACCGAACCCGCCCGCGACGGGCACGTCGCATCTCGGGTCACTGACCTGCGGCCGGCGGCCTCCCGGCGTGTCCGGGGCGACATGTGTCCGTGTTGCCCCGGACAAACGGAGCCCGGAGATGCCACCATGGTTGGTCTGGGGGCTCGAACAGACCACGGGGGCAGGTGGAAAGGCAGGTCGGCGTGGCGCACCTCCCGGTCGTGGTCGCTGCACTCGTCGCCCTCGTCCTCGCGGTCGCCTTCGTCGCCGTCATCTACCGGCGTCCGCAACGCGGTCTCCTGGTCTTGGCCGCGCTCACCCCCCTCGACGGTCTCCTCGACATCGCCCCGTTGCCCGGCGTCGCCTCGGCGTGGAAGGAGGGCGTCCTCGCGCTGACGCTGATCTGCGCGGCCAATCGCCGGGTCCGGCCCGCCGACCGGACGGACCCGCCGTTGCAGCTGCCGTGGTGGCCGGCCGCGGCCGTGCTGGTCGCGTTCGGGGTCGTGTCGGCGCTCTATGTCTACGGCCCCATCGGGCTGTACGGCGTCAAGGTCACCTTCTTCTACCTCTTCGTGGTCCTCGTGCTCTGGCTGACGCCGTTCGACGCGCTCGACCGCGACCGACTGGTCTCGATCATCATGGCGCTCGGGGTGCTCACCACCCTCGTGGGCATCGGCCAGCAGCTCCTGGGTCCGGCGCGGCTGGTCGAACTCGGCTATACCTTCGGCGAGCAGGTGCGGACGAGCGGTCCGCTGTTCCGGACGTTCAGCACGTTCAATCAGCCCTTCGGTTTCGGACTCTTCGTCATGCTGGCCCTGCTCGTCGGCGGAGCAGTGGCGCTGTCGGACACCGCCCGCCGGCGCAACCGGTTGTTCCTCGTCTGCTGGCCGGTCATGGCGATCACGATGGCCACGTCGGTGGTGCGGGCGGCGATCCTCGGCCTCATCGTCGGTGTGATCTGGCTTGCGGCCCTTCGCTTCCGCCGCCTCATCGCCCCGCTGCTCGCACTCGCGGTCGTCGCCGTCATCTCGCTGCCGTTCCTGCCGTCGAACATCACCAAGGTGTTCTTCTCGTCGAGCAGCCTGAGTCAGCGCGGCTCCGGGTGGGGTGAGATCTTCGCGAGCATCTGGGTGCACCCGCTCGGGACCGGCCTGGCGTCGAGCGGATCGGCGGCCGACGCGATGTCGGCAGCCCAGGGCGACACGACGCGGACGATCACCGCCGGCGCCGGCGGTACCGTGCAGCAGTTGTCGAAGAACTACCAGCCGGACAACTACTACGTGAAGCTGCTCATCGAACTCGGGCCGATCGGGTTGTGGTTGTTCCTGGCCCTGATCGTGACCGCGATCATCTGGTGCGTGCAGTACTCGCGCCGGATGCCCGACCCGGATGGAGCCCTCGTCCTGGGTGTCAGTGCGTCCATGGTCGCGGCGATGGTGGCCTGCCTGGTCGCCACCTACTTCGAGATCTTCCCGCTCGACTTCTACTTCTGGTTACTGTTGGGAGCTGCTGGATGCGCGACGGCACAACACGAATCACGTACGGTGCGCTTGCACTTCGTCCCGGAGGCAGCGGCGTTCAGACCTACATCCGCGAACTCCTGAGGGCACTGCCCGGCCACGTCGACGGCACCGCCCTGTCCGCAGTCGTGCAGACCGACGCGGTCGGCGAACTGCCCCCGGCGATCACCCCGGTGGAGCGTCCCGTCGCCGACGGTGTCCGACGGGCGGTGTTCGGCGTACTCCCCACCCGCTCGGGCGGCGTGTTCCACGGTCTCGACGTCGACCTACCGGTCGCCGGCCCCGCCACCACGGTCGCGACCGTGCACGACCTGTCGGTGCTCGACATGCCGTCCGCGTCGAGCCGGTTTCGCGCCGCGGGCGAATCCGTACTCGTCCGCACGACCCTCCGTCGGGCCGACGTGCTGATCGCCGTCTCCGAGTTCACCGCCGAACGAATCCGCGAGACCTGCGGACGGGATGCCCACGTCACCGAACTCGCGCCCGCCGACTGGGCCCGCCCACCCGCGCCGGCCGATGTCGAACGGGTTCGGGCGAAATACGATCTTCCGGAACGCTTCGTGATGCAGATCGGCACCGTCGAACCCCGCAAGAACGTCGAACTCGTCGCGGCGGTCGCCCGGCGCCTCGACATTCCGTGCGTGCTCGGCGGCGCGGGTTCGACCGGCCCGGATGCCCCGTCGTCGGCGGTCGGGCTCGGTTACGTCGATGTCGGGGACCTGCCGGCGCTCTACGCCGCGGCGACCGTGACCGCCTACGCCTCGTTCTACGAGGGTTACGGCCTTCCGCCCGTCGAGGCGATGGCCTGTGGCGGTGCCGTCGTCGCCAGTGCGGTGGGCGCGCTTCCCCAGGTCGTGGGTGACGGCGCGACACTGGTGCAGGGCCACGACGAGGACGACTGGGTCCGTGCCCTGGAACCCCTCGTGCGCGMCGASTCGKCGCGCACCGAACTCGTCGCCGCCGGCACCTCGGTGGCGTCAGCCCTCAGCTGGGACACCACGGCCCGCCGGACGGTCGAGGCCTACCGGGCCGGCGGCATCGACATACCCGGTGCGGGGCGCCGTGAGCCCTGACGTCACCGGCCCGCTGCCGTCCGATGCGCTGGTGGATCAGCAGGCCGAAGCCGAGCTGCTGGCCCGCGCGACCGGTGCCGGGGGCGCAGCGGGCGGGCCGAACACCACCGGCGCCGGGAGCGCAGCGAGCGGGCCGAGAATCACCGGCGCCGGGAGCGCAGCGAGCGGGCCGACGACTGCGCCGGCCGCCGAGCCCGGCGCGCACCCGGCCTCGGATGCGCGGGCCGCCACCCGGGCGACGATCGCGATGCTGACCAGTCGCGTGGTCATCGCCGCCCTCGGCTGGGCCGGGAGCGTCCTCATCGCGCGCACCCTGTCCCCGGAGGACTGGGGCACCTACTCCTTCGTGTTCGCGCTGCTCGGTCTGACCGCGATCTTCACCGACCTCGGGGTCGGCCGGGCGGTGATGGCCCGGCTCATCTCCGACGACCCCGACGACGTCGCGAAGACGTCCTCGGCGTTCATCGCCCTGCGGGTGGTGCTCGGCCTTCTCGGCTACCTGATCGCCGTCGCCTACGTGATCGTGCTGCAGTATCCCGGCGATGTGATCCGCGCGACCGCGATCGCCGGACTCGTCGTCGTGTTCGCCACGCCCGCACAGGCACTCACGGTCATCTTCCAGAGCCGGCACCGCCTCCTGCTCACCGCGATCGCCGAGAGCCTGGGCCAGGTTCTGCAGCTGGCGCTGACCATCGCCGCCGTGCTCGTAGCGCCGGCACTGCTGGTGTTCGTGCTCGCCCCGGTCGCGAACGAGATCCTGTCGCTGATCATCAAGGTCGTCGGGATCGCGCGCCGGTCGTCGGGACTGCGTCCGTCGCGGGTCGTCGAATGGTCGCGCTGGAAACCGATGCTCTCCGATGCCCTTCCGCTCGCACTGGGCCTCGCCCTGACCATCGCGCTGCAGAAGGTCGACGTCCTGCTGCTGAGTCTGCTCGATTCGCTCGACGCGGTCGGCATCTACGGCATCGGGTACAAGTTCTCCGACATCATGGACACCTTCATCCTGGCCGCGATCGGACCCGTCAGCACCCTGCTGGTCGCCGCCTGGCCCGACCAGTCGGCGGTCCTGCGCCAGCGGTGCCGGAGTGCGGCGGTGGTGTTCGCCGCGGGCGGTGCCGTGGCCGTGGCCGCCTTCTGGCCGAGCGCCGGCCCGATCATCGGACTCCTGTACGGCGACCGGTTCGTCGTCGGGGCCGACGCCGCGCGGCTGCTCGTTCTGGGCGCGGCGCTCACCGCCTTCATCGTGCTAGGCATCTTCCTGCTCGCGGCGACCGGTCGGGCGAATCGCTACCCGTGGATCGCGGTCGGCGGCCTGGCACTCAACGTGGTGCTCAACCTGATCCTGATCCCGCGGTACTCCTATGACGGGGCCGCCTTCTCCACCGTCATCACCTTCGCCCTCGCGGTGGTGGCACTGTGGGTCGTCATCGGTCGGACGCTGCCCATCACGGGTCTGCTCCCACTGGGCGCACTCACCACGTTGACCCTGTTGACGGTGGCGGCGTGCGCCATCGGGGTCTGGCTCGCGGATTCGATTCCCTGGCCGGTCGTCTCGGCCGGTACCGCACTGATCGTCGCCGGACCCGCGGTACTGCTCACCCGGGCGGTCACCACGCCGCCCGGACGACACACGAAGGTGGTCCGATGACCGATTCCGAGCACCCGTGCACGATCGTCTTCGTCGCGCACACCGGCCAGGTCTCCGGGGCGGAGAAGGTGATGCTCGATCTGATCGACGTCGCGCTCGAGCGCGGCCACCCGGTGCGGGTCGTCAGTCCCGACGGTCCCCTGGCCGGACGACTCCCGGCCCCGGTCGACCACGTGCCCATCCCGCCCCTCGGCCTGAGTGGCGAGCGCGGTGTCGCGCGCCTCGCGGGCGCCGGTCGCCTCGTGCTCGACTGGGTACGCGCCGGTCGCACCCTGCGCCGGGTGACACGTCGGTCCGACACCTCGACGATCGTCAACTCCTTGTTCGCACTCCCCGCCGCACGCGTCGCGCAACCGACGGGCCGCGTCTCCTGGCTCGTGCACGACACCCTGACGTCGGGGCGGCAGCGCGCCGTCATCCGCGTCAGCGCACCCGTGATCCGGCGCGCCGTGGCGGTGTCGGAGGCGACGTCGGTCCCCCTCGCGGACCTCGGTCTGCCGGTCGTCGTGGCCCACAACGGAGTCACCTGGCCGGTCCCCGCCCTACCCACCCAACTCCACGACCCACCGGTCGTCGGGATGCTGGCACTGCTCACGCCCTGGAAGGGGCACGCCGTCGCGCTCGACGCGGTCGCCGGGTTGCCGGACGTCGAATTGGAGTTCGCCGGGGGCTCGTTTCCCGGGGACGCCGATCACGTTGCCGCACTGCATGCCCGGGCCGCCAGACCGGACCTCGCCGGGCGCGTCCGGTTCCTCGGCCACACCGATCTCCGCGCCGCCCTGGAGCGATGGGATGTCGTGCTCTCGGCGAGTGTGACGCCCGAGGCCGGACCGCTCTCGGTCCTCGAGGCGATGGCCTACGGCACACCGGTCATCGGCACGGATCACGGCGGCACCACCGAGTTCCTGCGGGACGGCGCCGGAGTCCTCGTCCCGCCGTCGGATCCCGCCGCGCTGACCGCGGCGATCAGCCGCGTCCTCGACGACGCCGACCTGCGCCGTTCGCTGACCGCGGAGGCGCGTCGTCGGATCGCGGACGGACACGACAAGTCGGCGACCCTACCGCGTATGCTCGACGAGTTGTTGTCCGGCTGAGGAGAATTCCACCGTCGGCACCTGCCGCGCGCGATGCGCGTCTCTCAGATAGGCACCATCCATGACACGGTCCCTGCACGGTCGGGCCACCCGGTCGGCCCTCGCGTACGTGTGCATCCTCGTCGCAACCCTCGCCGCCATCGTGTGGGTACGCAGCGACGCCCATTCGGCGCCGGCCGCATGCTCGCTCGCCGCCGGTGACCACAAGGTCGCAGCGTCGCCGGGTGCCTCGCTGCTCGGGGCGTCCGATGAGGACCTCAATCGGGAGTTGTCGGTCGCCCAGGACCTCGGTATGTGGGCAGTGCGACTCGACGTGGACTGGTCGGTCGTTGAACCCCGGCGCGGACAACGGAACTGGGCGCCCATCGACCGGGTGGTCAACGCCATCGTCGCCCACGGGATGTGTCCGCTGGGGCTGGTGACCTACACGCCGCTGTGGGCGGCCCGCGCGTCCGACTTCCCACGCAACAGCCACTACCGGCCCGCCGATCCCAACGTCTTCGCCTCCTTTGCCGCGGCCGCGGCGCAACGGTACGCCGACTCGATCGCGGTCTGGGAGATCTGGAACGAGCCCAATCTGGCGAACTACTGGCTGCCGAGGGCGAACTCGGCCGAGTACGGCCGCCTGCTCGCTGCGTCCTACGCGGCCGTCAAACGCGCGGTCCCCGGCGCCGCGGTGATCTCCGGAGGGCTCGCACCCGGCACCGACAACGGCCGCGACATCGCACCGCTGACCTTCGTGCGCAATCTGTATCAGGGCGGATTCAACCGCTCGCTGGACGCACTCGGCGTGCATCCCTACACCTATCCGGCTCTGCCCAACGACCCCGCCGCGGCATCGTGGAGCACCGCGGCACGGATGTGGGACATGCGCGACGTGATGGTCGCCGCGGGCGACGGCGACAAGAAGATCTGGATGACCGAGTTCGGCGCACCGACCGGAACCGGCACGAACGCCGTCACCGAGGAGGTCCAGGCACAGAGCATCGAGATAGCCATCGGCGCCCAGAGCGACGCGCCCTGGCTCGGACCGCTGTTCGTGTACTCGCTGCGAGACGCCGGCACCGACCCGAACAATCTCGAGCACAACTTCGGCCTGGTGCGCCGCGACTGGTCACCGAAGCAGGGGTACTCGATGCTCGCCGCGCGGTGACCTCCGAAATCGTTTCTCGCACACGCCACGCCCGCCGGTGCCGACCACGATTGCCCGCTTCCTTCGTTATGGTGAACTGACAGCTGATCGACACTGCAATGTCCGGGGATGGTCGGGGGGCATCCGACACCACAGGAGTTAGGCGTGACCTCCAGCTTCGATGCCGCCGGGCGACGTGATGCGCCGCCCTCGGTCGACCTGTTCGGGCACTTCCGTGATCTCGTCCGTGTCGCCGTCCCCGCGATCCTGATCGGCATCCTCGTCGGCGCCTCGGTGTTCGCGCTGCGGACCGCGTTGGTCCCGAAGGAGTACTCGGCCACGGTCGTCACCGAGATCACGCCGGCCGGCACGATCATTCCGGGCGACGCCTTCGTCGAACAGTTGCGTGCCCCGTTCGTGGCGCTGTCCACCGACGAGAACGTCCTGCAACAGGTGCTCACCCAGGTCGACACCGGATGGACGACAAGCGAGTTGAGCTCGCACGTCACCACGACTCCGGGAACGGCTCCCACACTGATGGACTTCACCGCCGCGGCGCCGACGAGTACCCAGGCCGAAGACGTCGCCCGCGCGATGGTCACCGCCATCTCCGCCGCGTCGCTGTCCAACCATGCCCGCGCCATCACCCGGCAGATCGATCAACTGCGTGCGCAGGTGACCGCCGAGCGCGTCCGCAACCGCGCACTGCCCGACCGCAGCGAGGCGAAGGTCGAATCCGATGCGACCCTTGCCGATCTCGACTCCCAGCTCACCCGGTTGCAGAACTCGTCGTCGGACACGCTCACCATCCTCGCGGCACCGTCGGCGAGCGAGGTGCCTGTCAGCCCCAAACCGGCCCAGGAGGGCGCGGTCGCCGGCATCGCCGCGACGATCATCGCGGCGGAGCTGCTCGCACTGTTCCGTGGGCGGGTCGGCCGGAAACCGAACCCGATCTGGGCCCGCCGCGCGGCGCACCGGTACGGCGCGGAGCTCACCTACGGACAGCGGGGCGAGCCGGCGCTGCCGGCGACTCTGCTGCCCGCGTTCGCGCAACGCCACCGCCGCGCCCAGGTCGCGCTGATCCTCACCGGCGACCACATCGACGCCGCTCGCGTGATCGACGACATCCGTCACCCGGGGGACGACGCGACGACCGGGCACCGTCTGCGCATCGTCCGGTTCCCTCTCACCGAGCCCTGGTGGCAGAGCGTCGATCCCGGGGACGTCGCGCTCGCGGCTGTGGTCGTCTCGTCTTCGGGACGTGATCGCAAGCCGGCCGACCGGGCGCTGTCCCAGCTCGCGACCATCGGGTCGACCCGTCATCTGATCGTGCAGCGCACGGGAAAGCAGCCTCCCGCGCAAGTTCTGACCACCACCAGCGCCGATCCGGTCTCCGGCGACCGCACCGAGGTCGAGAGTGCCGGGGACACAGCCGCATCGAGAGCCGAGGCCACCACACCCATGACACCGCAACCGCCGTCTGACGATCCGCGCGGCACGACCCTCGATTCCGACCGGTTCCGCACCGCGCCGGGAGATGTGGGCAGCAATGCCCGGTGACCGCGTCGCCGTCGTCCACGAACGACTCACGGAGATCGCCGGGTCCGAGCACGTCGTCGAACAACTCGCCGCGACGTGGCCACGCGTTGAGGTGCACGCGCCGATCGCGCGGCCCGCGGGTGTCCCGGCCGGGTTGGCCGAGCCGCCGATCACCTCGCCGCTCAATCGCGCCTACCGCCTGCTCGGCGAACGCAGCTATGCCCCGTTGCTCCCGCTGATGCCGCTGGCGTTCCGGCGGATGCCGCTGCGGGATGCCGACGCGGTCGTGACCAGCCATCACGCCTTCGCCACCCAGGCGGTGCACGCGACCGACGCGCCGGTCATCGCCTACGTACACAGTCCGGCCCGCTGGGCATGGGATCCGTCGCTGCGCGCGGGCGAGGGCGGCGGGGCAGCCGGCGCCGCGATCCTGTCGGCGCTGTCGGTGGTCGCCCGGCGCTGCGAAGTCGGCGCCGCGCCCCGTCTGCACACCGTCGTCGCGAACTCCTCGGCCGTCGCCGAGCGCATCCGCGAGCACTGGGGACGTGAGTCGGTCGTCGTGCACCCGCCGGTGGACCTCGACGGCTTCACACCGGATCCCGCGGTGCCCCGTGAGGACTTCTACCTCCTCGCCGGACGACTCGTCCCGTACAAGCGACCCGACCTCGCGATCGCGGCGGCCGCCCGCGCCGACGTCCGGCTCGTGGYCGCGGGAGACGGACGGGCCATGCCGCAGTGTCGCGAGCTCGCCGGCCCGAAGACGACGTTCCTCGGCCGCGTCCCCCMCGACACCCTGCTGAACCTGCATCGCAGCGCCCGCGCGGTCCTGATGCCCGGGATCGAGGACTTCGGCATCGTGCCCGTCGAGGCGATGGCCACCGGCACGCCCGTCATCGCGCTCGGTGAAGGCGGCGCCCTCGACACCGTCGTACCCGGGTCGACCGGTCTGCTGATCGAACCGGGGACCGACGACGAGATCGTCGAGCGGCTGGCCGCGTCGTTGCGCGACTTCACCGTCGACGACTACGACCGATCCGAGATCCGCGCCTGGGCCGAGCGCTTCCGGCGCGAACGGTTCCGCGACGAGATGCGCGAGGTCGTCGATGCCGCGCTCTGACAACGCCGCAACCGCCGGGGCGCAGCGTGCCTCCGTCCTCGACCGTGCACTGGCCACGTCCCGCACGATCTCGGTGACCGGCCCGATGACGGCCCCGGATCTCGACCTCATCCGGGCTCGCCTGACCCGGGCGTGGACACCGACGTCGAGACTGAGTCTCGTCCCCGATCCGGCGTCGGCGAGCTGGGCCCACGACGTGGCGACCCTGCCGCGGGTCGTCGAGCGGCCCGACCTCGCCGACCTGCCGATCGGCGACATCATGACGCGCCTGCGGAACCGTCCCGAGCCGCTGCCCCGACTCGAGGTGCTCGTGTGTGGTCAGTGGCTGGTCATCGACCACACCCACGGCATGGGCGACGGCCGCCTCGGCGTCGAGCAGATCGCCGGTCTGGCCAGCCACCACGAGTTCCCGATGACCGAGCGGTTCGAACGCTCGCTGCCGCCGGACGCCGCCTGGCAGGCGTTGCGTCGTCACGTCCTGCGACAGCCCAGACGTCTGCGCGACATCATGCGCCTGCGCGCTGCGAACGTCTCGCCGCCGACCCACGGACCAACGCGCGTCATCGAGGACTGGCATGCCACCCGCTGCGCCGTCACCGCCGCGATGCGCCCGGGGCAGACCGACGAACTCAAGCGTGCGATCGCCGACACCGGTGTCCGGATGTCCTCGGCGGCGGTGACCGTCTCGCTGTGGCGCGCCGCCCTGTCCGCGCAGGGCGTTTCCCTCGACGAGCGCACGCAGATCCTCTTCGACTGCCGCCGCTATCTCGACGCCGGGCACGCCGATGACCACGGCAACTTCGCCGTGGGCATACCCCTGCGCTTCCCACGCGACGCGACGCCGATGGAGATCGGGGACCGCATCCGAGCGGTCGCCGAATCCGGTTGGCCCGCAGCCGTTCTGGCCGCGGGAGAACTCCGGGCGCGCCTGCGTCGATCGTCACCCGAGGAGCCGCCCGTCCCGCGCCGGGTCGAGGTGCCCGACCGGTTACGACTGTCGGTCAGCGACCTCGGGCGGATCGGGATCTTCGGTGATCTGCCGTGGGATCTGGCGGCGGCCTCGCATCACCTGTTCGCCTATGTCGAGCCCGATGGCCCGGATGCGGCGAGCATGCTCGTCAGCGAGATCGACGGTTCGCGCAGTTTCACCGCGACGTTCTGCAGCGATTTCGTCGGTCGCCCGGTCATCGAGGCGGCTCTCGACCACCTCTGCGAAGATCCGGTGTCCCTGCTGGATCGGCTGCTCACGCGCTCATGAGGACGGTGTCGCGGCGCGTCGGGCGCCCGCCTGCGACCGTGCTCGTGGCCGTCCTGCTCGTCACAGCACTGCTGACCGCCGCATGTTCGGCCTCCGCCGGCCCGGCGTCTGACGACGCGTCGCAGAGCTTTTCGGCACCGCCAGGGGCGTCGGCCGGCGATCTGGTGGGATCACCCACTCCGACCGACGCCTACATCTCGCTGCGGCGCATCGTCGACCGCACCGTGCGGTTCCGCTACCTGTCCACCGACCCGGTCAGCGGTGAGCTGGTCCCCGTCTCGGCCGCCGTGTTCGTGCCGCGCGGCCGGGCACCGGCTGGCGGATGGCAGATCCTGGCGGTCGGACACCCGACGACCGGCATCGCGGGCAACTGCGCCCCGTCGCTGTACGGCAACCTGCTGGGCACCGTCGGGCTCATCGCGTCGCTGCTCGAGCAGGGATTCGTCGTCGTACAGACCGACTATCGAGGACTCGGCACACCAGGACCCCACCGGTACCTCGACCCGGCGCCCGCCGCGAACGACATCATCGACTCGGTGCGTGCGACGCGGATGATCGTCGACGGCACCAGCGATCAGTGGTGGGGCTTCGGGGTGTCGCAGGGCGGGCACGCGGTGTTCCACGCCAACGAGATCGCGGCGACCTACGGTCGCGGTCTGCGACTGCGCGGGACGGTGAGCATGAGTCCCGCGCTCGACGTCGCGCCGCTGGCCGATGCGATGGATGCCGGCACCCTCACCCCGGAGCAGATCGCGTTTCTCCCGCTGGTCCTGACGGGATTGAAGGCGATTCATCCCGAACTCGTCATCGACGACTACGTGCACGGTCCGCTGCGCGAGGCGTTCGGCGTGCTCCTGGAGTGCAACGACGCCGCGATGGTCCAGAAGCAGGCCATCGTCGAGGAGGTGCAACCGGAGGACTATCGCCCGGTCGACGACGCGGCCACCGACCGACTCCGGACGTGGCTGCGCGAGGTGAGTCTGCCCCAGGGGCGGGCTTCGGCCCCGATGCTCGTCGCCTACAGCGACGCCGACGACGTCATCCCGGCCCCGTGGACGGCGGGAGCCATCGATCGGGGATGCCGGCTGGGCGATGCGATCACCGCGATCGAGGTCCGCGGTCAGCCGCACGGCATACTCGACATCGGCTCCGCGGCGACCGACTGGGTCCGGGCCGTGCGGTCAGGACAGCGTCCGCCGAACACCTGCGCGTGAGCTGTGTGCCGACCGGGTCGACCCGGGCAGCGAGAGGAGTGACGATGAGTTCGAACACCGAGGACGGTGCGAACACCGTGAACCCCGTCGACGACCCCACTCCGGATGGCGAGCCGACCACGGACCCAGCCCAGCTCGCCGCACTCTTCGACACGTCACCCGAGGCCGGCGTGCACGCCGTCCTCGAAGCGGTGCGCGGGCGCAACCCCGACATGGCCCGGTCGCTCCGCGCGATCCTGTCCGATCCGGAGCGGATGCGTGCGCTGAAGGACAGCGGCCTGCTCGACGACCCGCCGACCCACAGCCTCGACGAGACGATCCGGCTCACGATCGATGCCGTGGGCGTCCCGCACGTCGCCGTCAACCTCATCACACCGGACGAGCAGGCGACCGCCGCGATCGCCTTCCGGTCCGGGAGTCCCGACGGTCCCAGCACCCGGTCGCTGGTCAACTCCCTCTGCGTCCTCCCGGTGGTCAGCGGTTCACCCCTCATCATCGACGACATCGCCGACCACGCGCTCCTCGCCGACCACCCGACCGCCGTCAGCGGGGAGGTGACCGCCTACCTCGGCATCCCGCTCGCCGACGACGACGGACATGTCATCGGCACGTTCTGCGCCTGGGACTCGGAGGCGCATCACTGGTCCACCGCGGAGGTCCAGCTCATGTCCGATCTCTCGATCCTGGTCCAGGAGCTCATCTTCGGGCGTTGACACGGGCGCGTGCCCTCGTGACCTGGCGGTGAGCATTCGGTACCCAACACGTGGCCGGTAGGCGCACGCGGGACCGCCGCGTACACCTACAATCGTCGGGACGGGGGGCTGTTCTTTCGGATGGAGTGGACTTGTCGACCCGTGTATCGCAGGCCGAGTTCCCGCAGACCACGAGGCGCACCCCGGTGTACTCGTCGCCCAACGGTCGGCGCACCTTTCACGAGCTGATCCGCGACGATCCCCTGAGCACGATCGTGACCGTGTCGATCGACGTGTTGTCCGCGACGATCGCGGTGGCCGCCGGGATCTGGTGGGTGAGGAGTGGCAGCGGCGCGAACCCGCCGTTGTGGACACTCGCCACCTTCGTGCCGATCCTCGTGATCGTCTTCTCCTTGCGCGGGGTCTACCGTCGGGGGCTCAATCGCCGGTTCCTCGACGAGGTCGGCCGGGTCATGACCGGATGCACGATCACCGCGATGATCCTGCTGTGCTCCCTGCTCCTCTCCTACTCCGACGACAGACCCGGCGCCGCGGTCACCAAGGTGTGGGTGTCGGCGCTGTTCTGGGTTCCGTTCGGTCGTCTCATCCGCGACATCATCCAGCGGAGCCTGCGCAAGAACGGTCATCTGCTGTCCCCCACGCTGATCATCGGCGACGGGCCGATCACCGCACAGGTGGTCGGCCGCATGGTGGCCGCGCCGGAGCACGGCCTCCGGCCGGTCGGCATCCTGGCCGCCGGCGCGCCACCCCGCGCCGATCGGGACGAGGGACCCACCAACGAGATCGCGCAGCTCGGCGGGGTGGACGAACTCGACGACGCGATCCGGGCGACGAAGGCCGAGGTCCTGGTCGTGGCCTTCGCGGTCACCAATGTCGAAAGGCTCACCGCCGCCGTCCGTATCGCCCACCGGCATGGGGTGAAGGTGTGGATCGTGCCGCGCATGTTCGACGTCGTCGGACGCCGCAGTCGGGTCGACCACATCGGCGGGCTGCCCCTGATGTCGGTCCCGCACACCAACCCGCGGGGGTGGCAGTTCCGGACCAAACACATCGGGGACCGGGTGGTCGGAGCCCTGATCCTCGCCGCGATCTCACCGCTGTTCTTCACGCTCATGCTGCTGGTCCGGCTGAGCTCGCCGGGCCCGATCTTCTTCGCCCAGCCGCGGGTGGGTCGCGACGCGCGGGTGTTCAACTGCCTGAAGTTCCGCTCGATGCGGCCCGAGGACCCCGCCGCGGAGAAATTCCGGCCGACCGAGGGCAGCGCACCCGGCGGCGTCGAGGGCGTCGACCGCCGCACCAGGATCGGCAAGATCATGCGCTCGACGTCGATGGACGAACTACCCCAGTTACTCAACGTGATCCGCGGCGACATGAGTCTCGTGGGTCCACGCCCGGAGCGTCCCGAGTACGTCTCGCTGTTCGAGGTGCAGATCCGGCGATACGGCGAGCGCCACCGGGTGAAGGCCGGGGTCACCGGCTGGGCGCAGGTGCACGGCCTGCGCGGTCAGACCTCCATCGCCGACCGCGCCGAGTGGGACAACTACTACATCGAGAACTGGTCACTCTGGCTCGACGTCAAGATCCTGCTCCTGACCGTGCTCGCGGTGCTCAAACGGGCGGAGTAGCCGCGGCCACCCACCCGCGTCGTCACATCGTCGGACGTCGGGTGTCGTACGCGGGGCGATACGGCACCCGTCCCCGCTCGTCGCGGATGGTGACGATCAACGTGCGGGCGACGACGACGAGCAGGATGATGCCGCAGACGATCGCGAGGAGCAGTGCGGTCATGACGACCTCCTGACGCCGGAACATGGTGTGCCGGCATTCAATCGCCGATCACGACCTGGTGGTAGATGCCAACCGCGCATCCGTGGACTCAATTGCCCGCCCATGGTGACGCGACTCCGCCGGGCGGCGCCACTGATTTTCTCCCGCGGGCCGGTGCCGGGGTCCGGCGACGGCATCGCCGACGGACAACATCATCCGGCACACCGCCGAGAAGTGCGGTGCGGCAACGACACGCAGTCCGCGACGGTCGGTATCTCTCACGCCGGGCGCGTCAACGCGTCCGGTGCCCCCGGGCGATCAAGTGATGCCCATACGTCCCGCAACACGTCGACGCCGGCGGCGAGGTCGTCGGCATCCTCGGTGAACGGAACGCGGATGTAGCGTTCGTGCGCCCCGTCGACGCCGAACTTCGGTCCGGCGCTGATCCGCACACCTCGGTTCAGGGCGGCGGCCGCGAGCGCGGAACTCAGCGGCGCCCCGAGCCCGACCCACATCGCCAACCCACCGTTGACGTCGGGAATCTCCCACTCCGGCAGATGATTTCGTAGAAGTCCGGTGAGCGTGTCCCGGCCGATACGAAGCTGCGCGGAACGAACCGCGAGCAGGTCGTCGTAACCGGCCAAGACCTCGGCGGCGATCTGCTGGTCGATGATCGGCGAACCGAGGTCACCGGCGGGTCGCCGTCGGACGATCCGGTCGACGATGTCCTCGTCGGCACGAATCCATCCCACCCGCAATCCACTCCACACCGTCTTGCCCAGCGATCCGATCGTCACCACCGGCACCGAGGACCTCACCGGCGCATGCGCGGCGAACGGGAAATGGTCCGTCCGACGATCGATGTCGAGCTCGGCAGTCGTCTCGTCGACGAGCAGCGCGGTCCCGGCCCGGCGCGCCGCGTCGGCGAGTCGCTCTCGGTGGGCGGACGGCATCGAGGCGCCCGTCGGGTTCTGGAAATCCGGTATGCAATAAGCCATCTCGGGTCGCATCCGGTTGAGGATCTCGAGGAAGTGGTCCATGTCCCAACCGGCCGCGGTGACCGGCGTCGACACGAGCCGTCCGCCGGCCTCGGCGATCGCCTCGTAGGCGTGCGGATAGGTCGGGGTCTCGACGACCACCCGGTCGGCTCGTCGGAGCAGGGTCCGCGCGACGAGTGCGATGGCGTGTTGCCCACCGAGGGTCACCACGATCTGCGCCGGGGTCGTGGGCAGTCCGCGGTCGGTGTATCGATCGGCGATTCGTCGGCGTAGCAGCGGATCGCCCACCAGGTCGAGTCCGGGCCGGCGCAGCAGGTCGGGCACATTGCCCGTGACCCGCTCGATGATCGCCTCGAGACCGGGCACCGGTTCGGGAACGGCGTGCGCGAAGTCGATCTCGGCAACCGCGCCCGGACCCCTCCGCGGGAGCATCGCGACGGAGCCGGATCCCCGGACGCTGACCAGATAGCCGGCCTCGCGCAGCGCTCCGTACGCCGACACCACCGTGGTCCGACTCCGCCCGAGCGCATCGGCGAGGATTCGCTCGGCGGGCAACCGCGTGTATGTCGCGATCCGGCCGTCGTCGATGAGGAGTCGGATGCGGGCGGCGAGGGCCGCGTAGGCCGCGTCGCCGCTCTCCCACTCACCGAGCAGCGTGACAAGTTGCTTCACCCCGAGGTTCGAGCGAGCCACCGGCCGGCCGATGGCTCGCGGTGCACCCACAGAATCCTCCTCACCGGTCGCCAGGGTCCAACGACGCCCTGCGGCCGTCGACGTCCAGTCAAACGCAGTGCCCGCGGGCACCACAAGGTCCAATCCGCGGTCGGTGGACTGCCGTCGAGCGGTGGTGGCGGTCCACAGATCACCCGTGACCACCGGGCGGCTGTCGGGTTCGGGCGATATCGTCGGCGTCGATGAACATCCGCCCGTCAGCTCTCGACGCGGCCGTGCGTCCCGGGCACGTGCTCCGTGTCGATGACGTCGACGGCCTCGCCCTGGCCGACCTCGTCGACTCGGTCTCGGCTGACCTACCGGTGTTCCTGGACCATCGCGGGCCCGGCGATCGCAACGCCCGGGAGGTCGTCCGGGAGGTCCTCGACGCGCTCGAGGACATCGTCGTCGCCCTCTTCCCGGTCTGGCTCCCGGGCCATGAGCCGGGCCTGCCGGTCGACGCCGACGACGCCGAGGCCACGGCGCGCCTGCTGTGCCGGGACGCCGGCTTCCCCTCGCCCGCCGTCATCCATCTGGCCCGTGCGGCCGCCGGCGCGCGACGTCCCGGCCCCGGCCCCGCCGACGACGCCCGGGCGGCCGCGCTGACATTCCTCCTGCGACGGGGATACGGACGGGGTTCCGTGGTCCTGGCCGTGCGCGCGGACACCACATTGGCCGAGCGGGCCCAGCACGCGGCGGCCGCCGCGTACGAATGGCTGGCCGACCGCGCCGACCTCACCGTGTGGCTCACCGCCGACGCCCTGCCCGCGGTCACCAGGGTGCCGGCGATCCGGATCGGGGTACCCGCGGGGCGGCGATTCCCGCCGTCCGGTCCGGTGGAGGCGCTGCCCGATCCGTCATCGGCCTCGGCGAGACCCGTCCTCGTCGCCTCCCGTCCGTCGGGGAGACCGGCACCGCACAGCGATGCCGAGCAAACCCTCGAACGCGCCCTCGCGCGTGCACCGTGGGCTCGCGACCGACAGTGGAACCGGAGTCCGCGCGACCTCGATCCGCTCCACCCCGCGGTGATCGTCGACCTGCTGTGGCCGAGTGAACGCGTCGTCGTGGAGGTCGACGGCGCGGATCATCGCGGCCCGGTAAAGTACGCGCGAGATCGACGTCGCGACAACATGCTTCAGCGTGCCGGGTACCTCGTTCTGCGTTACACGAACGACCACGTTCTCGACGACACGTCCCTTGTCGTCGCAGAGCTGGCCGCCGTGATCGCCGAGCGCTCCCGACACCCGGCGCCGTCCCGACCGACGCCCGACCGACCCCCTTCGACCCGCGAGGAGCATCCGTGGACCACGCCCAGCTGACGCCGATCCAGAGTGCGGCGCTGTTCGTCCTGCTGGCCGAGTCCCGAGAGCTCTCCAACCCAGAGTTGAAGGAGTTCGGTGCAGCGCTGGACAAGCCTGCTCGCAACCATCTCAACGCCCTCGGCCTCGTCGACTCTCGACTCGGCGCGCGCCGCGCGTACTTCCACACCCTGACCGACCGCGGGTGGGCCTGGTGCGCGGCCGAACTGACATCCGAGCCACCGAAGAGGTCGACCGCACCGACGAAGGCCATGTACGCGGTCCTCGCCGGCCTCGCCCGGTACCTCGACGACGAGGACCTCCGTCTCCACGAGGTGTTCGGCCGTCCCCGACGCCCCACCCACGAGGAGCCCGGGACCCCGATCGCAACGGCTACGTCCGACCCGGCGTCGTCCACCGTCGATCCCCGGGACCAGATCGCGGCCGCCTACCGCGCCCGGGCCGCCACAGCGGGCGACTTCGTCCTCGTCACCGATCTGCGCGCCGACCTGCCCGGGATGAGCGACGAGGTCTTCGACGCCACGATGGTGGAGTTCCAGCGCGCGCCGGGGGTCAGCCTCATCCCGCAGGAAGACCAGGCGTTGCTGACTCCGGCCGACCGGGCGGCCGCGGTGACGGTGGGCACGCAACCGTGCCATCTGTTCGCGACCGAGGAGAGCTGATCCGATGGACGCCGACGCCCGTCACGCACTGGAATCGATCCGCCTCAACTGGGCCGACACCCCCGACGACGTGTGGGGCACCGCCGACCCCTTCCACGTCGGGGGCCTGCACGAGGACACCATCGTCGACATCATCCGTTCGTTCGACGACGCCCGTCGTTCGCCGTCGGGGAGTCCGATCGGGGTCACGGTGCGCGGTCCGGCCGGATCCGGCAAGACCCATCTCCTGGGCCGGGTCCGGCATCGTGTCCAAGAGGAGGGCGGGTACTTCTTTCTCGTCAAGCTGCTCGACGCCACCGACTTCTGGCGTTCGGTGCTCGTGGCGATCATCAAGGACCTCGGCCGACCGACGCCCCGCCACCGCTCGCAGCTGAATCAGCTCCTCCACCGCCTCGCGATCGACGCCGGGGTCTCGGACGGGACACGTGACGCCGTGACCGGCGGCGCGTCGCTGACACCCGCCGCTCTCGATGACTTCGTCCACGGCGTCTACACCCGCCATTCGCGGCACCGACGCCGGTCGCAGCACATCCTGCGTGCGCTCGTACTGCTGGAGTCCGACGACTTCGCGGCCAAAGACCTCGGCGAGGCGTTTCTGCACCTGGACATCGACGACGCGGAGGAACTCGCCGCCTGGGGCATCCGCAATGCCCGCCTCGGTTATCAGGAGATCGTCGAGAACATCTCGCGGATCATCGCGTTCGACGATGCGGCGGTTCTCGCGATCGACCAGATCGACACCCTGATCGAGGCCGGCAAGACCGCCGAGCCGGGCGAGGAATCACAGGTGGAGAAACTGGCGCACGGCCTGATGTCGGTGCGCGACACCATGAGTCGGACCACATGTGTGGTCTCCTCGATCACCGCCGCGTGGGAGTACCTCGCCGGACACGTCATGCGATCAGCGGTTGATCGGTTCCGGTTGCCACCCACCCTGCAACGGCCCGCGAGTGCGGACTTCGGCCGGCTCCTGCTCGCCCGGCGTTTCGCGCCGGGTTTCGCCGGCGTCGGATTCACGCCGCCCCATCCCACCTGGCCGGTCACCGACACCGCACTGACGGSGGCCACCGATTACACCCCGCGCGAGCTGATGGTGACCGTGGACCGCCAGATCGCCGCGATGCTCCGCAGCGACACGTTCGCCGAGATCACCGACCTCTCCGGCGCCACGTCCAAGACCTCCGCCGGCCAGGGCACACTCCCCCTGATCAACCAGTCCCGCACCACGACAGACGTTCCTGACACGGGGGCGTCCGCTCGGGGGCGCTCGTCGTCTGCTGAATCGTCGTCTGCAGGGTCGTCGTCTGCGGGGTCGTCGTCAACCGACTCGTCGTCGACGACCACCTCGGACAATCCCGCGTTCGCGAAGCTCGACCAGCGGTACGCGGAGTTGATCCGGCGTGCGGACCCGCTACCCGCATTGGTACCCGACACCGAGGACCGGATCGTCCCCTCGCTCCTCCATGCGGGATTGGCGACGTGGATCCAGGCACTGTCCCGCGACGCCGACCGCTGGCAGCTCGATGCCCGGCCGGGACCGAAGAGTCCGCTGCACGGGCGGATCCGACAACTCGTCGACCCGAACCGGGACATCGAGCAGTCCTGGAGCTTCCGTGCCATCGCGGCATCTAACGCGCGTGCCGTCCAGACGCGCCTGTCGAGCGCGACGACGACCTCCGGTTTCACCCTCGGCGACATCGAACGCACCCTGGTGATCCTGCGGCGGGATCCCTGGCCCACGGGGCCCAAGACCCGGCAGATGGTCGAGGAACTGCACGATCGGGGCGGGCGGGTCGTCGCCTGGACCGAACAGGACATCAAACGGCTGAGCGCGCTGGCACAACTGCGGGCCGAACGGCCCTCGCATCTCCGGGAGTGGATCTCCGACCGCAACCCGGCTGCCGAGATCGCCTTTCTCACCGACATCCTGGGCTCCGCGCTCGAAGCGCCTGCGCCAGGCTCGCAGTCACCGGACTCACCCGCAACACCCTTGGTGACGCCTGTCAGACGCCACGAGCCCGGCACCGCGGACGAACGCTCGACCACGCCGCCACCCCGGGAGACGACGACGGAAGAGTTCCGGTCCACCGACCCTCGGTCGGGAACGGCGGGGTCCGACACCGCCGAATCGTCGTCGCGAACCACACCCGCCGACGAACAGTCGATCACCCTCGGGCGAAGTGTCGCCACCGGCGAGGCGGTGACCGTCTCGCTGCTCGCCCTGCGCAAGCACGTGGCGCTGTTCGCCGGATCCGGTTCGGGGAAGACGGTGTTGATTCGGCGCATCGTCGAAGAGGCTGCTTTGCAGGGAGTTTCGTCGATCATCCTCGACGTGAACAACGACCTCGCACGCCTGGGGACACCGTGGCCGGACGCCGACCCGCGTCCGTGGACGTCCGACGACCGCGAGCGCGCCAAGCGCTACCTGCACGACACCGAGGTCGCGGTCTTCACCCCGGGTCGGGCATCGGGGCGGCCATTGAGTTTCCAGCCGCTACCCGACTTCAGCACGGTGGTCGGCAACCCCGACGAGTTCCGTGCCGCGGTCGACTCCGCCGTCGGCGCCCTGATCCCGCATGCCCGGGCCATCGGGACCAGCGCGAAAGCCTATCGGCAGCAAGCAGTCCTGCAACAGTCCATGGAGGCCTTCGGACGACGCGGCGGCGGCGCCCTGCAGGCTTACGTCGGACTGCTGACCGAACTGCCCGACGACGCGAGCACCCTCGCCGACGCCCCGAAGCTCGCCGCCGAACTCGCGGAGAACCTCAAGGCCTCGATGGCGATCGATCCCGTCTTCGGGGGTGACGCCGCCCCGGCCGACCCCGGGTACCTGCTCACTCCCTCACCGGGTTTCCGGGCCCGGGTGTCGGTCGTGAACCTCGCCGGCCTCGGCACCGACGACCGGCGGGCCGGTTTCGTCAATCAGCTCCAGATGGCCCTGTTCGCCTGGATCAAGAAGAATCCGGCCGCCGACCGGCCACTCGGCGGACTGCTCGTCATGGACGAGGCGCAGAACTTCGCCCCGTCCGTCCGGATGACCGCGGCGTCGAAGAGCACGAGCGCATTGGCGTCGCAGGCTCGCAAGTACGGCCTCGGGCTCATCTTCGCGACCCAGTCGCCCACCGGCATCGACAACAAGATCTCGGCCAACTCCTCGACCCAGATCTTCGGCCTGCTCAATCATCCGACGCAGATCGAACGCGCCAAGGAACTCGCCGCCAACAAGGGCAGCAGGATTCCCGACATCGGCAAGCTCCCGGCGGGGACGTTCTACATCGCGAGCGAGGGCGGGCGGTTCGCCAAGGCCGAGACGCCGCTCTGCCTCACCTACCACCCGTCGAGTCCGCCGACCGAGGACGAGGTCGTCGAGCTGGCGCGCTCCACGACACCGCGCCCACGGTGACGGCCGGGCCCGACTTCGCCGACGGTCGGCCGCGACGATTGGCACAATGGACTCCGTGCTCACGCTGACCGCCGGAGAGAACCGTCCGCTGCCGTCGACGGCCGTGACCGTCTCGGTGCGCTCGGCATCTCCGGTCAACACCTCGGCGATCCTGCTCACCGATGCCGGTCGCGTCCGCTCCGACGCGGACCTCATCTTCTACARCCAGCCCAGCGGCCCCGGCGTCGGATACCGTTCTGCCGGCTCGGCCGACATCATCTCGGTCGACACCGCCGCCCTCCCTCGGGAGATCGCGACGGTCGTCGTCGCGGCGAGCCTCGACGGGACCGGGCCCACGAGTTTCGCGACCGCCGGCGCCCTCAGCGCGACGCTGACCGGCGGCGGTACGGAACTCGTCTTCAGCCCCTCCGGTCTCACCAGCGAGGCGGCCGTCGTGTGCCTCGAGATCTACCGGCGCAACGACGTCTGGAAGGTCCGTGCCGTCGGCCAGGGATACGACGCCGGTCTCGCGGGCCTCGCCACCGCCTTCGGCATCGAGGTCGACGACGAGCCCGCGACGCCGCCTCCTGGACGGCCGCCGCGAGTCACCGATCCGCAGCCCTGGCCGCCGGCCGCGTCGACGCCAACCGCGCCGCCGCCGACACCCGAACCACCGGCCCCGCAATGGAATACACCGTCCGCACCGCCGCCTCCGCCCCGGCCTCCGGTCACCGCCCAACCACAGGGAGTTCCCATGCACAGCGATCTGTTCGCGCCGTCCCACGCCGAGGTCACCGGGCAGGGGATCCAGAAGCAGGGAAGCAAGATGTGCCGGGTCGGCCTCGCCGGTGAGGTCATGGCCCGCACCGGCTCGATGGTGGCCTACCAGGGCAACCTGAAGTTCGAGGCGCTCGGCTCGGGCGGCCTCGGACGGATGATGCGTCAGGCGATGACCGGCGAGGGCGTTCCGCTGATGAAGGTCACCGGACAGGGCGACCTGTTCCTGGCCGATGCGGCGTCGGACGTGCACCTCATCGACCTCGACGGTTCCGACGGCCTCACCATCAACGGCGCCAACGTCCTCGCCTTCGACTCCTCGCTGTCCTACGACATCGCCCGTGTGCAGGGTGCCGGCGCGATGAGCAACGCCGGACTGTTCAACTGCGCCTTCACCGGGCGCGGCCGGATCGCCATCACCACCGACGGCACCCCGGTCGTCCTCAACGTCGACGCCGCGACCTATGCCGACCCGCAGGCCGCGGTCGCGTGGTCGTCGAGCCTGCGCACCTCGGTGAAGTCCAATGACTCGTTCAACCTCGGCACCCTGATGGGACGCAGCACCGGCGAACGGTTCACCCTCGAGTTCTCCGGGCGCGGGTTCGTCGTCGTGCAGCCGTCCGAACTCCCGCCCGGCGGGTTCGTCGGCGGGACCGGCGGCGGCGGGTCGGCCGGGTCAGGGGCCGGCGGCATGTTGGGTGGCATCCTCGGGCGCTGACGAGGCGGAACTCGGACGTCTCCCGAGTTGTCGGTGCCGACTGCTCTACTACGCTCCACCTTCGAACACCAGGAGCGAGCATGACCCACCACTTCTCCGATCTGCGGGGTCTGCCCCGCTGGCACCCCGACCCGCTGGTACGCGAGACGCTCGACCGCATCCGGCGCTACGGTTGGGCGGTGACGGCCGTCAGTGACGAGTGCACGTGTCACTCTCCCGAATGCGAAGCACTTGACTGCTCTTTCGCGTACACCACCGGCCTGCGCTTACACGACCTCCCCGAGTTGGCGGTGTACGGACTGGATGCACGAACGAGTGCATCGGTTCTCAACGAGCTGGGCAGCGTGTTTCACACCTATGACTGGCACTCGATCGTGTCGAATTCGGTTCCCATACAACTGGATTCACTTGAGGTTCCGGTCACCGTCATCGAACTGGTGGACAAATCCGATCTCATCGTCACCAACGTCCTCTACCCCGACGCTCCGGTCTTGCAGGCGGTGTGGCCTGACGATCTGGGCAGCTATCCGTGGGATGAGGGTTACACCCTTGCACCGGAACACCAATTCGTGATGGGCGTGCACGACCCGCGAGCGACCGGTGGCGACAGTCCGCGCGTCATCTACCCGCGCCCCGGAATGAACCGGGCCCAGCGGCGCAAGGCGGCCCGACGCCGACGCTGAGCAGGCGAGCGGCCAGGTGATCAGCCTGAGTTGCGGGGCCGGGCCATCGACCGTTCGGTTCTTGTCGGTGCCCCCGGATACAGTGATTTCTACAGGCCACAGATGAAAGACGCATATCGGTAAACGGTTACGCCGGTGTCGAACCAACGATGACGAGAAGCCCTACCTCCAGTTCTGTCCTGTGATGTGGAAGGTCCGTCATGACAACACTCTCCAGCATGCCGAGCCCAGAAACCGGACGTGTCGAACACCTCGACGGTGACGGTTATCTTGCTGTGCTGACCGCGATTCGCGAGTCGCTGTGGGATCTCGCACCTGGTGGCGCAGAGCCAACCGCTCGTCAAGCGCACACCGCGATGACCCTGCTGATCGAACTCCGCGCCATCGTGGACCACCATGCCGCCGTCGGCGCCGCCACTCTCGACCGCCTCGGAGTCGCCCGAGAATCGACCGGCAAGACATCCATCCTCTTGATCGCCATGGGCGCGGCCCCCACAATCGCACACCGCTGGTTACGGATTGGCAATTGCCACCCCCGGCTTACGCAGCTACCCGGCTACACCGCCGACGGCGCCATCCCCGGCGAACATGCCGACGCCATCGTCACCGGTATCGCGCACGTCGAGCGTCGAGCACCCGAGGGTGTCTGCATCGAGGAACGAGCAGAAGTCGAGCAGGCATTGATCGCCCAGGCGATGTCCGGAGCCACCCCTGCGCAGATCGCGAAGAGAGCCCGCGAACTGGGCAACGAGTATGCGGCCATCACCGGCGGGCTACCGCCTGGCGAAGACCGCACCATCAACGAGTTCACATTCACACCGACCGGCGACGGCAGGCTCCGCGTACGTGGCGACCTCGACACGGTCATCGCCGAAAAGCTGACCGCTGCAATCGAATCCCTGAACAGTCCGCGACCGGAGCCCGACGGATCCGACGATTCTCGGACGCCCGGCGCCCGAAACTCGGACGCCCTGGAACTCATCCTCGATGCCGCGGCCGTGGCCGACACCAGCCTCGCCACACCACCGAAGACCCACGTCAGCGTGCTGCTGCCGGCGACCGCTCCGGACAAGGCGAGCCTGTTGTGGATGGGCTCTATCAGTCTCACCACCGCGAGGTTGCTGGCGTGCGACTCCACGATCACCGATGTCGTGATCGACGGCGACAACGTCCCCTTGCAGATGGGCACCAGCAAGCGACTGTTTCCGGCGCACCTGCGGCGAGCGATCATCATCCGCGATCAAGGCTGCATCAAATGCGGGGCGCCGGCCGGGCGTACCCAGGTCCACCACATCGAGTTCTGGAGCAGGGGCGGACCCACAGACCTCGACAACGGGTGCCTGCTCCGCGCGTCCTGCCATGCCCACATCCATGCCGGAGAATGGGACATCGTCATGGGCACCGACCGCCACCCCTGGTTGATCCCACCCGCATCGATCGACCGGCTGCGAACGCCACTCCCGGCGTACAACCGCCGCACCATGACTCTCGATGACCGGGCCGCAGCCTGATCGATCCACCTCGGTGATCGATGACCGGCTCGCATACGCGAGCGGCCCGAGAAGACCCGGGCGTCAACACTGCTGAAGCCGAATCCCGAGAGGGCGACGCCCTGCTCGGCACCTTCGCGCACCGATCCGTCGGACCGCGCATGCCCTTTGAGAACTCCATAGCGTTCACGCCCGGCCTGTGGTGCGGGCGAAAAGCGTGAGGCCCCACCTCCTTGGTGGGAGGTGGGGCCTCACAGCGGCCGGGCTCGGCACCGGTGGTGTGCTGGGCGGGATCCTCGGGCGCGGTGGCCCACCGGGTCTCGTAGCGAAAAGCGATGTCATAGAACATCTTTGGCTACCGAATCCGGCGGGCGGGTAACGTCGAGGCCATGCCCGAAGCCAGTGCGACCGTCCTCGTCCGACAACCCCTCACCACGGTGTGGGAGTACTGCCTCACCCCGGAGCACGTCGCGGCACTGACGCCCGGCGTGATCGGCGTCGAGACCGTCACCGACGGGCCGGTCTCGGTCGGGACCGTCTGGCGCGGCCAGATGAAGGGGCTCGGCCGCGCCGTCGACTGGACCGGCGAGTTCACGCGGGTGGATGCGCACACCGCCACCGAGTTCTCCTCCACGGAATCACCGCTCGAGTTCGCCATCTCGGCCACGTTCGCGGAGGTTGGTCGCGGCGTCGAACTCACCTATCGCATCCGCAACGGCGGCGTCGGCGGGGCGGTCGGGAAGCTCGCCGACGCGCTGGCGATCCGCGCGTATCAGCGGTCGCTCGCCGCGAACGCGAAGAAGCTGCCGCGCCTCGTCGACGAATGGGCCGCCACCCGCTGACGACGACGCGATCCGAGGAGTGCGATGTCGGCATCAGCCCACGAGCGATCGATCTCCGACGGAGAAATCCATGAGGACGACGTTCATGAAAGTCTTTGTTAGACATACGAATCGGGGACAATTCGGACGTAGCCTTCGCGGCCGACGGGGAGTACTCTGACCGGCGGATGCATCTCGTTCGGACCGTGATCACCACCCGCCCCGAGACGGTGTGCGGCGTGGCTCCGGCCCTGCCGACCCACAATCATTCGCACACCAAGGGTTCCGTCATGCCCGAATCCAGCGCATCCGTCACAGTCCAGCAACCACTCGACATCGTCTGGGAGTACATGTCCGCTCCCGAACACACCACCGCCTACCTACCGGGAACCGTCGAGGTCACTCCGCTGTCCGATGGGCCACTCGCCGTCGGCTCTCAGTGGAAGGGTAAGACGGCCGTCCTCGGTCGGACGGTGGACTGGCGGGGAGAGTTCACCCGCGTCGACACCTGTAAGGAGACGGAGTTCCAAACCGTCGAAGCGCCGTTCCCGTTCACCACGCACATCTCTTTGGAGGAGACCTCCGACGGCGTCCGGGTGACGTGTCGGATCACGTCCTCGACCGGTTTCGGCGGGGTGTTCGGCAAGATGGCCGACCCCATCGTCAACCGCATCTATCAGCGTTCGCTTACCGCGTCGATCGAGAGCATCCCCGACCTCATCGACGAGTGGCTCACCCAGCAGTGACACGACAACGGCCCCACCTCGCCGAAGCGAGATGGGGCCGCTGGGGAATCGGTAGCACGAATGCGCTTCATGAGCGCATTCGTGCTACGAAATCCGTGAGGTGAGAGTCACCAGCTGGACTTCTGCACGCCCGGCAGCTCGCCGGCGTGTGCCATGTCGCGCAGGCAGATTCGGCACAGGCCGAACTTGCGGAACACCGAGTGCGGGCGACCGCACTTGTTGCACCGGGTGTAGGCCCGCACGGCGAACTTGGGCTTCTTGTTGGCCTTGTTGACCAGAGCCTTCTTTGCCATGTCAGTTGTCCTTAACGTTGTTGTCCTTGAACGGGAAGCCCAGGGCACGCAGCAGCGCCCGGCCTTCGTCGTCCGTGGTGGCCGACGTCACGACGGTGATGTCCATACCGCGGGGCCGGTCGATGTTGTCGATGTTGATCTCGTGGAACATCGACTGCTCGTTCAGGCCGAACGTGTAGTTGCCGTTGCCGTCGAACTGACGGTCCGACAGGCCGCGGAAGTCGCGGATACGCGGGAGAGCGATGGACACGAGACGGTCCAGGAACTCCCACATGCGGTCGCCACGGAGGGTGACGCGCGCACCGATCGGCATGCCCTCGCGCAGCTTGAACTGTGCGATGGACTTGCGAGCGCGACGGATCTCCGGCTTCTGGCCGGTGATCTTGGCCAGATCCTCGACGGCGCCGTTGATTAGCTTCGCGTCACGGGCGGCGTCGCCGACGCCCATGTTCACGACGACCTTCACGACGCCCGGGATTAGCATCACGTTGGGGTATTCGAACTCTTTGTTCAGCGTGTCCTTGATCTCCTCGCGGTAGCGAGTCTTCAGGCGCGGCTGGATCTTGGGTTCAGTAGAGGTCATGTCAGATGTCCTTCCCGCTCTTGCGCGAGATCCGGACCTTCTTGCCCGTTTCCTCGTCGACGCGGTAGCCGACGCGAGTCGGGTTGCCGTCGGAGTCCACGACCATCACGTTCGAGACGTGGATCGAGGCTTCCTGGGTCACGATGCCGCCGGAGGAGGCACCGCGCTCGTTGGCCGACGCGGCGGTGTGCTTCTTGATTCGGTTGACGCCCTCGACGAGGACACGCTGGGTCTTCGGGAAGGCCTGGATGACCTTGCCCTTGGCGCCCTTGTCCTTGCCCGAGATGACGATCACGGTGTCGCCCTTGTGGATCTTCATGTCAGATCACCTCCGGTGCCAGCGACACGATCTTCATGAACTTCTTCTCACGCAGCTCGCGGCCGACCGGGCCGAAGATGCGGGTTCCGCGGGGGTCGCTCTCACCCTTGAGGATGACGGCGGCGTTCTCGTCGAAGCGGATGTAGCTTCCGTCCGCACGACGGGACTCCTTGGTGGTGCGCACGATGACGGCCTTGACGACCTCACCCTTCTTGACGTTGCCGCCCGGGATGGCGTCCTTGACAGTGGCGACGATGACGTCGCCAATGCCGGCGTAGCGCCGCGAGGAACCGCCGAGCACGCGGATGCACAAGATCTCCTTGGCACCGGTGTTGTCGGCGACTCGCAGGCGGGATTCCTGCTGAATCACTCGTTAGTCTCCTTGACCTGGCTTCTTATGTACGGCGGATTTCCGACCCGACGCACACGGTCTGTTGCCATCGAACACACGCCTGCCTGGGGTTTTGACCAGGTTGTGACACCCGGGCCGTCCGCCCCAGTGGGTTCGTGAGCCGATTCGCGACACAGCGGTGCCGCAGGCAACCCCACAAGTGTAGGGGAATGCCCAGGTCCCGGCCAAATCGATGGTCCCGGCGACCGCGCGGGGGTTTCGGATGACGCCGGGCCGGCAAAGTTTTCCGCGCACTGACCCATCTGGGGTGCACCGCCACGCGAAGCACCCATGACACGAGATCGACCAGACACAAGCCCGTCCGGCGAGCGATCAGTGCGAGCCGGAAGGGAGCGAAACACGGGGGGCGTGTCAGCGCCGGGGGTAATTCTCGGCTGCCGATCGTGAGCCGAACGGTCACCATGCTCCCCGGGCTCCGCAGTTCAGTCCGACAACCGCGGCCTGACGGCAAGTCCTCGACTCGGGGCCACCAGCCCCGTGAGCGATGACCGGAGTTCGAATCCCCCAGTCCGAGCCGGGTTCGACGCTGCCGTGCGGGCACGCACTCACAGGGGAGGCACGCGTGACCACAGACGACGCGGTCCGGAACACCGTTGCTACCGACATCGACACCGACCTGACGATCCCGATGACCGCCGCTCAGCGCGGCATCTTCTACGCCCAGCAGCTCGAGCCGGACGTGCCGATGACCATCGACGCGTTCGTCGAATTCCGCGGCGACACATCGGGTCCGCAGGGCGAGAGCGGTGACGACCCACTCGTCGACGTCGATCCGGACATCATGCAGCGTGCTGTCACCCTCACCGAGAGTGAGACCGAGGCCCCGCTGCTGCGGCTGATCCCGACCGACGACGGCGAACCGATGATGGTTCTCGATCGGTCGCAGCACGTGGTGCTGGGTCGACAGGACTTCTCTGACGCCGAGGACCCGCGCGCGGCCGCACTGGCCTGGATCGACCGCCGGCGCAGTGCCAGCTCAGACGTCTTCGCCGACAACATCCTCGAGACACACCTGCTCAAAGTGGGTCCCGGACACTCGATCTGGTATTGCCACGGTCACCACATCGGCTTCGACGGCTATGCCGCGATGTACATGATGCTTCGTGTCGCCTCGCATTACACGGCGATCGTGAACGGAACGCCGCCGCCGATCGCGGACACCGCGTCGATGGTCGACATCGCCGAGTTCGACCGCGAGTACCGTGCCTCCGCCAAGTTCGCCGAGGACCGCGAGCACTGGGCGTCCCATCTGGCCGATATGCCCGAGATGACCACTCTCACCAGCCTTTCCGCTCCGGCCGCGCCGTTGTCGGTCGTCCGATCGGCGGTCCTCGACGACACCCTCGTCGCCCGGATCCGCGAGCTCGGACACAGCCACCGGGTCCGGCCGGCGTCGGTCATCACCGCTGCGGTGGCCGCCTACGTCGCGCGCTACACCGACCGCGACGAGGCCATGCTGAGCCTGCCGGTCGCGGCCCGCGACCGCGACGTCCTGCGCACCTCGGCGGGTCTGACCTCCAACGTCGTCCCGTTGCGTATCGCGCTCCACGACGATTCCGCCACCGTGACCGATCTCCTGAAATCGGTCAACGCGGAGATCAAGGCCGCCGTCCGGCACCAGAAGTTCCGGCACGAGGACATCACCTCCCAGATCCTCGGGGCAGCGGGGGCGCGGCGTGGCTTCTTCGGCCCGCTCGTCAACGTCATGCTGTTCTTCCAGCACATCGACTTCGGCCCGCTCAAGGGCGAATTGCACGTCCTGTCCACCGGACCGATCGAGGACCTGTCGGTCAACGTGTACGACAGCCTCGACGGCGGGATGACCCTGGACCTCGAGGCGAATCCGAACATCTACCCGGACGACGACATCACCACCCACCACCGTCGTCTCGTCGACTTCGTGACCGCCTTCGTCGGTGCGCCCGGCGACACGAGGATGTCGGACCTGCACCTCCTGACCGATGCCGAACGCGAAGCGCTGCCCGAGCGCATGACCGGGGAGCGGGTCGACCACGGCGCCACCACCCTCGTCGACCTGCTCGACGACGCGGCCCGGGCCCACCCCGACGAGACCGCGCTCACCGACGCGCGGGACGGGCGTTCGCTCACCCATCGCGAATTCACCGACGCGGCAACGCAGCTCGCGGCGGCACTCACCCGGCGCGGGATCGGTCCGGAGAGCGTCGTCGGCGTTCAGCTGCCCCGCAGCACGGACCAGATCCTGGCGCTGCACGCGGTGATCCGTGCCGGCGGCGCATTCCTGCCGATCGACCCGGCCGAGCCGGCCGACCGGCTCGGGCACATCCTCGAGGTGGCCGCCCCCGACCTCGTCATCACCGACACGGTGCTGGCCGAACTGCGTGCCGACAAAGGGGTGGCCGCGGCGACAACGCCCCCGGGCCCCGACACGGCCGCGTACGTGCTGTTCACCTCCGGTTCCACCGGCAAGCCGAAGGGCGTGGTCATCACCCACCGCGCCATCGTCAACCGCCTCGCGTGGATGCAGGCCCGCTACGAGCTCGCACCGGACGACCGGGTGCTGCAGAAGACCCCGTCCACCTTCGACGTGTCGGTCTGGGAGTTCTTCTGGCCGTTCACCACCGGCGCGGCACTGGTCGTACCGACTGCCGACGGTCATCGCGACCCCTGGTATCTGCGTGACGTGATCGCCGAACACCGCGTCACGACACTGCATTTCGTGCCCTCGATGCTCGCCGCCTTCACCGCGGCACTCGACGCCGACGATGCATCGGAGCTGACGAGCCTGCGCCGCATCTTCACCAGCGGTGAGGCTCTGACTCCCGCGACGGTCGGTGCCGCCGCGATGCTGACGTCCGCTCCGATCCACAACCTCTACGGCCCCACCGAGGCCGCGATCGACGTCACCCACCACGACCACTGCCGCGCCGACGTCCCGGTGATCCCGATCGGCTCGCCGGTGTGGAACACCGGTGTCCACGTGCTCGACCACCGCCTGCGGCCGCAACCGCCGGGCGCGATCGGCGAACTCTATCTCGGCGGCGTCCAGCTGGCCCGCGGCTACCGGTCGCGCGCGGACCTGACGGCATCGCGATTCGTCGCCTCGCCTGCGGCGCCGGGCGAACGGCTCTACCGCACCGGCGATCTCGTCCGTCAGAACGCCGCCGGCGAGCTGGAATACCTCGGTCGCACCGACTCACAGGTCAAGATCCGCGGCCAGCGGGTCGAACTCGGCGAGATCGAGTCGACCCTCAGCCGGCTGGACGGCGTGACCGCCGCCGGCGTGGTCATCCGGGACGATCTGGTCGCCGGTGAGCCCACGATCGTCGGTTACGTCACCGGCACCGGACTCACCGACAAGGACCTGCGAGCCGAACTCCGAACCGCGCTACCGGATCACATGATCCCCACCGCGATCATGGTCCTCGACGCACTGCCCACCACCGCCAACGGCAAGCTCGACCGCCGTGCGCTGCCGCGGCCCGACCTGCGGACCCACCGCGAGTTCGTCCCCGCGCGTACCGCGCTCGAGCGCTTCGTCGTGGCGACCGTCGCCGATGTGCTCGACCTGCGCGACGGCATGTCCGACGAGGTGGCGAACGAGGCTCCCGCCACGGCTCCGGCGTCGGTGTCGCTGAGCGACAACTTCTTCGAGATCGGCGGGACGTCACTGTCGGCGACACGGATGGCCTCGCGGCTGTCTCGCGCCACCGGCCATCGGATCGGGATCCGTACGGTGTTCGACGCCGACGACCTCGTCGGCCTAGTGGCGGCCCTCTCCGACCTGGGCGTCGACACCGATGAGCCGGCCGTCGGCTCCGCCTCGGTCCCCTCCGACGACACCGCCGGGCGGACCGTCTCCGGAGCCGTGCCGCTGTCCCCGGCCCAGCATCGGCTGTGGCTCGCGACACGGTTGGACTCCGCGTCCTCGGCGACCTACAACATGCCGTTCACCGTCCGCTTCGTCGGCGCACTCGACACCGACGCACTCCGGACGGCCCTGATCGACGTCGTCCGCCGTCACGAGCCGCTGCGCAGCGTCGTCGCCGAGATCGACGGTGTGGCATGCATCTCTGCGATCGACCCGGACGCGGTCGACGTCGACCTGCCGGTCCTCGCGACCGGTGACGTCGCCCAGTGCCCGGACCGCGACTTCGCCTCGCTCCCCTTCGATCTGGCCGCCGAGATCCCCGTCCGTGCGCGCCTCGTCCGAACCGCCGACGACGATCATCGACTCACGATGGTCGTCCATCACATCGCGGCCGACGGCTGGTCGCTGGCTCCCCTCGCCGGCGACCTGGCCACGGCCTACCGCGCCCGCCGCGACGGCATCGAGCCCGAATGGACGCAGCTGCCGGTCTCCTACTCGCAGACCAGCGCCGCACGTCACGCATGGCTCGACGAGAGTCCGCATGCCGCGACCGAACTCGAGTTCTGGCGGGACACCCTCGACGGGGCGCCGGGCGAGACCGAGCTGCCCCTGGACCGTCCCCGAAGCCGGGATTCGGAGGTGACCGGCCGGTCCGGATCGTCGGTGACCTCGACCATCGACCCCGACACCTACGGCGCGATCCGGACCATCGCGATCGAGGCCGACGCCACGGTCTTCATGGTGCTCCACGCCTCGGTGGCGCTCCTGCTCCGTTCTCTCGCGCAGTCCTCGGACGTCATCATCGGCACACCGGTGTCCGGACGCGGCGACGCCGACCTCGACGACCTCGTGGGCATGTTCGTCAACACGCTGGCGTTGCGCACCGTCGTCGACAAGGACCTGCCGTTCGCCGACCTGGTGGCAAGCGTTCGGGACACCGACCTGAACGCCTTCGACAACGCCGACATGCCGTTCGACCGGCTGGTGACCGAACTGAACCCGGCCCGTTCGGGCAATGTCCACCCGTACTTCCAGGTGTCGATGGCCCTGGAGGACCGTTCCGCCATCCGGCTCGACTTCGCCGGGCTCTCGGCGACCGCATCCCGCGTGGACACCGGTCGCACCACCTTCGATCTGCAGTTCACGTTCACCGAGGTGCGCGGGGCGACCGGCGAGCCCGCCGGCCTCACCCTCGAGATCGGTTACGCCACCGCTCTCTTCGACCGGGACACGGTGGCCGGACTGGGTTCGCGCCTGGTCCGCATGCTGGAGGCGGCGACCGCGGACCCGAGCGCCCCGATCGGCGACCTGCCGGTGCTCGACCTGCACGAGCGTCTCGATCTCGTCCCGGCAGTCGGCGAAGGCCGTCGTCCGGTCGAACACCTCACCCGGCTGCTGTCGGCGGCCGCGGAGTCCTCGCCGCACCGCGTGGCGGTCACCGACGGCACCCGGTCGCTGACCTACCGCGAACTCGATGCGGCGTCGAACCAGCTGGCGCGGGCGCTCATCGACGGTGGCGCCGGACCTGAGAACCATGTGGCCGTGGCACTTCCGCGCAGTGTCGAGTGGATTGTCGCGATGTGGGCGATCGCCCGCACCGGAGCCGCCTGGCTCCCCGTCGATCCCGCGTATCCGTCCGGCCGCATCGAACACATGCTGACCGACTCGGGCGCACGACTGCTCGTCACCGATCGGTCGTCCGATCCCGGCGCCGGGCCCGCTCTGAGCACAGTCGTCCTCGACGACCCCGCGATCCGCGAATGGGTCGAAGCCGAATCAACGGAGCCCATCGCGGACTCGGAGCGACGAGGCGTCCTCGACGTCGACCAGCCCGCCTACCTGATCTACACATCGGGGACCACCGGCACGCCCAAGGGCGTCGTCGTCAGCCACCGCGGACTCGCCGACTTCGGCGCGCAACAGGTCACGCAGTACGGGATCACGCCCACCAGTCGGACGATGCACATGGCGTCGCCGAGTTTCGATGCGTCGATACTCGAGATCCTGATGGCGATCTCCGCCGGGTCGACCATGCACATCGTGCCGCCGGGGATCGTCGGCGGCACCGAACTCGCCGAGCTGATGCGCGATGCGCGGATCACGCATGCCTTCCTCACCCCGTCGGTACTGACCACCATGACGCCGGACGACGTCCCCGATCTCGAGGTTCTCGTCATCGGCGGCGAGCACCCGAACTCCGAGGTGGTCCGCACCTGGTCGACCGGCCCGAAGCTGTTCAACGCCTACGGTCCCACCGAGACCACCGTGGTGGCCGCGGTGTCGGCGCCGATCAGCCCCGACTACACGACGCTGACCATCGGCCGGCCCATCCGCGGCATTTCCGCGCTGGTCCTGGACGAGCGCCTGCGTCCGGTCGCCCCCGGCGCGATCGGCGAGTTGTACATCGCCGGTGAGCATCTCGCCCGCGGGTACCACGGCGTCCGACCGCTGACATCCAAACGCTTCATCGCCAACCCCTATGGCGATCCCGGCGAGCGCATGTACCGAACCGGCGACCTCGTCCGGTGGACCTCCGATCACGAACTCGAGTTCCGCGGGCGGGCCGACCATCAGACCAAGATCCGCGGGCATCGCATCGAACTCGGTGAGATCGACGCCGCCCTGGTCGCCGACGAGTCGGTGCGGGCGGCGGTCACCACCACGCATGGCGAGGGCGACCGCGCCCATCTCGTGTCCTACGTGACCGTGACCGCGGGCGCCCACGGGCAGGCCGCCGCGGTGCGAGACCGATTGGCGCAGCGCCTGCCCCGGCACATGATCCCGTCGACGATCATCGAGCTTGACGAGATCCCCACGACCCCGATCGGCAAGGTCGACCTCCGGGCATTGCCCGCGCCGGAGCCGGGATCGGTGGACGGCGACGTGGCGTTCGTCGCGCCGCGCAACCCCCTGGAGCAGGCAGTCGCCGATCTGATCGCCGAGCGTCTCGAGCTGGAGCCCGGCACCATCGGCCGCGATCATGACTTCTTCGACCTCGGCGGCAACTCGTTGCTGGCGACCCAGATCGTCGGCGCACTCGAGAGTCTCACCGGGCGACGAATCCCCGTCCGCGAGGTCTTCGACCACTCGACCGTCGCCGGCATCGCCCGGCTCGGCGGCGCCGACGAGGGTGACACCGCCCTCGTCGAGGCGCGGACGCTCGCCGACCTCCGGCACGATCCGGACAGCCCGGCGCGACCGGGACCCGCGCAGCAGCAGCTCTGGTTCCTCAACCAGCTCGCGGGCGGTGCCGAGGCCGATCCGGGTCGAGCCGACAACGACAACGGTTCGTCGACAGCCGATTACGCCATCGCCTTCGCGCTGGATCTCCGTGGCGATCTCGACGTGGACGCCCTCTCCGGCGCGCTCCGATACGCCGTCGACCGACACGAGATGCTGCGCACCGTCTATCCCGAGCACGACGGGCGCCCCGACCTGGACGTACGTCCCACCGACGAGGTGCAGACCGAACTCACCGTCGTCGAGACGACTTCGGCGGAGTGGCCGTCCCAGGCGCAGGCGCTGGCGCGTCGCCCGTTCGACCTGACCGTCGACGTACCGCTGCGCGTCGCACTGCACCGGATCGACAGTGACACCGCGCATCACAAGCTGACCCTCGTCATCCACCACATCGCGGCCGACGGTTGGTCCATGGTGCCGCTGCACCGCGACATCACCACCGCCTACGCCGAACTGCGGACGGCGGCCGAGAACGGTACCGAAGCCGCGGTCACCGCCACTCCGCCGGCCCTGGACTATCGCGACTACCTGCGCTGGCAGGCCGATCACCTCGAGACCCGGACCGATCTGGCCGACCGGTGGCGACAGGACCTGGACGGGATCGATGTCGGTCCGATCCTCGTGCCCGACGCGCCGAGCGGGTCCGCCCGCACCGCGGGCGTGGTCGAGGTCGACTTCGACGCCGAACTGCGCAGCCGCCTGTCCGCACTGGGCGGCGGCCGGGCGACCGAATTCATGTGCGTGCATGCGGTGTTCGCCGCGCTGCTGCACCGGCTGAACGCCGACCCGCAGGTTCATGTCGCCGGTTCGGCGTCGGACATCGTGATCGGCACCCCCGTCGCCGGACGCGCCGATCCCCGGCTCGCCGACATCGTCGGCATGTTCGTGAACTCGGTCGTCCTCCGGACCCCGGTCGACGGGAGCCAGGGGTTCGCGGCCCTGCTCGACTCCGTCCGCAGCCGCGATCTGGACGCGCTGGCGGGCGCCGACATGCCGTTCGAGCAGATCGTCTCGATGCTCAATCCGCCTCGCACGGACCGGCATCCGATATTCCAGATCGCGCTGGCGTTCGACGCCGGGGTCTCTGACACCCTCGAACCGGACCACACCAGGGTGGATCTGCCCGGCCTGCAGGTCGTCGCCGAGGAGATCGAGACCGGGGCCGCCCGGTTCGACCTCGAACTGCGAATCCGCGACGGGCGCGCGCGGTTCACTTATGCGACCGATGTCCACACGCATGACCGCGTCAGCGAACTGGCCCGGATGTTCGTCGATCTCGCACGCGAGGTCGCCGCGGATCCGTCGACACCTCTCGACGACCTCACCGGGACGGCCGAGCTGGTGGACACCGTCGATTCGGCTGTGCGCAACCACCGCTCGATCGAGCCGAGGCATCTTGCCGACATCCTCGCCGACACCGTCATCGACCACTCCGATCGCGTGGCGGTCGAGGACGGAGACCGCACGCTCACCTACGCCGAGATCGATCGGATCTCCGCGCGCTGGGCACTCACGCTGCGCGAACTCGGGGTCGGCACCGAGGACGTGGTCGCGATCGCCGTCGATCGCAGCCTGGAGTCGGTGGTCGCCACGTGGGCCGTGACGAAGGCGGGCGCGGCCGCGCTGCCGGTCGACATGCGTTACCCGGCCGAGCGGATCGCCCACATGATCGCCGATTCGGGCGCCATCCTCGGCATCAGCAGCGCCGACCACCGTCGCGATGTGCCGCACGACATCTGGTGGCTGACCCCGGAGGATCTGCGCACCGGAGAGCGCGCGGGCTTCCGGCCCCCGGCCCGGCACCCGGATTCGATCGCCTACATCGTCTACACCTCCGGCTCCACCGGAAAACCGAAGGGCGTCAGCGTTTCTCATCGCGGCCTGGCCGCGTTCGCCCAGACCCAGCGGGAGCGGTACGAGGTCGGTCCCGGCGATCGCACCCTGCTGTTCGCCTCCCCCTCGTTCGACGCATCGATGCTGGAGTTCCTCCTCGCTGTCGAGTCCGGCGCGACGATGGTGGTGGCACCGACGACGATCTACGGCGGCGACGAACTCGTCGAGTTCCTCGACGAGCGCGAGGTCACCCACGCGTTCATCACGCCGTCGGCCCTCGCCGCCGCGGCACCCCATCCGCTCCCCCACCTTCGGACCCTCGGTGTGGGCGGCGAGGCCAGCACTCCGGAACTCGTGGCGCGCTGGGGAACCGGCCGTCGCTACATCAACTCCTACGGACCGACCGAGACGACCATCGTCGCGACGATGTCGGCGCCGCTGCGCCCGGGTGAGCCGATCACCATCGGCACGCCGGTCCACGAATGCACCGCTCTCGTCCTCGACCACCGGTTGCGCCCGCTGCCCGACCACGTCCCCGGCGAGCTCTACCTCAGCGGGCCGGGAGTGGCACGGGGCTACCTGGGGCGGCGCAGTCTGACCGCCGGCCGGTTCGTGGCCTCCCCCGACGGAAACGGCGCCGTCATGTACCGCACCGGTGACATCGTGCATCGCGACGCCGACGGCGCGCTGACCTACCACGGTCGCAGTGACAACCAGGTGAAGGTCCGCGGTTTCCGCATCGAACTCGACGAGGTGAGTGCGGCACTGGCGGCCGTGGACGGAATCGACTTCGCCACCACCGTCGTCCGCGGCGAGAGCGCATCGGCCACCCTGGTCGGTTACGTGACGCGCTCCGCCGGGGCGGCCGGCGACCCCGAGTCCGCAGACGCCCCGGAAACAGTGGACACCGCAGGGGTGTTGGAGTCGGTCCGCAGCCGCCTGCCGCGCCACATGGTCCCGTCCGCGATCGTCGTGCTGGACGAGATCCCGCTGACCGGCAACGGCAAGCTCGACCATCGGGCACTGCCGGAGCCGTCGTCGAGCAGCATGTCGTCCGTCGGTCGCGCACCGCGCGGTGATGCCGAGACCGCGCTGGTCGGCATCATCGCCGACGTGCTCGGCCTCGCCCGCGAGGAGATCGGTGCCACCGACGACTTCTTCCTGCTGGGTGGCACCTCGCTGCAGGCGACCACCCTGGTCAGTCGGATCAACCGCGTGTCGGCCGACGGCCGCCTCCGCGTCCGGGACGTCTTCGACCACCCGACCGCCGAAGCCCTCGCGGACCTGATCAGCCTGCCGGCCGACTGGGCGCCGACCGCGGAGTCCGACGAGTCGTCGGGTCGCCCGGTCCGACGGGAGACATTCCCGCTCGCACCGGTCCAGCGCCGCCTGTGGTCGCTGGCGGCGGCCGACCCCGCGTCGACCGAGTACCTGATGCCCTTCGTCCTGCGACTGACCGGGGACATCGATCTCGCGGCCCTCCGCGGTGCACTCACCGATGTCGTCGCCCGGCACACCAGCCTGCGGACCGTCTTCGAGGCGGTCGACGGGACACCGACGGGCCGGGTGCTCGACGATCCCGCGGCCGTCGTCGGCTCGCTGACCCCCGTCGTCCCCGCGGACCCCGACGCGCTGATGAGCGAGATCGCGCGCCTCGCATCGACGCCCATCGACCCGACCACCGAGGCGCCGCTGCGTGCCACGGTCGTCGCGGACCCCGGTGCGCGTGGCGAGACCGCGACGCACATCCTCCTGCTCGTCGTCCATCACATCGCCGCCGACGGCGCGTCGTTGCCGACCCTCGTCGGTGACCTGGCGCAGGCCTACCGAGAACGACGCGCCGGCCGCGCCGAGACCTGGGAGGCGGCCGCTCTCGACTACCGCGACCACGCCGTCGAGAGTGCGACAGCGCCCGCGGCGACCGACGAGCTGGGATTCTGGACCGATCACCTGGCAGGTGCGCCCGCCGAGAGCACGGTGGAACCGGTCGGCGGCGGCAGACGTGGTTCGGGTGCCCGGTCGGTGAGTCTGCCGCTCCCGGCACACACCCGGGCGGGCCTGACCGCCTTTGCCCGCGAACAGTCGACGACGCCGTTCTCCGTCCTGCACACCGCACTGGCGATCCTGCTGCACCGTCTGGGCGTCGGCGATGACCTGGTCATCGGCAGTCCGGTCGACAACCGCACCGGTATGACCGGCGTCGACCGCGACTACAGCGGCGTGGTCGGCATGTTCGTCAACATGGTGCCGCTGCGCAGCCACCTGCGCAGCGCGGAGACCGTCGCCGCACTCGTCCGCCGGACCCGCGACACCGACATCGACGCCCTCGATCACCGGGGGGTGCCCTTCGACGACATCGTGACCGCGCTCAATCCCGAACGCGCGCACGGTCGACACCCGCTCTTCCAGGTGGCGTTGTCGGTGCACGACTTCGCCGGGGGCGCGCCGACCCCGGTGGGCGGTGCGGACTCCCTCGCCGGGACCGCCGTTCCGATGGACGACGACCTGATGGCCGAGGTGGCCGAATTCGACTCCCTCGCAGCCAAGTTCGACCTGCAGTTCACCGTCACCGGCCTGGGCGCGACCGACTCCGACACCGACGCCGCGGTCCAGATCACCTACGACGCGGCGCGATACGGCCACGACGACGCCCAGATGCTGGGAACGCGGCTCATGCGCGTGTTGCGCGGCATGCTCGGCGACCCCGGCCGCGCGATCGGCGACATCCGCATCACCGACCCCCTCGAGGTGGCCGAGCGCACCCCCGCTCTCGGACCGCGCGGCAACGCACCGACGACGCTGGACGTGCTGATCGCCGATGCGGTGCGGCGGCACCCCGACGGGCTCGCCGCGATCGGGCAGCCCACCGCGGACGGCGAGGGCCCCGAGACGCTCACCTACGCCGAACTCGACGCCCGCTCGAACCGGCTGGCCCGGGTCCTCCTGGGCCGCGGGGTGGGGGCCTACTCGCGCTCGGACGACGAGCCGGGGACCGAGGGTCCCGACGTCCGGTCGTCCCGCGAACCTGTGGTCGCGATGGCGATCAGCCGTTCCATCGACTCCCTGGTGGCGATCTGGGCGATCGTGAAGGCCGGCGCCGCATACGTTCCCATCGACCCCGAGTATCCCGCCGACCGCATCGCGCACATGCTCGACGACAGCGGCGCGCAGCTGGTCGTGACGACCTCGTCGTCGTGGGAACGCATCGCGGAGAGCTCGGCCGGGAGCGAGGTACCGACCCTCGTCCTGGACGCCGCGTCGACCCGGACCCGCATGAAGCACTCCTCGCCGGCGCCGATCACCGACGCCGAGCGGGCGTCGACGATCCGCCCGGATCAGTTGGCCTACATCATCTACACGTCGGGATCGACCGGTAAGCCCAAGGGCGTCCTGGTCCCGCACAGCGGGTTGCGCGCGGTGCACGACGAACTCGCGGAACGGATGACCCCCGGACCCACGTCCCGCGTGTTGCACTTCGCCTCACCGAGTTTCGACGCCTCCGTGCTGGAGATGCTGCTCGCGCTGGCCGGTTCGTCGGCACTGACCATCGTCGAACCCCACGTCTACGGCGGCACTGCGCTCAGCGACGTGATCAGGGCGCGCCAGGCGACGCATGCGTTCATCACCCCCGCCGCGGTCGCCAGCATGGACCCCGCCGCCGTGCCGTCACTGCGCGCACTCGCGGTCGGTGGCGAGGCCTACGGAACCGACCTCGTGCGGCGCTGGTCGCCCGGTCGCACGATGATCAACGTCTACGGACCCACCGAGACGACGATCATCACGACCGGCAGCCGGTCGCTGACCCCGAACACGCCGCTGACGATCGGCACGCCGAACAACGGCGTCGGCGCGCTCGTCCTCGACGATCGGCTGCATCCGGTGCCGCCCGGCGTCACCGGCGACCTGTACCTGACCGGCGTGCAGCTCACGCGCGGCTATCACCGTCGGCCCGGCCTCACCGCGGTCCGGTTCGTCCCGGCTCCGATGGTCACCGGGCCCAGGTTCGCCGGCCAACGGATGTACCGCACCGGCGACCTGGTCCGCTGGACCGGCGACGGGCAGCTCCTCTACGTCGGCCGCAGCGATTCCCAGGTGCAGGTCCGCGGATTCCGCATCGAACTGGGTGAGATCGACGACGCGCTCGCCGCCGAACCCGACGTCGACTTCGCCGTGACACTCGTCAACGGCACCGGGGCCCAGGCGATCCTGCGCAGCTACGTGACAGCGACGCGCGGGCACGAACCCGATCCCGCCGACCTGCGGCGCCGGGTGGGACGACGGCTGCCGCGGCACATGGTGCCGGTGTCCGTCTCCGTGCTCGAGAACATTCCGCTGACCCCCACCGGCAAACTCGACCGCGCGGCGCTGCCGACCCCGGCCGTCTCCGCCTCGGGCCGAGCGCCGGCCCCCGGGACCGAGACGACCATCGCCCGCGTCTTCGCGGAGGTGCTCGAGGTCGACCTCGATGCCATCGGTGCCGACGACGGATTCTTCGACCTGGGTGGCAACTCCCTGATGGCCACCGCCGTGACCGGCAAGCTGAGCGAGCTCACCGGACAGCACCTGGCGGCGCAGTCGCTGTTCGGGGCCCCGAGTCCCGCCGAACTCGCCGAGCTGCTCGACGGAGGGGCGCACTCCGACGGGGACACCGGACCGTCGGCCTCCGGTCTCGACACCCTCCTGCCGTTGCGCCGCACCAGCAGCGACGCCGGAAGCGATGCTCCCGCACCGCTCTTCGTGGTCCACCCGGCGATCGGACTGTCCTGGAGCTTCACCTCCCTGCTGCCCCACCTGCCTGCCGACCGCGCGGTCTACGGCCTACAGCACCCGGCGTTCGCCGGTGATCCGTGCCCGCAGACGATCGCCGACCTCGCCCAGGTGTACGTGGCAAAGCTGCGCACGGTGTCACCGGAGGGGCCGTACCACCTGCTCGGGTGGTCGCTGGGCGGGTTGATCGCCCACGAGATGGCCGTGCAACTCCAGGAGGCCGGCGAAACCGTCGAGCAACTCGTCGTGCTCGACAGTTACGTCGTCGCCGAACGGCCCGACCTCGACACCGAGGCGTCGATCGCAGAACTCATGCGCGAGTTCGGACTCGACGTCCCCGACGGTGGCGAGGAGGGCACCGAGCCCTCGGTCGCGGACGCGTTCCGCGTCATCTCCGCGGCGGGCGGCGCGCTCGGCGGCTTGTCCGAGGAGACGCTCACGACCGTGCACGAGGTGTTCCGCCACGCGTCCCCACTCGCCCGGAACTGGCGACCCCGGGTCTTCGACGGCGACCTCACCTTCGTCACCGCGACCGTGGACGCGCACGACGGCCCGCCGGCGGTCGCCGACTGGCGCAGCAAGGTCACCGGTCGCGTCGTCGAGGTCCAGGCGACCAGCACCCACGCACGCATGTTGCTGCCGGAGAACGTCTCCGAGTGGCTGACCGCAATCGAATCAGGCCCGATCGAATCAGACCCGGGCACACCGGGAATCGCAGCACAGGAGGAGGAATCATGACGAACCCGTTCGACGACACCGAGGGGACCTTCCGCGTCCTCGTCAATCACGAGAACCAGCATTCCTTGTGGCCGGACTTCGCCCCCGTCCCCGACGGTTGGACCGTCGTGTTCGGTCCGTCGGCTCACGACGAGTGCCTCGAGTACGTCGAGGAGAACTGGCGAGACATGCGGCCCGCCAGCCTGATCCGCGCGATGGAACGTTCGCAGAACAGTGAAAGGGAGGTCACACATGGGGCGGCACAGTATGGCTGACACCACGTCGGCCGAAACCACTCCGGGGACCACGGCGTCGCCGTCCGGTCCGGTCACGACTCCCGGCGAGACGTCCACCGATGGCGTCTCCCCCGCCCGCAACGCCCTCGAGCTGCGCGGSCTGCGAAAGACGTTCCGCACCGGGCTGTTCGGCCGGGGTCGCCGCGTCCATGCCCTCAACGGCCTGGACCTGACCGTGCCCGCCGGCACCGTGCACGCGCTGCTCGGCCCCAACGGAGCCGGCAAGACCACCACCGTCCGCGCGGTGGCGACGCYGATGAAGCCCGACGAGGGCAGCGTCGTGGTCGACGGTGTCGACGCGCTCGCCGAGCCCGGCGCAGCCCGCAAGATCATCGGCGTGTCCGGGCAGTACGCCGCCGTCGACGGTAACCTGACCGGTTTCGAGAACCTGCGGATGGTCGGTCAGCTGTACGGCCTCTCCCGGGGCGAGGCCTCGGCACGGGCGCGCGAACTGATCGCCGACCTCGCCCTGCAGGACGCCGCGGACCGCCCGATGCGTACCTACTCCGGCGGCATGCGCCGGCGGCTCGATCTCGCCGGCGCCCTGATCAACCGACCGTCCCTGGTCATCCTCGACGAACCGACGACCGGGCTGGATCCCCGTGGGCGACGCCAGATGTGGGAGGTCATCACCGAACAGGTCGCGAACGGCGCGACGGTCCTGCTCACGACGCAGTACCTGGAAGAGGCCGACGCCCTGGCCGACGAGATCACCGTCATCGACCACGGGACGATCCGGGCCCAGGGCAGTGCCGCCGACCTCAAGGCCTCCACCGGTGCGTCGATCCTCACCATCGAGGTGCGTTCGGACGGGACCGCTCACGACGAGCTGGTCGCCACGACCCTCGCCGAGGTCGGACTCGGCATGCCCGAACGACTCGACGAGTCGGATCGCCCCGACCCGGCACACACCGACAACTCACGGTGGTCCCTGCCGGTCAGCGACGGGAGCCGCAGCGCGGTCGCCGCCGTCCGGGCGCTCGACGCCGTCGGAATCGTCGTCGTCGACGCCACCGTCGCGACGCCGACCCTCGACGATGTGTTCCTGGCCCTCACGGAGCGGGACACGCCGGACAACGATGGCGGCAGTGACCACGGCGAAACATCGGCCACGGCCGATGCCGAGACCACCGTCATCCCGACGGTGGCCGACGCCGATCCCGATCTCTCCCACGCCCCGACGACCCGAACGGATCGACTCCATGCTCACTGACACCGCAGTGCTGGTCGAACGAAACCTGCTCACCGTCAAGCGAATTCCCACCCTGCTGATCAGTGCCACCATCCAGCCGCTGATGTTCGTGTTCCTGTTCGCCTACGTCTTCGGCGCGACCTTCGGCGGGGGTTCCTACCGGGAATTCCTGATGGCCGGCATCTTCACGCAGACCGTCGTCTTCAACGCGGCCTTCACCACGGTCGGTCTGGCCAACGACACCTCCGACGGCATCGTCGACCGGCTGCGGTCGCTACCGATGTCCCGGTTGGGCGTCATCAGCGGCCGTGTCACCTCGGACATGCTCCTGGGCGTCGTCGGCCTCGCGGTGATGGTCGCGTGCGGGCTCGCCATCGGCTGGCGGGTCCAGGGCAGTGCCGGCGACGCCGCCCTCGCCTTCGGCATCATCGGACTGTTCGCGCTCGCCATGGCGTGGGTGGGTGCGGTGACCGGTCTCGCCGCGCCGAATGTCGAAGCCGCACAGAGCATCGGGTTCTTGTGGATGTTCCCGGTCACGTTCCTGTCGAGCGCGTTCATCTCCGCCCAGAGCCTGCCGGGTCCGCTGCGTGCGATCGCCGAGTGGAATCCGGTGACGGCAGTGGCGACCGCGTCCCGGCAGCTCTTCGGCAACGAGGCACCGCCGACCTTCCCCGAGGCCACCGGATGGGTCGCCGACCACGCGGTCGGATACTCGGTGGGATCGGCACTGGTCATACTGGCGGTGTGCATACCCGCCTCGCTCATCCTGTACCGCCGCGCCGCCAACCGGTGATCTGCAGGTCAGTGATCCATGAATTCGCGATCGGTAGCCCCGGGATCGACGATCACCCGAGAAATCCCTACGTCTTCGTTACCGTGGAACCGTGACACCGGACGATGGCAGCGCGGCCACCGACGCGCACCACGGACGCGGGGGCGAAGCACAGATGCTGCGGGAGTTGCTGGCCGCAGCCGCGACAGGCGACCGGACCGCGTTCTCCACGCTGTACGACCGCACGAGTTCACGGATCTACGGACTCGCGTTCCGCGTCGTGCGGGACCGTCAGTACGCGGAGGAGATCGTCCAGGAGGCGTACCTCCAGTACTGGCAGAAGGCCGGCGAGTACCAGCCCGGGCGCGGTTCGGTCATCACATGGATGATGACCATCGCCCACCGGCGGGCCGTCGACCGCGTCCGATCCGAGGAGCTCCAGCAACAGCGCATGTCGCAGTATGGCGCGGTCTCGGTGGAGACACCGCGGAACATACCGCTCGAGGTCGTTGTGCAGACCGACGAGGCGCGTACGCTACGAACATGTCTCGGCACGCTCACGGAACTGCAACGGAGCTGCATCGAGATGTCGTATTTCGGGGGCCTGACCTATCCCGAGGTCGCCCGGCACACCGATACCCCCTTGCCCACCATCAAATCTCGGATTCGAGATGGCCTGCGTCGGTTGAGAACCTGCCTGAGGACGCACGAGGACGCCTGATCCCACAATGACCACATCCGATACGACCGGGGACCGCGGGGCCACCTGGCTCGACGACCACGTCGAATTGTTCGCCGTCGGCGCGCTGACCCCCGACGAGACCAGACGCGTCGAGTCAGAACTCGCCGCACTTCCACCCCACGAGCGGGCGGAACACGACGCCCAGATCGCCGACATCCAGGCGGCCATGGCGGGTTTCGCGACGACCTATGCGCTCGACGCACCGCCCGAACTCCGGGACCGGGTGCTGCAGCACGTCTTCGAGGGTGCGGCGCTGACCCCGGAGGCCTACGTACCCTCAGGCATCGATCCGGGCCCGCAGAACCCGGCCGCCGCGGTCGATCCCGTCCCGCCGGTCGCACCCGCGGGAACGGGCCGATCCGGCGAGAGCGACCTCGCGCCGCCACCACCGCCGGTCGAATTGCGGCCCCGCGACTCGCGCCACGGACAGCATCGATCGGGTGGGACCGCGCGGCGCCCGGCACGCGCAAAGGCGATCCTGGCGGCCGCGGCGGTGACCGTGGCCGTGGCGCTGGGGGCAGGCGTGCTCATCGGTCGCACCACCGCCCCCGAGTCGTCCACCTCGTCGACGGCGCTCAGCGACTCCCAGCGTGAGGTGCTCGGGGTACTCACCGCCGCGGACGCGTCCGTGAGCGTCGAGCCATTGGCCGACGACCGGGGCACCATCGCGGTGGTGACGTCCGAATCGGCCGACCAGGCGGTCGCGCTCCTGCGGGACCTGCGCACGCCCATCCCGGCCGACAGCACCTATCAGTTGTGGCTGGTGGGCGGCGCACCGCAGCCGGTGCCGGCCGGGCTGATCCCCGGAGACGACACCGCCCCGGTGGTGGTGGACGACGTGCGCGGGTCGAGCGTGCTCGCGGTCACCATCGAACCGGCCGGCGGTTCGCCGCAGCCGACGACGCCGATCCTCGCCCAGGTCTCGCTCTAGGCCTGTCCGGAATTCGATCCTTCGGGTGACAGTCGTGGCAATCTCCGCTCGTATCGTTTCACCAGGGGCGGGCGATCCATAGACTGTGGGGCCGGCGCGTCGGTGCGTCAGATCCCGACAGGATCTCGAGAACGAGTGGGTACGAAGTGAACGGAATCGGTCGTCTTGAACAGCGACGGCGACATTCCGGCGGGTGGCGACTCCTCGCCGGGCTGCTGACGGTAGGTGCGGTCGTCGCGGGCCTCGCGACCGCTCCCGGGGCGACGGCGTCCGCCGCGCCCTCGGGCTCCGACGGTTCCCGCATCGTCGACTCCTACACCGATGACCGGCAGCAGGTGACGCTACTCGTCCACTCCGCGTCCATGAACCGTACGGTCCCGGTCACGGTCCTCACGCCACGGGATCGATCCCGGCCGGCGCCCACCCTCTACCTGCTCAACGGTGCCGGTGGCGGGGAGGACTCCGCGACCTGGGACGCACGGACCACCTACAAGCGGTACTTCGCCGACCGGCACGCCTACGTCGTCACCCCGATCGGTGGCGCCTACTCGTACTACACCGACTGGCAGCGCGACGATCCCGCTCTCGGGCGCAACAAATGGCAGACCTTCCTCACGAAAGAACTGCCGCCCCTGATCGACGACGAGTTCGACACCACCGGCGTCAACGCGATCGCGGGGATCTCGATGGCGGGGACCTCGGTGCTCAATCTCGCCATCGCCGCCCCCGGGTTGTACCGATCCGTCGCCGCCTTCAGCGGGTGCGCTCGGACCAGCGACCCGGCCGGCCAGCAGTACATCCGATTGGTCGTCGAGGACCGCGGTCAGGCGGACATGACCAACATGTGGGGCCCGCTCGACGGTCCCGGCTGGCGAGCCAACGATCCGTACCTGAACGCGGCGAAACTGCGCGGCAGCAAGGTCTACATGACGACCGGGACGGGAGCACCGGGTGTCCACGAGCAGCTGACCGACCCGAGTATCGCGGGCGACGGTTTCACGCTGGCGAACCAGGCGATCGTGGGCGGCGGGATCGAGGTCGCCATCGACATCTGCACGCGCCAGATGGTCGAGCGTATGCGTGCGCTCGACCTCCCGGTCGAGGTGAACTTCCGCCCGACCGGCACCCACTCATGGGGTTACTGGCAGGACGACCTGTACCAGACCTGGCCGCGTATCGAACGCGACCTGCGCTGAGCGCTCAGTATTCGAGGGCCAGGCCTCACCACTGGTCGAGACCGGTGTAACCGTCCTGGAGTGCTCGCGCGAAAAGGTGGGTTTTCGTCGGCGCACTTCGCCCGACCGCGGTGTACTTCGCCCGGATGCGCGCAAGGTGCGTGCTCACCGTGGACGCCGAGATGAAGAGTCGTGCGGCGGCATCTTCTTTGGACTCGGCGGCTAGCCAGGCGAGCAGAACCTCGACCTCCCGGTCCGACAGACTCGGACGTGTCACCGCCGCTGAGCGTTCGACGGGAACCAGGTAATCAACCGGCTTGGAACGTTGCCGTGGCACGACTCCGTGCCGCGGTGCGGCCGCCGTCCTGGCTCGGAAGATATCTGAAGTGACCGTCATTGTTCCCATCCCCTGTTCAGACCGGCGCTATCTCGTGTGTCCCCGACGCCCCAAATCAATCTGTTCCAACGTTAAGACGGCGTAGTAACTGTCGGTAGACCCAGAAATGGGGACTCGACTCCCGCTGCCATGCCGTCAGCCATGTTTCGTTCGCCCCCAGGCCCCGTCAGGTGTTGACCGTCCCTCGTGCCGGTACCGCTGCGGCACCGGGAGCCATCCGTCTTCGACGGCACGCTTGAAGAGATCCACCTTGGTGCGCGTCGGCCGCCCGGCGTCCGCATATTTCTGGCGAATTCGCTTGAGGTACTCGTTGACCGTCTCCGCGGAGACCCCGAGAGCAGCCCCGACTCGGGCCGACGTCTCGCCGGACGCGTACAGCGCCAACACTTTCTGCAACTGAGGCGACAGGTCGACAGTCGCCAGTTCGGGGTCGCCGTCTATGGCGGCAGCCCATTCTGTGGTGAGGACCGCCCGGCCGTCGGCGGCCGCCCGGATGGCGTCGATGATGACCGACTCGTCCGCCGACTTGAGCACCACGCCGAGCGCTCCGGCGCGCGCCGCCGATCTCAACAGCGCCGGATGCTCTCCAGAGGTGTACACGACGGTGGCCACTCCGGCCGCCGACAATGCGTTGACGTTCTCGCGAGGCGTGGTGCCGTCGTCGAGACGGAGGTCCAGCAGGACCACGTCGAGCTGCATGACACTGAGCACGCCGGCAACCGTCGTCGCCGAGCAGACCAACGAGATGTCCGAAACTGGGTCCAACACTCGTTCGATTCCCCAGATCGGGGACCGATGGTCGTCGACCATTCCAACCCGGATCGCTGCATGACCCTCCGACGAATCCTCGTCGATCAAGGTCGTCTGCTCGTCGTTCACCAACACCCCCACGAGGCACATGCGAGACTCTCAGCCTTTACTCAGCTTCACGTTACTGAAACCTCGACCAAAGCTACGTGCCGAGTCGGACATATCACCCGTCGGAGCGCGAAACTACATCAACTGGTCCCGATCTGACCGCTGGCGTGTCCACATTCTTGGGGACACCACCCGGATGGGTCCCGCCGGGAGCGAAGGCATGCAAGACTAGAACATGTTCTAAAAAGGTGATCGTGCCGGCGTGGTCCGGCGACCCGACCCGACCCGACCCGACACGCAGGAGCAGAACAGGTGAGCGCACCTTCGACGCACGATGTACTCGGTACCCCGGTGACCATGCCGGTCGAGATCCGGCACGCACGGTGCTTCGTCGCCGGTTTCACCGCCGACACCCGGGCCGTGGCACGGGCCATCGACGCCGAATCGGCACAGCCCGGGACGCTTCGCCCGTTGCGCATTCGACCGGGTCGCACCATGTGCATGCTCGTGTTCGTCGACTACGTCGACGGCGACCTCGGACCGTACAACGAGTTCGGCGTGTGCTTCCTCGTCGAGGATCCGACCACCCCACCCGCCTCGCCGATCCGGGCAGTGCGCTCACTGCTGAAGGGGGACGCGCGTGCGCTGGTGCACCGGCTCCCCGTCGACGGCGACTTCACCCTGGCCGCCGGGCGCGGCATCTGGGGATTCCCGAAGACACTCGCCGAGTTCGAGGTCGATCACTCCTCCGCCACCAGACGCGGCCGCCTCGTGTCCGACGGCGCACTCGTCGCCGACCTGAGTGTGAAGCCGGGGCTCAAGGTCCCGGACTCGACCGCCGACACCGTGTTGCACGCCTATTCGCAGCTGGACGGGATCACGCGGATGACACCGTGGCGGCTCACCTCGACCACCGGGACCCGCACCCGCATCGGCGGCGCGCGCCTGACCCTCGGCGACCACCCCATCGCCGACGAACTCCGATCCCTGCAGTTGGGGCGGCACGCCCTGATGTCGAGCTCGGTCGATCGGATCACGATGCGTTTCGAGAACCCCACGCTGGTCTGACCGCGATCTCCGCCGGGTTCGCGGACGTCCGTGCCGCGGTCGCGGACAATGGTTCCATGAGCAATCTCGAGACGGACCCGGTCGAGGTCGAGTGCCATGCCGATGCCGGCGTCGCCGCGGGCCCGGGCCTCCTCCACATGGACGTCCTGACCGCGCGCGACGTACCGCTCGGCGGCCCACGCGCGATGACGGTGCACCGGACCCTCCCGCAGCGGTCACGTTCGCTGATCGGAGCCTGGTGCTTCATCGACCACTACGGCCCCGATGACGTCGCGAGCAGCGGCGGGATGGACGTGCCACCACACCCGCACACCGGACTCCAGACGGTCAGCTGGCTGTTCACCGGCGGCGTCGAGCACCGCGACACGATGGGCAACCACGCGATGGTCCGCCCCGGCGAGATCAACCTCATGACCGCCGGGCACGGCATCGCCCACACCGAGGTCTCGACACCCGACACCACCACCCTGCACGGGGTGCAGCTATGGGTCGCGTTGCCGGCCGAGAATGCCGACACCGCACGCGACTTCGCACACCACCGGCCTGATGCTCTCGACCTCGGCGGGGTCACCGCCAAGGTCTTTCTCGGCGAACTGTTCGGCACCCGCTCGCCGGTGCACACGTTCACGCCGTTGACCGGCGCCCAGCTCGACTTCGCACCCGGCGCCGCCATCGACATCGACGTCGACCCCGAACACGAACACGGCGTTCTCGTCGACACCGGCACCGTCGAGGTCGTTGGCGCCGACGCCGCACCGCTGGCCCGCACCGAGCTGGGCTACATCGGGTTGGGCGCAAAGCGGATCACGCTCACCAACGTCGCCGAGACCGACGCCCGGGTGATCCTCCTCGGCGGCGCACCGCTGGCGGAGGACATCGTCATGTGGTGGAACTTCATCGGGCGCACACACGACGACATCGTCGGCTACCGGGACCAGTGGGAGGCGCGCAGCGAACGCTTCGGGCAGGTGCAGGGTTACGTCGGTTCGACGCAGCACCTGCCCGCGCCGCCGCTGCCGCACTCACGGCTGCGCGCCCGGGCCAACACCCCGGGGCGCGCCGCCCCCGAGTGAGGGCGCATCACGCCGTTCCGAGCAACCTCGCGAAGTTCGCGATCCCCGCGGCCTCGACCGCCTGCTGCCTGCCGTCGGCCACGGCCGCGCGCGGCGGTTCCCCGTCGCCGGCGGCACTCCCCGGGCCCGTGCCACCCCTCGGTCCGAGGAGCGAGACGAGTTCGGCTGCGGCACGGCCGATCCGGTCGTTCAACGACGCGGTGTCCCCACCGGCGCCCGCCCAGTCCGCCGACGCGGCGTAGACGCCGGTCGGCAGGACGACGGCACGTAGGTAGGCGAACAACGGTCGCAGCGCGTGGTCGAGCACCATCGAGTGGCGCGGACTGCCGCCGGTCGCGCCGATCAGCACCGGTTTGCCCGACATGGCGTCGATGTCGACGAGATCGAAGAACATCTTGAACAGGCCGCTGTACGACGCGTTGAAGACCGGCGTCGCCACGATCAGGGCATCGGCCCCCTCGACCGCGTCGAGTGCCGCGCGTGCCCGGCCCGAGGCGAAGCCGACCGTCATCGCCTGTCCCAGGTCGGCGGCGAGGTCACGCAGGTCGACGATCTCGACGTCCGAGCGGCCCGCCCCGAGTCCTTCGGTGACGGCGGCGACCATCCGGTCGACGAGCAGTCGCGTCGACGACGGTTCAGAGAGACCGGCATTCACCGCGACGATCCGCAGGGCGGTCACGAGGACACCTCCACATCCTGATCGGCTTCCTGGCGGGCGGCGACGAGCGAGGCGTGCGTCGGCGCGTCGGGAACGTCGTCGGGACGTCCCTCCGCAAACCCGGCGCGCAGGTCCGGTAGCACCTCGCCCAGCAGGTCGAGCTGCTCCAGCACGGTCTTGAGCGGCAGTCCCGCATGATCGACGAGGAACAGCTGACGCTGGTAGTCGCCGAAGGTCTCCCGGAAGGTCAGCGTCTTGTCGACGAACTCGGCCGGGCTGCCGACGGTCAGCGGCGTCTGCGAGGTGAAGTCCTCGAGCGACGGACCGTGTCCGTACACCGGCGCGTTGTCGAAGTACGGGCGGAACTCGCGCACCGCGTCCTGCGACTTCGGCCGGATGAAGAACTGTCCGCCGAGCCCGACAACGGCCTGGTGGGCCTTGCCGTGGCCGTAGTGCTCGTACCGTTCGCGGTAGAAGTTGATCAGCCGCTGGAAGTGCTCGTTGGGCCAGAAGATGTTGTTCGCGAAGAACCCGTCCCCGTAGTAGGCCGCCTGCTCGGCGATCTCGGGACTGCGGATCGAACCGTGCCAGACGAACGGTGCCACGCCGTCGAGCGGGCGCGGCGTCGAGGTGAAGGACGTCAGCGGGGTCCGGAACTGTCCTTCCCAATCCACCACATGCTCGGTCCACAACCTATGCAGGAGGTGGTAGTTCTCGATCGCCAGCGGGATCCCCTGGCGGATGTCCTGGCCGAACCACGGATAGACCGGACCGGTGTTGCCGCGCCCGAGCATCAGGTCGACACGCCCGTCCGCCAGATGCTGCAGCATCGCGAAGTCCTCGGCGATCTTGACCGGGTCGTTGGTCGTGATCAGCGTGGTCGCGGTACTCAGTTGCAGGCGCTCGGTCTGCGCCGCGATGTAGGCCAGGGTCGTGGTGGGCGACGACGAGAAGAAGGGCTCGTTGTGGTGCTCACCGAGCGCGAACACGTCGAGCCCGATGTCCTCGGCCTTCTTGGCGATCTGCTCGATCGCCTTGATCCGCTCGTGTTCTGTGGGCGTCGTGCCCGTGGTCGGGTCGGTGGTGATGTCACTGACGCTGAAGAGTCCGAACTGCATGTCGCGCCTCCTTGTGATGGTTACACCGAGCATAACCGGACCGCGGTCCGATTAATTCCGGTGGCCGGTGAGTTAGTGTTGGCTCACTGCGGAGAAGCGCCGCGGATAGACAACTGCATCGAGGAGAGTCGCATGAAGATCCGGAAGTCCGTCGCTGCCGTCGCCCTCGCCGGGGCCGCTTTGTTCGTCGCCACCGGTTGTTCGGAGTCCACCGACACCGTCGACGAGGCGACGAGCGCGGTGTCCACCGCCGTCGAGTCCGCGGCGAGCCAGGTCGAGACCGCCGCCAGCGACGCGGTCGACGAGGTCACCGGGCTCAGCAATGACGACGCACAGGAAACCCTGCGCCAGGCCATCGACCCGAACACTTCCTCCGAGGAGCTCGACCAGGTCATCGACGTCACCAACCCGGCCACCAAACCGGCCGCGATGGCTTTCGCCAAGGGCGCCTCCGCCGCGGGATACACCCCGGACGCGTTCTCGGTGAAAGAGGTCACCGAGGACGGCGACAAGGCCACCGCGACCGTCGCGGTGAAGAGCCCGCATTCTTCGACGCCGGTCGACATCCAGCTCGGCTTCGTCAAGGTCGACGGCGACTGGAAGCTCAGTGGTGACGCCATTCAGCAGCTGATCAGCATGGGCAGCGGCCAGCAAGAGGGCAACTAGACCCACGGCGTACGTCGCCTCCTCGCCTACACTCGGACAGGTGCGGTTCCGACCCGGAGCCGGGCGGCGAGGAGGTGTACATGCGTACCGATCAACCCACCCATCCGTTCGCTGCGCCGGCGACCGAGCGCCATGACCGCTGGCCGCTTGTCAACGATCTCGACGACACCGAGTTGCCGGCTGCGGCCGAACCGACCGGCACGCGGGTCGACGTGCACGTTGCGGTACCCGCGTCGCCGAAGCTGCCGACCAAGGTCGAGCCCGCGGCGGAATCGTCACCGCGGATGGTGACGCGCGCCGCCGGCCGGCTGCCGGCACGGGAACATGCCGCATTACCACCGGTGGGCGACTTCTGGGACCTGGAGAACGCCGGCCGGGCGCCCCTGGCCGCGATGCCGCTGCCCGCGCGGACCTTTCCGGCGCGCCCGGCGCCGTACCTGACCCGGCCCGTCGGCGGCCGTTCCGTCGCACCGGCGGCCTCGCTGGCGCTCACCACCGGGCTGATCTCCATACCCCTGACCCTCCTGCTGGGACTGGGCGCGATCCTCGGACTGATCGCCGTCGTCGCCGGCGCGGTCGGAGTCAGACAGGTTCGACGCGCCCCCGCGGAGCGCAAGGGCACCGGGCGCGCGATCACGGGCATCGTGACCGGCGCCGGCAGTGTGATCGTCGGCGGCCCGATCCTCTTCCTCGTTCTGCTCCTCGCCGGGCTGTAGCCGGCAGGCGCACTCTTCGCGGCCTGTCGCTGCCCCGGTCGCACGCACCCACCGCGGAAACAACGAGACCCGCCTTTCGGCGGGTCTCGTTGGGTATGTCGGTGCCGGGATCTAGCTGACCGCGCGGAGTCGGGGCCGGACCGAGGTGACCTCGCCGCGTTCGCGGCCGAGCCAGGCCTGGATCTCGCCGATGACCTGCAACCGGGAATCAACCGGGTCGATGTCCACGAGAGACGGCATGCAGTGCATCAGGGCGGCGTAGAACGCCGAGGTCGGCGACATCCCGTACTCGGCCAGCACGCTGCCGTAGTCCTCGACGCGATCGGCGAGTTCACCGTAGGTGAGAGCGTCATCGCCCAGCCGAACAGCGGTCAGGTGGGGCGTGATCGCCCCTCGTCTCTGGATGTCATCCAGTAGTAGCTGGTCCATGATTACTGCCTTCCCGCCCGTGGAGCGTCGATCGCTGTGTCCCCGCCTCCCCTGACGTTGGTACTCATGCGATCCTTCAACCAAGTGTGCCCTACCTCATTCAACTAGTAGAACACTGACTCAACATGTGTGGGATATTCCACAACAATTTCGGTAACTGTGCTGCAATCCGATGTTACGGCTGTGACTGCAGTTGCGACAGGTCACCACTGGGTTGATTCTTTACCTGTTATCCACGTGCAACTGTCCCGAGATTCGAGCACGACCGACTTTCGCGATCGCGAGTGTCGGGGCCCGTCACCGACTCAGGCGTCGCCGCTCTTGTCCGCCTCCATCGCCTCGATGAGGCTCTTGGGCCGGAGGTCGGTCCAGTTCTGCTCCACGTACTCCAGGCACGCGGCGCGGCTGTCCTCGCCGAAGACCTTGGTCCACCCGGCGGGGATGTCGGCGAACGTCGGCCACAGCGAGTGCTGGTTCTCGTCGTTCACGAGCACGTAGAAGCGGCCGTCCTCGTCGTCGAATGGGTTCGTCATGGGTGTCCTTTCTCCATCGGCACGGCGACTGTCGTCACCGGCCTGCTTTGTTGTTGTCGAACGTAGTGGCTCGCCACCCGGATTCACGCGAGGTCAGGTCGATGATGTCACGCAAATCCCCTCATTCCGGTGTCCGCTCGCCGGCACCGTCGACCTGCGACAGCTGGGCATCGAGCGCTGGTCCGACGACCGCGAGGGCGTCGGCGTTCGCCATCCCCAGGTGGTGGGTGGCCACGTCGACGTTGTCGACGGCGCCGGTGACGAACGGCCGCCAGGCCGCGGCCAGGGTCGACGGGTCGTCCTTGTCCTCGGTCGCGGTGAACACGTGTACGTCGCCGGCGAAGACATCGGGCCGGTAGTCGAGGACCACCTGGGTCGAGGACTCGAAGCTGTCCATGATGCGTTCCACCTGATCCTCCGCGAGCAGGCCCATGCCGGAGATCTGCTGCCGGATGATCGCGGTGACCTCCTCGGAGGTGGACGCCTGCACGTCGTCGCCGAGATCGAAGAGATCCCGCCAACCGCCGAGGACGTCGACCACGGTGGACGCGTCCGGCTCGATCGCCGGCCCGGGCTCCGCCGCGGCCGGCTCGACCGGCTCCCCGTGCTGCGGCACGTCGTGGACGATCACCGGTTCGTCCTCCGGCCGGGAGTCCATGATCCCCAGGTAGGCGACCTGCTGCCCGAGTTCCCCGAGGTGGACGGCCATCGCGTGGGCGATCACGCCGCCGACCGACCAGCCGAGCAGATGGTAGGGGCCATGCGGCTGGACCCGCCGGATCTCCTCGACATAGCGCCGGGCCAGCACCCGCGCGTCGGTCACGCTCGGCTCTCCGGTCACCACATGCGGGTCCTGGAGTCCGTAGATGGGCCGATCCCGCAGGTGCGGTGCCAGCCCGCCGTAGAACCACGCCAGGCCGCCGGCCGGGTGCACGCAGAACAGCGGCGGCCGCGAACCCTCGCCGCGGAGGCTGATCACCACGTCGTTGCTCACCGCGTTGTCCTCGGCCAGTCGGCGGGCCAGGCCACGCACCGTCGGATCGCTGAACAACCACGCGAGTTCGATGTCGAAGCCGTTGCGGTCGCGCAGCGTCGCCGCGACCCGGGTGGCCGAGAGGGAGTTGCCGCCCAGGTCGAAGAAGCTGTCGGTGGCACCGATCTGTTCGACGCCGAGGACCTCGGCGTAGGCATCGGCGATCGCCTGCTCGACCGGGGTGGCCGGGGCGACGAATTCGACGGAAGCCACCTCGGGAGCCGGCAGCGCCGCTCGGTCCAGCTTGCCGACCGGGGTCAGCGGGAACTCGTCGAGCACCGTGATCGAGGCAGGCACCATGTGTCCGGGCAGCTGCGCGGCCAGCAGACCACGAAGAGCGTCCACCTCTACACCGTCACCGACGACATAGGCGGCGAGGCTCGACGCCACCGAACTCGGGGTCCCCGACGAGCCGATGCCGACGACGACCGCGGAACGCACCTCGGGCGCCGAGCGCAGCACCGCCTCGATCTCGCCGAGTTCGATGCGCAGGCCGCGGAGCTTCACCTGATCGTCGCTACGACCGGAGTACTCGAGGGTGAGGTCGCCCGACGGTGACTCGCGCCAGCGCACGACGTCGCCGGTCCGGTACATGCGGCGTCCGGCCCCGGCGAGGGGACTGGCGACGAACCGCGCGGCGGTCAGGCCGGGCTGGTCGAGATAGCCGCGCGAGAGTGCGGGGCCGAGGACGTAGAGCTCCCCCGCCACACCGACCGGCACCRGCCGCAGGTGGGCGTCGAGCACGAGGAACTCGAGGCCGGGCAGCGGACCACCGAGGCGGACCGGGTCGCCGGGCGCCGCCGCGTCGGAGACCGCGACCATGATCGTGGTCTCCGTCGGGCCGTATCCGTTGTGGATGCGGGTGTGCGGCGCCCAGGCGTCCATCACCGACTGCGGCACGGCCTCGCCGCCGACGGAGACCGCCTGCAGGCTGGGCAGCGCGGCCGGGTCGAGCGTCGACAGTACCGACGGCGTGAGGAAGGTCGTGGCGACCTCGTGTCGCTGCATGAACTCCTGCAGCTCCGCACCGCCGACCGCGGTCGACGGCCGATAGACGAGCGTGCCCCCGTTGACCGTCGCGAGGAGGTACTCGAGCACCGAGGCGTCGAAGCTCGGGGACGCGAATCCCAGGACCACCGCCCCGTCCTCGGTTCCCAGCGCCGTCGACTTCGCCACGGCGAAGTTGCGCAGTCCCGAATGTGACACCGCGACACCCTTGGGGCGTCCCGTCGACCCCGAGGTGTAGATGACGTAGGCGACGTTGTCGGTTCTGACCGGACCGGTCTGCTCGGCCGGGTCCACCGGGGCATCCGACGTGGCGTTGAGTTCGGCGGCGACCGCGGCGTCGTCGAGGCGGAGCCACTCGAAGCCCTCGTCCGGCAACGCGCCGACGGCGTGAACCGACAGACCCATCCGGGCGCCGGAGTCCTCCACCATCGTCGCGACCCGTTCGGCAGGGTAATCCGGATCGATGGGAACGTAACCGCCGCCGGTCTTCGCGACCGCCCAGATCGCGACCAACAGGTCGACGGACCGGGGAATCGCAAGCGCCACCAGTGTTTCCGCACCGACGCCGCGACCGATCAGCCAGCGCGCCAGGCGGTTGGACCGGGCGTGCAGCGCGGAATACGACAGGGTGGCGCCCGAGGCGTCGACCACCGCGGTACGACGCCGGTACCGCGTGCCGGCCTCGGTGAACAGCTCGCCCAGCAACACGGCCTCGGCGGCCTGGCCGCCGTGTACCGGCACCAGCGACTCGGCCTCACCGGCCAGCAGGATGGGCGCCGCGGCAACCGGGGCGCTCGGGGTCGCGGTGAGCGCGCCGAGCAGATTGACGAATCGGGCCGTGAAGCCGGTGGCGGTGGATTCCGCGAACAGATCGGTGGCGTATTGCAGTGCCGCCGACCATGTCTCGCCCGCGTCCGCCTTCGCGATCGAGAACAGCAGATCGACCTTCGCCGGCACCTCGCCCGCGTCGAGCGGGCTGACCGAGATGTCGCCGAGATCGGCCGACAGCGACTGTCCGGCGAGCTCGGGGACCACCGCCTGGTCCAGGGTCAACCACACCTGGGTGAGCGGGGCGAACGCCTCGGAACGAACCGGGTTGAGCCGGTCGACGAGGGTCTCGAACGGCAGATCGGCATGGGCGAAGGCATCGAGGTCGACGCGTCGGACGCGACCGAGGACGTCGACGAACGTGTCACCGGCCGCGTGGGCGGTACGCAGCACGAGCGTGTTCACGAACATGCCGACCAGCGGATCGAGTACCGCGGCACCACGTCCGGCGATCGGCGTGCCGATCGCCACGTCGTCGGTTCCCGACAGGTCGGCGAGCAGGACCGCCAGCGCCGCGTGCAGCACCATGAACGGGGTGACCCCGAACTCGTCGGCGACGGTGTCGATCCGGGTGGTGACGTCCGCCGGGATCGTGAAGGACACGCGCGAGCCACGCTGCGACGCGACCGCCGGGCGAGGCCGATCCGTCGGGAGTTCCAGGAGATCGGGCATCCCGGCCAGGTGCGCGCTCCAGTACTCCAGCTGGGCACCCATCACCGACGCCGCGTCGTCGACATCGCCGAGGGCGCGGCGCTGCCAGATGGCGTAATCGGCGTACTGGACGGGCAGTGGCTCGAACGACGGCTCTGTACCGGCGGCCCGTGCCAGGTAGGCGGCGGTGAGATCGGTGACCAGCGGCCCGAGGGATTCGCCGTCGGACGCCACGTGGTGCAGGACCACCGCGAGAATGTACTCGGATGTCCCGGAACCGGTTCCGATCTCGATCAGCCTGGTCCGCACCGGCCAGTCGACGGCGAGGTCGAATCCCGTTGTGACCGCGGCCAGTACGACCTCTCCCCCGTCGCGCCCGGCTGCGGTCGGCACGAACTCGTGGTCGAGCCGGGTCGCGATGTCGGCCACCGGGGCGATCAGCTGTACCGGCTGACCGCCGGTCTCGGGATAGGTGGTGCGGAGGATGTCATGGCGCGCGACGACATCGGCGATCGCGGCGCCGAGCGCGGCCGGATCGAGATCACCGGTCAGGCGCATCACCGCCGGGATGTTGTAGGCCGCCAGCGTCGGATCGAAACGGTTGATGAACCACATCCGCTGCTGGGCGTACGACAACGGAATCCGGTCAGGACGAGGCGTCACCGCGACGATGGGCGGGAGTCCGCCGGTACGGTCGCCGAGGCGTTCGGCCAGCAGGCGCGGCGTCGGCGCCTCGAAGACGTCACGCACCGTCACATCGATACCGAGAGCGTCTCCGAGCCGGGCCGCCGCCCGCATCGCCGACAGCGAGTTGCCACCGATGTCGAAGAAGTTCGTGGTGGCGCCGACATTCTCCGGCGACATCGACAGCAGCTCGGCGAAGACCGACGCCGCCGCCGCTTCCCGCGGGCCGGCGACCGGCACGATCGCGGCGGTGTCGACGGTCGGCGCCGGCAACTGCTGTCGCACGATCTTGCCCGCGCTACTCAGCGGCATCTCGTCGAGCAGCATCCACATCCCGGGACGCATGAACTCCGGGAGCGCTTGCGCCACGGAGTGTTTGACCGCGTCGAGGTCCACCGAGGCCGGCGTCAGGTAGGCCACGAGTTGCTGCCCCGCCGGGGTCTCGACGACGGCCGCCGCCGCGTACACGACGCCCGGCGCCGACGTGAGGGCCGACTCGATCTCGCCGAGCTCGATCCGCTGGCCACGCAGCTTCACCTGGAAGTCCGTGCGGCCCTGGTATTCCAGCTCACCGTCGGCTCGCCAGCGGACCAGGTCACCGGTCCGGTACAGGCGAGACCCCGGCGCGCCGTAGGGGTTCGGCACGAAGCGTTCGGCCGTGAGCGCGGGTCGCGAGGTGTATCCGCGTGCCAACTGGATGCCGCCGAGGTACAGCTCGCCGGTGAATCCCGGTGCCACCGGGCGCAATCGATGGTCGAGCACCAGCGCGGTGGTGTTCGCGACGGGCCGCCCGATGGAGACCGAGTCGCCCGCGACCCGCGCGACGGTCGCGTAGATGGTCGCCTCGGTCGGTCCGTACTGGTTGCTGACGGGGGCATGCGGGATGAGCTCGCGCACGGTCTCGGCGACGCTCTGCGGGAGCGCCTCGCCGCCCGTGTGCAGGTAGCGCAGCCGTGAGAGACCGCGCAGCTGTTCGGGATCGGCGACCTCGGTGAGCACGGCGAGCATCGAGGGCACCAGCGTCGCCGACGTCACGCCGAAGTCCGCGAGGTAGCGCAGGACGGCGACCGGGTCACGATGCGCACCCGGCTCCATGACCACCAGGCGGCCACCCGAGAGCGGCGGGCGGAGGATCTCGCCGACCGACGGATCGAAGGTGAGCTCCAACACCTGCAGGAAGACGTCGTCGGGGCCGAAATCGTAGGCGCCGCGGTCGTAGTCGAGATGGGCGCGCAGGGTTTGGTGACTCACCGTGACGCCCTTGGGACGACCGGTCGAACCCGACGTGAAGATGGTGTAGGCCGGATTCGCGCCGACGACTGCCGACGAACGCTCCGCCGGCGCGAAGAGCGACGCCGGCTCACCGGCGTCCGAGTCGTCGTCGACGGCCACGACGGTCACACCGGGGTCGAGGGCCTCGATGCCCGCCGGGACCAGTCCCGGGCCGATCAGCACCGCCGCGACATCGGCGGTGCGCGCCAGATAGTCGATGCGATCGGCCGGCGCGGCCGGGTCCATCGGCACGAATTGCCCACCGGCGGCGAGAATCGCGTGGACGGCGACGATCATCTCCGTCGACCGCGGGATGCACACGCCGACCGCGACCTCCGGTCCGACCCCCAGACCCACCAGCCGCCGGGCGAGAACGCTCACCCTGCTTCCCAATTCGGCATAGGTCGAATGCGCGCGGGTCGAGGCCCCGGCCGGACTCTCCACCGCGATCGCGTCGGGCGACGCGGCGACGCGCTCGAGTAGGAGATCGGCGACATGGGTGCCGGACGGGATCAGCTCCGGGCCGGCCGACCATGTGTCGAGGCGGGTCTCGTCGACCTCCGACATCGGCGGGATGTCGGCGATCAGAGTCCGTGCGTCGCTCGCGATGGTCCACAGGATGCGTTCGAGGGACCGTGCGAAGACGGCGATCTCGTCGTCGGCGAAGGCGTCGGGGAGATAGGTCAACCGGACCGCGATGCCCGACGCGGTCGGCGAGGTCGCGAGGTTGAGCGGGTAGTGCGTGGCGTCGGAGACCTCGACGTCCCGGATCGACAGTCCCACTGCGGCACTGGCGGCACCGCCGGCGAGTGAGTCATTGTCGACGGGATAGGACTCGTGCACGGTCAGGGTGTCGAACAGCTGCGGCCGCCCGACGGCGGTGAGGATCTCTGGCAGGCCGATGTGCTGGTGATCGAGGACGGCGGTCTTGTCCGACTGCAACCGGCCGAGCACCTCGGCGATCGTCGCGTCCGGGTCGACGTCGACGACGGCGGGCAGCGTGTTGATGAACAGGCCGACCATCGACTCGACGCCGTCGAGTCCGGCGGGACGCCCGGACACGGTCTCGCCGAAGGTGACCACCCGGTTGTCGGTCAGCCGGGACAGCAGCACAGCCCAGGCGAGCTGCAACACCGTGGCCGTCGTCGAACCGGATTGCCGCGCCGTGCGCTCGAGACCCGAGACCAGGTCGGGTTCGAGGACCCAGCGATGCTCGCGCGGCAGATGTTCTGTCGCGGAGTCGTTCTCGGCATCCTCGACGGAGTGGCCGGTGAGTCCGGGGGCGACCAGGGTCGGCTCCTCGACCGGTTCGAGGACCCGTCGCCACGCCGCGAGACCGGCGTCGAGGTCGGTGTCGGCGATGCGGGCCAGGTAGTCGGCGAAGTCGGTGCGTTCGGTCGTTCCCTGACCGGTGAACGGGGTCCCGGTCGCGTAGAGCGCCAGCAGGTCGGCCAACACCAGCGGCCCGGACCAGCCGTCGAACAGGATGTGATGGTTGGTGATGACCACGCTCGTGCCCTGTGCGTGGCGCACGACCACCGCTCGCAGCAGCGGCGGGTCGGCGAGGTCGAACGGTTCGGTGCGCTCGGCCGCCGACACCTCGTCGACGGCAGCCCGGACATCCACCTCGGCGGTGGTCGGCACGTCGAGCACGCGCCAGCGCAGCGGCACCGTCTCGGGCACGACGGTGACCACGTGCCCGCTGGGCACCCGGACGAACCCCGACTTGAGGGTGCGGTGGTGATCGAGCAGTGCGACCACCGCGGTGCGCAGCCGCTCGAGGTCGACCTCACCCTCGAGGTGCAGAACCGCTTGCGTCACATACACATCGAGTTCATCGGCGCCCGCGAGTTGGGACTGGAAGTACAGCCCGCGTTGCAGCGGCGACAGGGCCCAGACCTGCGCGCCGGGGAACCGCTGCGCCACGACGTCCAAGTCATGCTGGGTCACCTCGGCGCCCGGGACATCCGACGGCGAGCGGCCGACGTCGACGCCGTCCGTGACGAGGCGGACGACGTCGGCGAGTTCCGCGGTCCACCGTCGTGCGATGTCGCGGACATCCTCCGGCGACAGGATCGCCGCGGGGAACTGCAGATCGGCCGAGAGCACACGCCCCTTCGAGGACGCACCGGTGCTCGCGTTGACCGTCAGCACGCTCATGGCCGCCACCCCGTCGGACACCGTGGCCGGCAGGAACGGCGCGTCGGGTGCGGGCAGGAAGCCCGCACCGGCCGGTGCTGCGGTGTCGGACGACGGGGCGACCGACGACAGGGGGTCGGCCCCGTCCGGGGTCGTCGGGTCCTCGCTCTGACCGGTCGTACCGCGGGTCCCGAGATAGTTGAACGCGATCGTCGGCAGCGGACGCGAATGCAGTTGCGCGGCCGGGTCGCCGGGGCCGCGGCCGTCGGCGGCGTAACGCAGCAGGCCGAACCCGATCCCGGAGTCGGGCATGCCGAGGCGTTCTTCCTTGGCCGCCTTGACCGCGTGGACGACGTCGTCGGCCGGATCGAGGGCGAGCGGGGCGATCGAGGTGAACCAGCCGACCGTGCGCGACAGGTCGGCGCGACGCGGGTCCGGGCCGGTGAGCAGGACGTCCTCGTATCGGCCGTGCCCCTCGGTGAGCACGGTGACGGGAGCGGCGTCGGCGATGCCGCGATCATGTTGCCAGGAGCGGACCGCGCGCGCGAGGGTGCCGAGCAGGACGTCGACGACGGACGCCGAGAACGCCTCGCACACAGTCGTCGTCAACGGGTCGACGATGGCCGGGTCGACGCGGTGGACGATCGAGGTCAGGGTGCCGTATCGGTCGCGGTCGGGGTCGAGCGGCGCACCGAAGTCGGTCGGGACGGCCGGGGAGCGCTCGAGCCAGTACCCGGCTTCGCCACGACGGGCGTCGAGCTGCGCGGTGAGTGCCCGCTGCCACGCACGTTGCGAGGTCTCCTCGGCGCGGACCGTCACGGGTTGCCCGGAAACCAGCTGGGCGTGGACCGTGAGCAGATCCTCGATCAGGATCGGCCAGGACACCGCGTCGACGCCGAGGTGGTGCAGTACCAGCACGATTCGTGCGGGTCGGTCGGCCTCGTCGGGAGATTCCCCGGGTGCGGCGCCACTGACAATCGTCGCGGCGACCAGTCGCCCGGCGGCCGGGTCGAGGCGGCGCGCCGCCTGCGCATGCGCATCGACCAGCACATCGGCGAACCCGGCCTCGCCGGGTACGGTGTCCGTCGCCACCGAGACGATCGAGGCGCCGGGATCGAAAGGTGTTCCGGTGGTGAGGGTCCAAGTGTCACCGGTCTGGGTGTCCCCGACGGACTCCAGGCGCGCACCCAGCATCGGATGCGCGTCGACGACCGCGCCGAGCACCGCGCCGAGGTGGGCGACGGTGAGTCCGGCCGGTGCCGTGAGCACCATCGACTGGTTGAAGTCGGCGAGGTCGGCCGGCGTCCGCGCGGCGTCGACGAGCCAGGACACGATCGGCGGGAGATCGACCCGTCCGGCCGCATCGTCGGTGGGCTCCGCGAGCATCGGGGCCCGGTCCCCACCTGCCGACGCCACCCGCGCCATCGCGCGAATGGTCTTCTGCTCGAAGATCTCTCGCGGCGACAGCGACAACCCGGCGGCCTTCGCGGCGGACGCGAGCTGGATGGACATGATCGAGTCGCCGCCGAGCGCGAAGAAGGACTCGGTGACCGAGACGGTGTCGAGACCCAGCAGCCCCGCGACGATCGCCGCGAGGGTCTCTTCGGCGGTCGTCGCCGGTGCGACGTATCCGTCGGCGGGCGTGGTGAACTCGGGCACCGGCAGTGCGCGCCGGTCGAGCTTGCCGCCCGGGGTCACGGGCAGCTCGTCGAGCACCATCGCCGAGTGCGGGATCATGTGTCCGGCAAGCCGATCCGCCGCCCCGGCCAGGACGGCGTCGGCGTCGAGGCGGTCGCCGGCGGTGTCGTCGCCCACGAGGTAGGCGACGAGCCGGGTGCGACCGTGGTCGTCGTCGACACCGGTCACGACGACCGAGCCGACGCCCGGCTGGTCACCGAGAACGGATTCGATCTCGCCGAGTTCGACTCGCTGGCCGTTGATCTTGACCTGGTGGTCGGCGCGCCCGGCGAACTCGATCTCGCCGGTCGCGGTGATCCGCACCAGGTCGCCGGTGGCATACATGCGGTGGCCCGCCTCGCGGGCGAACGGGTCGGCCACGAACGACGACGCGGTGAGGCCGGGGCGGCCGAGGTATCCGCGCGCCAGCGAGTCGCCGCTCGACAGGTAGAGCTCACCCACCACGCCCTGGGGTACCGGGTGCAGACGGCCGTCGAGCACGTAGGCGGCGAAGCCGCGGACCGGTCGTCCGATGGTCACGGGCGCACCGGGCTCGGATCGTCCGGTGGTCGCCCAGACGGTGGCCTCCGACGGGCCGTAGAAGTTGAACATCCGGCGGCCGGATTCCGGTGTGGCCCACCGCGCGATCAGCTCGGGTGGGCAGGCCTCGCCACCGGTGACGAGGTTGCGGACGGTGCGGCCCCGGCGCGGATCGACGGTCGCCAGCACCGTGGGGGTGATGAGGGTGTCGGTGACCCGATCGCGCTCGAGGATGCGGCCCAGTGCGTCGCCGGCGTACTCCGACGCGGGCGCTACGACGAGGGTGTGCCCGACCGCGATCGACCACATCATCTCCAGCACCGAGGCGTCGAAGCTCGGGGATGCGACGTGCAGGACACGGGTGTCGGGGGCCTGCGCCGGCGTTCCGGTGACCTCGGTCAGCGCGGCGACGAAGTTCGCGATGCCGCGATGCGGAACCCCGACCGCCTTCGGCCGTCCGGTGGAACCGGAGGTGTAGACGAGATAGGCCAGGTCGTCGAGAAGGACCGGCCGATGACGCTCGGCGTCGGTGACGGGTCCACCGGCGACGGCCGGATCGTCCAGCGAGGCGAGTTCGAGCCATTCGCAGGATGATTCTCCCAGCCTGTCCCGCGTCGGCGCATCGGTGATGCCGAGGCGCACACCGGAATCGGCCACCATGAACGCGATCCGGTCACTCGGGTAGGCGGGGTCGATCGGCACGTAGGCGGCACCCGCCTTGATGACACCGAACACGGCGACCACCGACCCGATCGACCGCTCGAGGCCGACGGCGACCACGTCACCGGGCCCGACCCCGCGGGAGATCAACTGGCGAGCCAGACGATTGGTCCGTTCCTCGAATTCCGCGTACGAGATCTCGGTGCCGTCGTGGACCAGTGCCGGACGATGCGGGTCGAGGTCGCGCCGCGCGAGGAGTTCGGTGAGGGTCACCGGCTCGGTGACCCCGCCGTCGGCGGCCGGCGCCGTCTCGCCGACGGAGTTGCGGCTCGGCGCGCTGAGGGCGGCGGCGTCGATGCCGACGATGTCGACGTCTCCGACGGGCAGCGACGGGTCGGTGGCCATCGCGGCGATCACCTGCAGCCAGACCTCGGCGAAGCGCCGGATGGTCGCGGCGTCGAACAACGAGGTGGCGTACAGGAAGTCGGCCCGCATCGGCGACGACCCGGTCCGTTCGGACACCGAGACGGTGAGGTCGAACTTGGCGATCGGGGCGGCGGCCCCGAGCGGTTCGGCACTCAGACCCGAGAGCTCCACCCGGTCGATCTCCTCCGGCTGTCCCCCGGCGGCGACGAGGGTGTAGGCGATCTGGACCAGCGGCGGATAGGCCGTGGACCGCTCGGGCGCGAGTTCCTCGATCAGATCATCGAATTGCACGTCGGCGTGCGCGAAGGCATCGAGGTCGGTGGCGCGGATCGTGGCGATGAGGTCGTCGACGGTCGATGCCGGGTCGACGTCGGTGCGCAGCACGAGCGTGTTGACGAACATGCCGACGAGGTCGTGGAGCGCGGCGTCGGGGCGGCCGGCGATGGGTGTGCCGATGACGACGTCCCGGGTCGAGGCGAGCCGCGCGACGGTGACGGCGAGTGCCGCGTGCAGCACCATGAACATCGTGACGTCGCGGTTGCGCGCCAAGTCTTCCAGGGCGGCGGCGAGCGCGTCGTCGACGGTCACGGACTCGACGGCGGCCGCGGTGTCGAGCACGGCCGGCCGCGGGCGATCCATCGGCAGGTCGGTCACCGCGGGCAGATCCGCGAGGACCTCGCGCCAGTGCGCGAGTTGACGACCCATCGGTGCGCCGGGATCGTCGGCGGCGCCCAGGTATTCGCGCTGCCACAGCGCGAAGTCTGCGTACTGGACCGCGGGCGCGGCGACCGGTGGTGCGGCGTTCGTCCGGGCCAGGTACGAGCCGAGCAGGTCGCGCACGAAGACCGGGGTCGACTCACCGTCGAAGGCGATGTGGTGCACGGTGACGACGACGTCCACCACGTCGTCGGCGCGGCGCAGGACCCTGACCCGGAGGGGGAACTCGGCGGCGACGTCGAAGCCGGTGGTCGCGGAGACGAACAGATCATCCTCGGTCTCCACCGCCTGCCAGTCGAGGCGGGCGCGGGCCGTGTCGGCATCGGTGACGAGCTGGAACGGCCCCTGTTCGTCGCTGGGGTAGGTGGTGCGCAGGATCTCGTGGTTGGCGACCACGTCGCCGACCGCGGCCGCGAGCGCGTCGAGGTCGAGGGCTCCGGTCAGCCGCAGGGCCATCGGGATGTTGTAGGCCGCCGAGGCGGTGTCGAACTGGTTGATGAACCACATGCGGCTCTGCGCCGTCGACAACGGCAACCGCGCGGGCCGCGGCATCGCGGTGACGCGCGGGACGCTCCGGCCGCGTCCGGACACCAGGGCGGCCAGATCCCGCACCGACGGCGCGTCGAACAGGTCGCCCACCGACACGTCGACGTCGAGCAGGTCGGCCACGCGCGCCGCCACACGCGCCGCGGACAGCGAGTTGCCGCCGAGGTCGAAGAACGACTGCGTCACGCTGACCCGGTCGGCGCCCAGCACATCGGCGACGATGGCCGCGATCGAGGTCTCGGCGTCGGACTCGGGTGCGGCGAATTCCTCGACGGTGAGTTCGGGGACCGGCAGCTTACGCCGGGCGACCTTGCCCGCACTGTTCAGCGGCAGCTGCTCGAGTGCCATCCACACCGTCGGCCGCATGTAGGCCGGCAGTGTCCGCGCGACAACCGATTTCACCGCGTCGATGTCGACCGACGCCGGCGAGACATAGGCGACGAGGTGTGATTGCCCGGACACCTTCGCCACGGTGGCGGCCGCGTGGAGGACACCCGGCGCCGACATGAGGACGGACTCGACCTCCCCCAGCTCCAGTCGCTGTCCGCGAAGCTTCACCTGGAAGTCCGTGCGGCCCAGGTATTCCAACTGGCCACGCGCATTCCAGCGGACGAGATCGCCGGTACGGTACAGACGTTCACCGGGTTCACCGAAACCGTCGGTGTTGTCGGCCGCCTCGCCGCGCGCGGGAGCCGCGAAGGGACTGGCGACGAACCGTTCGGCGGTCAGGCCGGGCTGCGAGGCGTAACCGCGGGCGAGTTGCACGCCCCCCAGATACAGCTCCCCGGGCACGCCCGAGGGCACGAGCTGCAGTCGCGAGTCGAGGACGAGGGTGGTGGTGCTCGGCACCGGGACGCCGATCGGCACCGACGTCTCCCCCGCCCGCACCTGATGAGCGGTCACGTCCACCGCCGCCTCGGTCGGACCGTACAGATTGTGGACCTCGTTGCCCGGCAACGCCGCCACCAACGCCTGCGCCACCGGCGCGGTCAACGCCTCACCCGAGGTGAACGTCAACCGCAACGACGACAGCTCACCCACCCGATCGCCCAGGACATCCAGGAACACCGACAACATCGACGGCACGAAATGGATGACCGACACCTTCTCGGCCGTGATCAACTCGGCGAGATACCGCGGATCACCATGCCGATCCGGCTCGGCCACCACCAACGTCGCCCCCACCGCGAACGGCAGGAACAACTCCCACACCGACACATCGAACGTCACCGGCGTCTTCTGCACGAAGACGTCCGAGTCCTTGATCGCATACCAGTCCCGCATCCACTCCAGGCGGTTCACGATCGCCGCGTGCGACACCGTCACACCCTTCGGACGACCCGTCGACCCCGAGGTGAACAACGTGTAGGCCGCGTCGGCGGACTGGAGGGGCGCAAGCCGTTCGCCGTCGGTGACCGGTGCGGTGGCGAGGTCGACCTCGACTGTCGTGTCGACCACCAGCGCGGTGACGTCCGTCGGCAGCGCGACAGCGGATTCGGCGGCGACGAGAACGAGCCGGGCATCGGCGGTGTCGAGCATGTACCGGGTGCGGTCGGACGGCGCGTCGACGTCGAGCGGGACATAGTGTCCGCCCGCCGCGACGACGCCGTGGATGGCGACGAGAAGCTCGACCGACCGCGGGATGGCGACCGCGACGGCGACGTCGGGTCCGACACCGATGGAGATCAGATGACGAGCCAGTGAGTCGACCCGTGCACCGAACTCGGCGTAGCTGACGCGACGCGAACCGAACACGATGGCCGGTACGTCGGACCTCGTCGCCACATGCACCACATCGGTCACCGTTGGGCCTCCATCTCGCCTCGTCGCCTGCCGTCTCGTCCTGCGTTCCCCATTCCCCCTGTGTTCGCTGCGCTCAGTCATCCCCACCGGGACCACTGCCGTCGGAACCATCGTCACCGTAGCGACCCGCGTCCCCGTTCAGGCCGTTGTACCCGTCGGGGTCGTCGAGGCCGTTGTACCCGCCGCGACCGTTGTACCCGACCCCGCGGCCGGCCACACCGTTCTCGCCGACTTTCGGCTCCCCCGCGCCGGGCTGCCGGGATCCGATGATGCCCGGCAGGGTCGCACCGGTCGGCCGCGTCGCGGCACCCGCCGACCAGGCCAGCACGCGATCACGTTCCGCGGGCGTCACGAGCGGACACTCCCCGACCGCGGCATCCGGTCGGGCGGTGAGCCCGTCGAGGAGCGTAACCAGGCGCTGCGCGAGCAGTTCGACGGTCCCCTCGTCGAACAGGTCCGTGGCGTACACCATCGACGCCGACCAGGACCGGTCCGGACGGGCGACCACCGCGACCGTCAGGTCGAGCTGGGCGGACGTGACCGGCGACTCGAGTGGCGCGACCCGCAGCCCCTCCGCCTCGAGCACCGGTGAACCGCTGCCGGCGTTGGTCAGCGTGAGCATGACCTGTGCCAGCGGCGAGAACGCCCTCGACCGGGTCGGGTTCAGACGTTCGACCAGTGTCTCGAACGGCACGTCGGCGTTGGTGAAGGCGTCGAGGTCGACGACCCGGGTGTCCTCGAGCAGTTCGGCGAAGCTCATCGACGGGTCGACCTCGGCCCGCAGGACCAGGGTGTTGACGAACATACCGATCAGCTGGTCGATCTCGGCGCGTCCGCGACCCGCGATGGGCGTGGCCACCGCGATGTCGTCGGTCGCGGTGACCCGGGCGAGCAGCACCGACAGGCCCGCGTGCACCACCATGAACGGCGTCATCCCGCGGTCGCGCGCCAGCGCCGAGATCCGCGTCGCGACCTCGTGTGGGATCTCGAAGTCCACCCGCGCACCCCGCATCGACGCCACGGTCGGGCGCGGGCGGTCGACGACCCGACGTCGGTGGTCGGCCGGCAACTGTCGTACTGGCTGCGTCAGCTCGCCGGGGTTCCCGATGTGCTGGAGCTGCCCGCCGACCGCCCGCGCCCGACCGTGGCGTCGATGCGGGGTGCGCGGGTGGACTTCGAGATCCCACACGAGGTCGCGACGCGGATCTCGGCGCTGGCGCGCGACCGCGGGATGACGCCGTTCATGGTGGTGCACGCGGGCCTGTCGGT